>JACQDK010000067.1 GCA_016201135.1 Actinomycetota bacterium
AGCGTCAAGGAGCTCGTCGCCGCCATCAGCCGCTTCATCGATGGCTGGAACGAACGCTGTCACCCGTTCACCTGGACCAAGACGGCCGACGAGATCCTCCCCCACGCCCGCCGTCAAAGAACTTCAGAGGCGGGACACTAGGACCGCCTTGCCTAGGGCGTCTCGGCGTATCCGAAAGCATCGCGCTCACCACCCGTCTTCATCGTGAGGTCGATGTGAGGCGCCCCTCACGCCTTCGTGAGGGAAGGACGGTCAGGCCGGGCGAGGAGCGATCGAGGACGCTACCCGCAGCAGATCGGCATCGGACATGTAGCCGACGACATCGACGCCTTGGTCTCCGAGGAGGAAGAAGACCCACCCGGCATTGCCTTGCGATTGGCCGTTCGCGAACGTGGCGGCTCCCTGCGGGATGAAGTAGGCGGGCGCGCCGTTGACGGTCGTGACGCGCGCTTGCCCGCCGGTCGCCGACGCGTCCTCTGCGGCCATCTGCCTGAACCCCGCGAGCTGCGCGGCTGGATCGCCGATCAGCTCCGGGATCGCCGGTTCCAGCTCGACGTACACCCCCGTGGAGTAGACGACTCGGATCTGCGTCTCGGTGCCGCCGCCTTCGTCAGGCAGCTGCGCGACCCACACGTCCTGGATCTGATCGTCCGATGCAAGCGGGTCGGCGGGCCGTGGGATCTCGAACCCGACCATCGCCTGCGCCTGCGGGAGGCTCAGGTCGTGCGCGTGGAGGAACGGGGTGGGCAACCACCCTCCGGAGACGCCTTCGGGCGGCTTCAGCGACCAGCCGGGGGGGAAGCTCGGGGTTGCTGCGGACTGCGTAGGGGTCCGAACCGAGGATCGGTCGAGGGCGAGCGCGACAACGACCGTGATCGCGAGCGCGGCCGCGGCGAGTCCTGCGAGCACCAGGAACCGGCGAGGCGAACGGTCTAGCCGAGTCTGGATCGCGGCATAGACGCGATCGCGGATGACGTCGTCGGGCTCCACGCTCTCCCCGAGCGAGCGCACCAGGTCCAGCTCATCGGTCATCGTCGACTCCTCCGGTCGATCCTCGTGCTGTTGTTGCCCGGTCGACCTCCATGAGTTCCCGTAGCCGTTGCCGGGTCCTGGAGAGCCGGGAGCGGACGGTGCCGATCGGCAGGCCGAGCGCGTCCGCGATCTGCTCGTAGGAGAGGGCCGCCCAGGCGTACAGCAGCAGGACATCGCGCTGCTCCGCTGACATGGTCCGGATCTCGCCGAGGAGCTTCGGACCGAGCAACCCCATGCCGGCGTCCTCCTCAATGAGGGATGCGCCGACTTCGACGGCAGCTCGTCGGTAAGCCGCCAGCCTCCGTCGCTCGCTGCGGACGTGATGGCGGAGCAGGTTCGTCGCGATCCCGAACAGCCACGGACGGGCGTCGGGTCGGGTCCGGTCGTACGCAGCGAGGTGCGTGAGGGCTTGTACGAAGGTCTCGGCCGCGAGCTCCTCGGCAAGCTGCGGGCCCACTCGTCGAGAAAGGTACCGGTAGACGGCGGCGAAATGCCGTTCGAACAGGAGAGCGAGCGCGGCTGTTGGCGCGGCCGAGGAGATGATGTCGGCGTCTGAGCCGCTGCTCACACCCGGATATTGCCCGATGCCGCCTCTCAGGTTCCATCGTTGCCAGCCTGCGTCGGCGATTCGCTCCGACAGACTTGTGGCCCCTCTCAGGTGCGTGGCACCTAGGTCCCTGACACTCCGGTTCTGCCTCCCCGATGTCAAAGACGGAACGTCACGTCGACCGTAGATGCGTGCCGTCGGCGTTCACGAGGCTGAGGCACGTCTAGGTTGCCTCCGCGACGATCGGGAGACGGGCGGTATGGCCACGCGAGTCGACTCCTCGTCCCGGGTCACCCTGGGCCCGCCATCCACCAAGAACTCGGGAAGCCGGTCAAACGAATACCTTCTCCCGGCCCCGTACTTCCGGATGGAAGATTGAGCGGTGATCGTCGATACGAAGGCCCGCTGGGAGGCGGCGTACCGCGAGGAAGCACCGCGCCTCTGGCGGGCCTTGCTGCTCGCCACGGGGAGCCCAGAGGTGGCGAGCGACGTGATGGCCGAGGCCTTCGCGCAGGGGATCGCGAGAGGCGACCAGGTGCGCGCGCCAGGCGCCTGGGTTTGGAGGGCGGCCTTCGCGATCGCGGGAGGGGAGCTCCAGCGGATGAGATGGCCACCCGAGGCGATCCCCGATCCCGAGATCCCGGCGCCCGAGTCGGTAATCGACCTGACGCGGGCACTCCGAGGCCTGCCACATCGCCAACGTGTCGTGACGGTCCTGCACTACTACGGCGGTTACTCGCTCGGAGAGATCGCGTCGATCGTGGGCTCGTCGCGGTCCTCCGTCGGAGTCCACCTGTACCGAGCGAGGAAGGCCCTTCGGAAGGAGTTGGAGGGTGAGGCCGATGATTGATCTTCGGAAGAGATTCGCGGAAGCGGACCGGGTTGGAACGCCGGACGTGTGGGCCGATGCCGAGGCCCGTGCTGAGCGGATCGCCGACGGCACTGCGTCTCGGCTCGACGGGTCGCCCAAGGAACGCTCTCATCTCGTCGCGGCCGTCGTCGCCTTCGCCGTGTTCGCCGCGGCCGCGGCCTTCGCATGGTCGGTTCTGCGTCCCACCGCAACCCCATCGTCGATCGGGGGCCGTCCCCGCCCGCCAGGCTGGTTGGTCGAGCTCGCTCAGCGGACGGCCTCGAACAACAGAGATCCCAACCCGACGTCCGCCCGCTGGGTGTTCACGGACTCGAAGACGGCGGCCCCGGCCTTGGGGCTCACCGCGGACCAAGCAAACGGCGAACCCGAGTACCTTGTCGTGCTGACGGGTGACTTCACCGCGATCCTCGCGAAAGGTCCGATCGGCGCTCCGGCACCCAAAGGGACCACGCTCGTCTTCACCGCGGATCCCTGGACGCACATGATCCTGGATTGGGGAGTCTCGAACAAGCCGGTGGACGTCCCAGGGTTGCGGGCCTTCTCGCTCGCTCCGAGCCCTTCAACCGATTCCGGGGACGCGATCGCGATCGACGGCGTGCCGTTCAAGGTCTGTCGTCCGATGACCCTCGCGGGCGATTTCGGCGGCGGCCGCGACACAGCCTGGGTCTTCGAGGAGGAGCGGGTCCCCGGTGCCGGTTGCATGGAGTCGGAGGGATTCCAGAGGCTGGGCATCGGCAGTGGTTCACGCGTTCAGCTCCTGAGCGACCGGATCACCGACCTATTGACCGCCGACGCGTACAAGGTTTGGCCCGACGCGGCTCTCGACCTCAACGGGGACGGTGTGGACGAGATCGCGGTCGCCAAGCAGGGAGATCCAGCCACATCGCGGACGCTGTGGTTCTTCCAGATCGTTGGCCACGGCAACCTCGCCCCCGTCCTTCAGAACTGCGGACCCGCCTGCGACCCCACGCCATTCAGCACGACCATCGGCTTAGCGCCAGACCACGACGGGACGAGCACCCAGAGCGGGACGTACTGCGAGGGTCAAGGCTCTTCCCAGCTCGTGATCGAGTGGAGCGCCAAGGCAGATGACCCATTGCTCGTGTCCGAGAGGACGTTGGCGTTCGCGGACGGGTTGCTCGAAGTGGTGTCGCGTCGAAGCTACCGGGTGGCGAGTGTGGACGAGTATCCCCCGAGTGGGTTCGGTGATCTCTGTGGGAGCTCTACGCAAGAGCCGTGAAGAAGCGCGCGCCCGTGCTTCCCACCAGATGTTCACGCCCCGGGCTATCGCTATACCCCCTGCGGACTGCGCGATCTTCGGAGCGGGTGAGGGGAATCGGACCCCCGTCTCAAGCTTGGGAAGCTTGCGTTCTGCCATTGAACCACACCCGCTTGGTCCGGCCGCCGGAGCGACCGGACCACAGTGTAGCGAGAGCCTCCCCAGGGGCGCGCGACCGGTCCCGCGCCACCCGCGACCTGCTAGCTTTCCCTGCCTGATGGATGGGTCCGATCTCAACTTCTGGCCCTCGACGCTCTCCAAGCTGGCCTCGCGTCAGCACCTCTCCGCCGAGGAGGCGGGCGCCGCGATGCGGGCGGTGATGACCGGCGAGGCCACCCCCGGCCAGATCGGGGGGTTCCTGATGGCCCTTCGAACCAAGGGCGAGACGGTCGACGAGATCGAGGGCCTCGCGAGCGTGATGCTCGAGTTCGCGAACCCGGTCGAGCACACCCTGAAGGTCGTCGACACCTGCGGCACCGGTGGAGACCGCAGCGGCACGTTCAACATCTCAACGGTCGGCGCGATCGTGGTGGCCGGCGCCGGGGTGCCGGTCGCCAAGCACGGCAACCGCGCCGCCTCGAGCCACTGCGGCTCCGCGGACCTGCTGGAGGCCCTCGGCGTGAAGATCGACCTCGACCCCTCCGGCGTCGCGCGCTGCCTCTCCGATGCCGGCATCGGGTTCATGTTCGCCCCGATGTTCCACCCGGCCATGGGTCACGCCGCGCCGGTCCGGCGCGAGCTGCGGATCCCGACGGTCTTCAACTTCCTGGGGCCGCTCACGAACCCCGCCCGACCGGTCGCCCAGGTCGTCGGCTGCTCGGACGAGCGGATGCTGCCGCTGATGGCCGAGGTCCTTGCCCGCCGGGGGATCCGCGCGAAGCTCTTCCGCGGCGAGGACGGCCTGGACGAGCTCACGACCACCGGCATCTCAACCGTCTTCGACGTGCGCGAGGGCGACGTGCGCGAGACGCACCTGGACCCCGCGAAGCACGGCCTCGCGAAGGCGGCTCCGGCCGACCTGGCCGGCGGGGACGTCGAGCGCAACGTCGCGATCGCCCTCGAGATCCTGGACGGCGCGCCGGGCCCCGGGCGCGACGTGGCGCTCCTGAACGCCGGCGCCGCGCTCGAGGTGGCGGGCGCGGCGGGCTCGCTCGACGAGGGCATGGACCTCGCGGCTCGCTCGATCGACTCCGGTGCCGCTCGCCAGACCCTCGAGCGATGGGTCGCGGTCTCGAACGCCCCGTCGACCCGATAGCATCTCCCGCCGATGATCCTCTCCGACCGCACGATCAGGGAAGAGATCGAGGCCGGGCGCATCGTGATCGACCCGTTCGACGAGGCGTGCGTCCAGCCCTCCTCGGTGGACCTGCACGTCGACTCCCAGTTCCGAGTCTTCGCGAACTCGCGTTACCCGTACATCGACGTGCGCACCGAGATGCCCGACCTCACCGAGCTCGTCGAGGTGAAGCCCGACGAGCCCTTCATCCTGCATCCGGGGGAGTTCGTGCTGGGCTCGACGCTCGAGCGGGTGTCGATCCCCGACGACATGGTGGCCCGCCTCGAGGGGAAGTCCTCCCTCGGCCGGCTGGGCCTCCTGATCCACTCGACCGCGGGGTACGTCGACCCGGGCTGGGACGGCTACCTCACGCTGGAGCTCTCGAACGTGGCGAACCTGCCGATCACGATCTACCCCGCGATGAAGATCGGGCAGATATCGTTCTTCCGGCTCACCACACCCGCCGACGTGCCCTACGGCTCGGCCGCCACGCGCAGCAAGTACCAGGGGCAGCGTGGCCCCACCGCGAGCAAGTTCTTCGAGGAGTTCCGCCCGAGGGGCCAGAAGGGCCCGAAGACCTGAGCTACCGAGGCCGCAGCTCTTCCTCGACCCTCGAGAGCGGTCCATGCCCGTTCGAGCCGGGGTACGGGCCGATGCCCATCTGCACCGCCGCCATCGCCGCCTGGGTGCGGTTGGTCACGCCGAGCTTGCGGAAGATCGCCGCCAGGTGCGCCTTCACGGTCTTCTCCGACAGGAACAGGCACTGCGCGATGTCCCGGTTGCTCCGGCCCTCGGCGAGCAGAGCAAGGATGTCGTTCTCGCGCTGAGTCAGGCTGAACTCCGACCTCCGACTTCCGGAGCCCGAGCCGCTCCCGGAGTCGGCGTCCTCGAAGAGGTTCTGGATCACCCGCGGCGAGAGCACGTTGCCGCTGCCGGAGAGCGCGACCCGGATGGCCTGGCCGAGATCCTCGGGCGTCGCGTCCTTCAGCAGGTAGCCGGATGCGCCGTCGGTGAGCGCGCGCTTCACGTACGGGGCGTTCTCGTAGGTGGAGAGCATGACGACCGGCACGTCGGCCCACTGCGCCTTCATCGCGCGCAGGAGCTCCAGGCCGTCGAGGTCCGGCATCCGGACGTCCACGAGGGCCAGGTCCACCTTCTGGGCCTTCATGACCTCGAGCGCCTGCGCGGCGCCGTCGGCCTCGTAGACCTCGGCGTCGGGGAAGCACTCCTTCACCACGTAGCTCATGCCGCGCCGTACGAGCGCATGGTCGTCCACGATCAGGATCCTCATCGCTCCCTCACCTCTCCGACGGGGAGGCACGCCACGATGCGGGTGCCGCTCCCGGGTGTCGATTCGATCTCCAGCGTTCCGTCGATCCCGTTCACCCGGGCGCGCATCAGGCGGAGCCCGAAGTGCTGGTCCTCGTTCAGGTCGTCGAAGGGCCCCGGCAAGCCGGCGCCGCGATCCTCGACCTCGATCCGGAGCTCGCCCGCGCTGGCGCGGAGCCGAAGGCTCACCTCCGGTGCCCCCGAGTGCTTGGCCACGTTCGCGAGGGCCTCGGCGATGACGCTGTGGGCGACCTCCTGGACGCGCGCGGGCACGTGGTCGACGTCACCCTCGACCGAGACGCGCGCCGGGAGCTTCCACCGCTCCACGACCTCGGCGACGAAGCGGGCGAGGGAGGGCGAGGCCTCGGTGTGGGGCATCCCCTCGTCGAGCTCGAACAGGATCTCCCGGATCTCGCGCAGGTCCTTGCGGATCTCGGCCTCGGCTTCCTCGATCGACTCGATCGCGGCCTGGGGGTCGGTCTCCAGCCTGTGCCGGAGGGTCTGCAGCTCGAGCACGGCACTCGTCACGGACTGGGTGAGGCCGTCGTGGATCCGCATGGCCCACCTGGTCCGTTCCGCGAGCATCAGCGATTCGACGGTCGACTTGGCGTTCTTCGACGCCGTCGACTGCCGCCCATGGCGCACGTGCATGCCGGGAACGCTCATCCGTTCGTCCTTCGTTCGAGGCCGTTGGTTCTAGTTCCTTTTCGGTCGGACCGGGGGCGGCCTTGACCTTTTCGGAACGGTTCCCAGGCTCGGAACGGAAAGTGGACCTAGTGCGCCTGGCCGAGGTCGGCCGGCTCCGCGGCCGCCGGGGCGGGGTCGGGGAGGGCTCGGCGGAGGACCTGGGCGACGTCGAGGATCTCGACCTCGTCCCCGCGGGCGCGCGCCCCGTCATCCAGCATGATCAGGCAGTAGGGGCAGGCGACGCCGACCGTCCCGGCGCCGGTCGAGGCGGCCTCGTCCATCCGCTCGTCGTTGATCCGCTTGCCGATCCGCTCCTCCATCCACATGCGGGCGCCGCCGGCGCCGCAGCACATCCCCCGCTCGCGGTGGCGGGGCATCTCGACCTGCTCCACGCCGGGCACTCTCGAGAGCACGTCCCTGGGCGGGTCGTAGATCTCGTTGTGCCGGCCCAGGTAGCACGGGTCGTGGTAGGCGAGGAGCGTGCGGACCTCCTCGGTCGGGCGCAGGCGCCCGGACCGCACGAGGTCCTCGAGCAGCTGGGTGTGGTGGATCACCTCGTAGCGCCCGCCGTACTCCGGGTACTCGTTGCGCAGGGTGTTGAAGCAGTGGGGGCAGTTCGCGATCACCTTCGTCACCCCGGCGGCGTTAAGCGTCTCGACGTTCTGCTCGGCCAGGGTCTGGAACAGGAACTCGTTGCCGATCCGCCGCGCCGGGTCGCCGCTGCACGCCTCCCTGGGTCCAAGGATCGCGAACGGCACCCCCGCGCGCTGAAGGAGCTCGGCCACCGCGCGCGAGATCTTCTTGGCGCGGTCGTCGAACGAGCCGGCGCAGCCCACCCAGTACAGGTACTCGGGCGCGGCGCCGTCGACGAGTGGAACGTCCAGGCCCTCGGCCCAGTCGGCCCGCTGGGACTGCGCGATCCCCCAGGGATTCTGCTGGTTCTCCAGGTTCCTGAGCAGCGCGCCGGCCTCAGCCGGGAAGCGCGACTCGCCCATCACGAGGTACCGGCGCAGGTCGACGATCGTGTCGACGTGCTCGATGTCCACGGGGCACTCCTGCATGCAGGCGCCGCAGGTCGTGCAGGCCCACACGACATCCTCGTCGATCACGTCGGGCACGAGGGG
Organism: Actinomycetota bacterium; assembly: GCA_016201135.1. Lineage (GTDB taxonomy): Bacteria > Actinomycetota > UBA4738 > UBA4738 > HRBIN12 > JACQDK01. Next base: position 8,146 of record JACQDK010000067.1, read on the forward strand.
CCGCGTCTCGTGGGTGCCGCCCTCGCGCAGGGCGCGAAGGATGTCGGCGCCCTCGCGGAACAGGTCGTCGCGCAGGTCCATGATCAGCAGCTTCGGCGAGAGAGGCTTGCCGGTGTTCCATGCGGGGCAGGCGTTCTGGCACCTGCCGCACTCCGTGCAGGCGTAGAGGTCCAGCAGCTCCTTGTGCGTGAGATCGGTGATCTTCTCCGCGCCGAGTGACTGCGTTCCCGCCTCCAGCGCGTCCATGTCGATCTTGAGCGGCGTGAGCGTTCCCCGCGGCCTCGTGCTGGCCAGGAACACGTTCACCGCGCTCGTCAGGATGTGCAGGTGCTTCGAGTACCCCAGGTACACGAGGAACCCCAGGACCAGCGAGAGGTGCGCCCAGAGGAACGCCCAGACGAAGAAGCGCTGCCATCCCGGCCCCATCCAGGTGAACAGGTGCGAGAGCCCGGTGGAGATCGGCGTCCAGGCGGTCGAGGTCGCCGCGAGGCCGTCGGCGATGCGAGCGGCCCTCAGGCCGAAGAGCGTCACGACGATCCAGAGGATCAGCCCGAGGATCCGGTACGCCTCGACGGTGTGGCTCCCCACGAACCGCTCCGGACGCTGCACGAGCCGTATCCATGCCGCGATCGCGAGCCCCACGAGCACCCCGGCGGCGAAGACGTCCTGAACGAGCCCGAGCCAGGCCGCGTGGCCGATCAGCGGGAGGGCGAAGTCCACGGACACCGCCTGGCCGAGCGCCTCGAGGATCGTCGTGAGCAGGACGAGGAACCCCCAGAAGATCAGCGCGTGCATCAGGCCGGGCAGCAACCGCTGGAGCAGCTTGCGCTGGCCGAGCACCTGCGAGCCCTCGCGGGCGAGCCGCGTGGGCAGGTCCCCGGATCGGTCGACCGGCCTGCCGAGCCGCACCATCCGGAACAGGAACCCGATCCGCCGCGCGAACAGACCCCCGGCGAGGGCCAGCATCAGGACCAGGACGGCGGCTCGGGCGATCACGTCGAGCCCGAAGTCTACCCGCCCGCCTCTCTCGGATGGAGAGGCATCAGGCCGGGTGCGACCCCCGCCATCGACAGGCTCGCCGGGCGGTCCCGCCCCGGGGATCCACACGCTCGGAACTTGTCAATCATGCGCTCAAGTTTTATCCTCATGTTTGGCTTAGGAAAGCTCCGAACAGACCTCTGAAGGAGGAGTCGCGACATGGCACGAGCAGTGGGCATCGACCTCGGCACCACGAACTCCGTGGTCGCCATCCTGGAGGCCGGCGAGCCGGTCGTCATCCCGAACGCCGAAGGGTCGCGCACGACCCCCTCGGTGGTTGGGTTCTCGAAGAACGCGGAGATCCTGGTGGGCGAGGTCGCCAAGCGCCAGGCCATCACGAACCCCGACCGGACGGTCCGGTCCGTGAAGCGACACATGGGGTCTAAGGACTGGGTGGTCGGCGTCGACGGCAAGAACTGGACTCCACAGGAGATCTCCGCGCAGATCCTGCTGAAGCTGAAGCGAGACGCCGAGTCCTACCTGGGCGACACCGTGACGCAGGCGGTGATCACGGTCCCCGCGTACTTCGACGACTCCCAGCGCCAGGCCACGAAGGAGGCCGGACGGATCGCGGGGCTCGAGGTGCTCCGCATCATCAACGAGCCCACCGCCGCGGCTCTCGCCTACGGCCTGGACAAGCAGGAGGCGGACCACACGATCCTCGTCTTCGACCTGGGCGGTGGCACGTTCGACGTGTCGCTGCTCGAGATCGGCGAGGGCGTCTTCGAGGTGAAGGCCACGCACGGCGACACCCAGCTGGGCGGCGACGACTGGGACCAGCGGATCGTCGACTGGCTCGTCAAGTCCTTCAAGGACGGCCACGGCGTCGACCTGTCCGCGGACCGCATGGCGCGGCAGCGGCTCCAGGAGGCCGCCGAGAAGGCGAAGATCGAGCTCTCCCAGGTCGCCGAGACCACCATCAACCTTCCCTTCGTCACTGCGACGAACGAAGGCCCGCTGCACCTGGAGCAGAAGCTCACTCGCGCCGAGTTCGAGCGCATGACCACGGACCTGGTCGACCGGTGCAAGGGTCCCTTCGAGCAGGCGATCAAGGACTGGGGCAAGCACGCGAACGAGGTAGACCACGTGATCCTCGTTGGCGGGTCCACCCGCATGCCGATGATCCAGGAGCTGGTGAAGAAGCTCACCGGCGGCAAGGAGCCGCACAAGGGCGTCAACCCCGACGAGGTCGTCGCGGTCGGCGCCTCGATCCAGGCCGGAGTCCTGAAGGGCGACGTGAAGGACATCCTGCTGCTGGACGTCACGCCGCTCACCCTCGGCGTGGAGACCAAGGGGGGCATCTTCCAGAAGATGATCGAGCGCAACACGACGATCCCCACGCGCAAGTCGGAGATCTTCACCACCGCCGACGACAACCAGACCACGGTCGAGATACACGTCCTTCAGGGCGAGGCCGAGACCGTCTACTCGCCGGCGATGAAGTCGCTGGGCAGGTTCCACCTCATGGGCATCCCGCCGGTGCCGCGCAACGTTCCGAAGATCGAGGTCGCCTTCGACATCGACGCCAACGGCATCGTGAACGTCTCGGCGAAGGACCTTGCCACCGGCAAGGAGCAGGCGATGACCATCACCGGGGGCACCGCGCTCTCGAAGGACGAGATCGACCGGATGGTCAAGGATGCCGAGGCCTTCGCGGCCGAGGACCACAAGCGGCGCGAGACCGCCGAGGCCCGCAACCAGGCCGACCAGCTCGCCTACACCGTCGACAAGTCCATGCAGGAGTGGGGCGACAAGGTGCCGGAGTCGGACCGCGACGAGCTCAAGAAGAAGAACGAAGAGCTGAAGGAAGTGCTGAAGGCCGAGGACGCGGACGCGGACAGGATCCGATCCGCGACGGACGCCACGATGCAGGTCTTCCAGCGGATCGGGCAGGCCATGTACCAGCAGGCCCAGGCCGCGTCGGAGCCCCAGGCCGCGGCGGCCGCGGGCGGCTCCGGCACCGGCGAGGCCGGGCCCTCGGACGAGGACGTCGTCGAGGGCGAGATCGTCGACGAGGGAGGCGCTTCGTAGATGTTGGAAAGCACGCGAAGGGATCCCTTCCGGGACCTGACGTCGATCCAGAACGAGATCAACCGATGAGCGAGCACGACGAGCCGCGCGCGGCGCGTCCGCGGGTCAAGGTGACCGACAAGCGCCGCTTCGCGAAGACGGACGAGACCGCCCCGGCCATGGAGGCCGGTGCGGTCTCGGGCGCGCCTTCCGAGAAGGAGGCGGCCGGGGCCGACGTCGAGGCGGTGCGGAAGCAGGCGGCCGAGTACCTCGACCACCTCCGCCGGCTCCAGGCGGAGTTCGACAACTACCGCAAGCGCGTGCTGAAGGAGCAGACCCAGGCGATCGAGCTCGCGGCCGAGCCGGTGATCCGCCGGCTGCTCGAGGTCGTCGACGACTTCGAGCTCGCGCTCATGGCCGCGACGGACAAGCCCGACTTCGACCGGTTCCTGCACGGCGTCGAGCTCGTGTACGCGAAGCTGATCGACTCCCTCCGAGCGGAGGGGCTCCAGAGGATCCAAGCGGAGGGCAAGCCCTTCGACCCCGAGCTCCACGAGGCCCTGATGCAGACCGGCGACGGCGACGGCGAGCCGGTCGTCGCCGACGTGCTCCGGCCCGGCTACACGCTGAAGGGCCGCGTGGTCCGACCCGCCGGAGTGCGGGTGGAGCGGACCTGAGATGACCGACGAGGTACGCCGGGAGTGGTTCGAGAAGGACTACTACCAGGTCCTCGGGGTGGCGAAGAACGCCTCGGCCGCAGAGATCAAGAAGGCGTACCGCAAGCTGGCGCAGCAGCACCATCCCGACGCCAACCCGGGGAACCAGGCGGCGGAGGACAGGTTCAAGGAGATCTCGGCGGCCTACGACGTCCTGGGCGACGCAGAGAAGCGGAAGGCGTACGACCAGGTCCGGGACATGGGCGCGGCGGGGTTCGGTGGCCCGGGGGGCGCCTCCGGCTGGCCGCGGGGCGGCGGATACGAACGGGTCGACTTCGGCGACCTCGGCGACCTCGGCGACCTGTTCGGCGGACTCTTCGGAGGGCGCCGCGGGGGGCAGCCGCTCCGCCCCCAGCGCGGCGCCGACCTCGAGGCCGCGGTGAGGATCGCTTTCGACGAGGCGATGCGCGGCGCGTCGGTGCCCGTCAGGATCACCGGCCCCGCGTCTTGCTCGCGCTGCGCGGGCTCCGGCGCGGAGCCCGGCACCACTTCGGCAACCTGCCCTCAGTGCGGCGGGAGCGGGTCGATCGCGGTGAACCAGGGGTTCTTCTCTATGGCGCAGCCGTGCCCCCGCTGCTCCGGCTCCGGGCGCGTGGTCGAGACCCCCTGCACGGTCTGCCGCGGCTCGGGCAGCGAGCGCCGAACGCGGAGGCTCACGGTGAAGATCCCCGCCGGCGTGAGGAACGGTGCCCGGATCCGGCTGGCAAATCGCGGGGAGCCGGGGCCCCAGGGCGGCCCGGCGGGCGACCTGTTCGTCCGGGTCGAGGTCGGGCGCCACGCGTTCTTCGGGCGGAGGGGCGACGACCTCACGCTGGAGCTGCCCGTCACGTTCGCCGAGGCGGCGCTGGGCGCGCAGGTGAAGGTCCCGACGCTGAACGGCCCCGTGACGCTCAAGGTTCCGGGCGGCACGCCGTCGGGGAAGACCTTCCGCGTGAAGGGGAGAGGCGCGCCCAAGCGCGGAGGTCACGGTGACCTGCTCGTGACCCTGAAGGTCGACGTTCCCGAGAAGCTGGCGAAGGAAGAGAAGGAGCTCGTGAAGCAGCTCCGCGACGCGCAGAAGGGATCGCCGCGCCGGCACCTGGGCGTGGATGAGTGAGAGGGATGAACGGATGAGTGACGAACGACCGAACGAGCGTGAAGAGCTCGCCGTCTACATCATCAGCGTGGCGGCCGAGCTGGCGGGCGTGCATCCTCAGACCCTCCGCATCTACGAGCGCAAGGGGCTGCTTCGTCCGAAGCGAACCTCGGGGAACACGCGCCGGTACTCGGAGCGGGACATCCGGCACCTCCAGATGATCCAGGACCTCACGCAGGAGCAGGGCGTCAACCTGGCGGGCGTGAAGTTGATCATCGAGATGCAGGCCGAGCTCGATGCGCTTCGGAAGAAGACGGCGGAGCTCGAGCGCGAGCTCCGCGCCTCGCGACGATTCCAGCGGCGTTCCCGCGACCGGCCGGAGGTCGGCGAGATCGTGCCGCTGCGGAGCCTCTTCCTGCCTCCTTGGCAGGGAGGCGTCCAGCGGTGACCGAGCGCGTCCGGATCGAGGGGCCGCTCGTCACGCTCCGGCCCCTGCGGCGCGAGGAGCTCGAGCCGGTGCTGGGCTCGCTCCTGCCGTGGGTGACCGACGGTGCTCGCGAGCGCGACGTCCGCGAGAACCTGCTCGAGCGCATCCTCGCCTCGGGAACCTTGACCGAGCGGGAGCTCCTGCTTGGGATCGAGGCCGGCGGCCGTCTCGTCGGCGACGTCCAAGCCCGGCCCGATCAGGGTCCGAAGGGCGTCTTCGAGCTCGGGGTCACGGTGTTCGAGGAGTCGGATCGCGGCAAGGGGTACGGGACCGCCGCGATCTCGATGGTCACGTCGCACGCGTTCGACGTGCTCGGTGCGCACCGCGTGCAGCTCACAACCGCCGTGGCGAACTCGCCGATGAGAGCCATCGTCGAGCGGCTGGGATTCGTCCTGGAGGGGGTGCTGCGCGGCTTCTGGCCGGCGGCCGACGGCCCGCACGACTACGCCATGTACGCGCTCACGAGGGGGGACTACCAAGCTGCCACCGGGCGAGGTCGGCGGGGGCGGCGCCGCAGGGGTGGACGCGCTCGACGCAGATCCGGGGTTCTGGGTCTAGGTTCGATGCTGCTTGCCTTCGCCCTGACGACCGGGTACGGATAGCCGATGGAGATCGGGATCTTCTTCCTGTTCGCTCTGGTCGCCGGCGTCGCGGCTTACCTCGCCTACTACTTCAAGCAGAAACGGATCAAGGAGCTCGGGGCGATGGCGAGTCACCTCGGGCTCGAATTCTCGCGAGCCGATCCGTTCGACATCCTCGCGGAGCCGTTCCAGCTGCTCTGCAAGGGCGACGGGCAGGGCGTGGAGAACGTGATGTGGGGTACGTGGCAGGGGGTGCCGCTCCGGCAGTTCGACTTCTGGTACTACGAGGAGTCGACCGGCGCGCAGGGCCAACGTTCGAAGACCTATCACCGCTTCAACTGCGTGGTCGGGCCCATCGACGCGGCCTGCTCGCACCTCACGATCGACCACGAGAACCTGTTCACCCGGCTGGCCGACTCGCTCAGCTTCCACGACATCGAGTTCGAGTCGGAGGAGTTCAACCGCAGCTACCAGGTGAAGTGCAGGGACAAGAAGTTCGCGAACGACTTCGTGGACGCCCGGATGATGCAGTGGCTGCTCGCCCACGGGGAGGGCTACTCGTTCGAGGCCGCGGGCGACGAGATCCTGTGCGCGCACGGGAGGCTTCGGCCGACCGAGCTGATCCCCCTGATGGGCACGGCCAAGGCGTTCTCCGAGCAGGTGCCCCGCATCGTGTTCGAGCTCTACCCGAAGGGATAGGCTCCATCCGAGAAGCGCGAGAAAGGGAGGAACCGTGAGCTCGTTCCTGGGTGTGATCCTCGTCATCATCGTGCTGGCCGCCGTGGGCGGCGTCGTCTCGTACAACCGGTTCGTCTCTCAGAAGAACGCGATCCGCGACGCGTGGGCGAACATCGACACAGAGCTTCGCCGGCGGTACGACCTGATACCGAACCTCGTCGAGACCGTGAAGGGGTACGCCTCGCACGAACGGGAGGTCTTCGAGAACGTCACGAGGGCGCGCGCGATGGCGACCGCCGCCACGGGCTCCCCCGCCGAGCAGGCCGCGGCCGAGGGACCGTTCGTCGCGGCCCTCCGCCAGCTGTTCGCGGTCGCCGAGAACTACCCGGAGCTGAAGGCGAACCAGAACTTCCTTGCGCTCCAACAGGAGCTGGCGAACACCGAGGACCGGTTGCAGACCGCCCGGCGCTTCTACAACTCCAACGTGCGCGACTACAACCGGCGCGTGCAGTCGTTCCCCTCGAGCATCGTGGCGAGTTCGTTCCACTTCGCAGCCGAGCAGTTCTTCGAGGTCGACGAGGCGATCCGCGAGGCGGGCGCGCCTCAGGTGAACTTCACCGGGCCCGGACCGTCGGTCTCGTTCGCGGGCGGCGAGGCGGGGTCGCAACCGCCCGCACCCGCGCCGCAACCGCCCGCACCCGCGCCGCAGTCGCCTCCGCCCGGGCCTCCCGACGCGCCCCCTCCGCCACCTCCGAGCGGCTGAGGGTCAGGGCTCGCTCGCGAGCTGCGGGAAGTCGAGGTACTCCTCCTCGGGAGGGCCGCCGCATCCCTCGAGCATCGTGGCGCGGCGGACGCCCGTGGTGAGCCAGCTCCACGTGGCCGCCCAGACCACCGCGACGCCCCCCATGCCCACAGCCACCGGGCGCGCGCCGAACCGGTCGGCCAGGAATGCCGTGAGGAGGCTCGACAGGCCGAAGGTGAGGGTCACGAGCATCCCGTCGAACGCAAAGATCCTTCCCCGGATCCTGTCCGGCACCATCTTCTGGAGCCCGTAGCCCGAGAGCATCCACTGGGCCCCGCCGCCCATGTGGGCGAGCGCGACCGCCGGCATCGCGAGCACGAGGGTCGGCGCGAGCCCCAGCAGCGCGTAGCCGAGGCCGAAGATCGCCAGGGCGACCCCGATCGCCAGGAACAGCCGCTTGTCCTTCGGCCCCAGGCCTGTCCTGCCCACGAAGGGCCCGATCAGCGCGCCCACCCCCCGGGAGGCCATCAGCAGCCCCACTCCGACGTCGCCCGCGAGGAACACCCGTCGCGTGATGATGGGGATGAGGACGAGCACGCCCCCCGCAAGGCCCCAGCCGAACTTCACCGCGAGCAGCGCCAGCACGCGATGGTCCCTCCGGGCGTAGCGGACGGTCTCGACGGCCGACTCCCTGAGATCGGCCCGTTCCCTGCGGCTCTCGGAGAACGCTCTCCGGATGCCGATTATCAGCAGGGCCGAGCCGACGAACGAGACCGAGTCGATCACGATCGACGCGTCGCGGCCGAACACCGCGGTCACCACCCCCGCCGAGCGCCGCCCCGACCGCCAGCATCGTTCCCCAGAGCGATCCCGAGAGCGCGTTGGCCGTGGCGAGGTCCTGCGGGTCGACCAGGTTGGGTAGCGCGGCCGCGGAGGCAGGCTCGAACAGGGCGCTGAAGGTTGCGAGCACGGCGAGCAGCACGTAGATGAGCCACACGAGGTCGGCCGACCCGATCAGCAGGAAGCCGAGGCAGATCGCCGCCCGCGCGAGGTCGGCCGCCACCATGAGCCGCCGCCGGTCGAGCCGGTCGGCGAGCACGCCGGCGACCGGCGAGAACAGGAAGTACGTGAGTTCCTGGGCCGCCAGGACCAGCCCCACGGCCATGGCGGACCCCGAGAGGTCGTAGACGAGCCCGAAGAGCGCCACGACGAGGAACCAGTCGCCCCCCAGGGAGATCACCGAGGCGACGAACAGCCGCCGGAAATCGCGGTTGCGCCGCAGCAAGGACCAGCTGGCGCGGACGCTTCCGGAAGGACGCAGTGTCTCGGGTTCGCGTTCCGACATGATGTTCGGTCAGACTACCGCCGGGAGGTCCGATCGAAGGAGGCGCTCCATGCTAGAGCGGTTCACCTGGTTCCGGCAGTCCGCGATGCGCTGGTCGGGAGACGGGGCCACCGTCTACATCGATCCGTGGGGCACCCGCGAGGAGGATCCGCCGGCGGACCTGATCCTCATCACCCACGCGCACTTCGACCATTTCCAGCCGGAGGAGATCGCCCGTCTCAGCACCGGATCGACGAAGGTGGTGGCTCCCCGCGACGTGGCTCTGGAGCTCTCCGGCGCGGTTACCGCGGTGGGCCCGGGCGAGTCGCACGAGGTCGCGGGCGTCCGGTTCACGACCGTGCCTGCGTACAACGTGCGCGAGGAACGCCTGGAGATGCACCCCAGGGCCAATCGCTGGGTCGGCTACGTGCTGGAGCTCGGCGGGGCGACCTACTACCACGCGGGAGACACCGATCACGCGCCCGAGCTCGACGACGTCCGCACCGACGTGGCCTTCCTGCCGATCGGGGGCACCTTCACGATGGATGCGAGCGAGGCCGCGGGGCTCGCCCGGGCGATCGCGCCGGCGGTGGCGGTGCCGATGCACTTCGGGTTCGTCGTGGGCTCGCCCTCCGAGGCGGACCGCTTCCGGCGCGAGGCGGCCCCGGTGAACGTCGAGGTGCTCGCTCCCGTCGACCCGTTCGAGCAGGCATAGCGGGGTCCGGCGCGCAGGCCGCCGATGCGGGATAGGCTGAGGTGGTCGATCCGGCACGAGAAGGGGTGGTGCGCATGGCGGTCATCAAGACGATCGACCTCGTGGGCGTCTCCGGAGAGAGCTGGCGCGACGCTGCGCAGCAAGCTCTCTCCGAGGCCGCGAAGACGATCCGCGGCATCACCGGCCTTCA
>JACQDK010000079.1 GCA_016201135.1 Actinomycetota bacterium
ACACCACGACCCTCGTCGCGGCGCTGCTCCACGACACCGTTGAGGACACCGACGTGTCCCTCGAGCAGCTCGAGCAGGAGTTCGGGCAGGAGGTCGCGCGCATCGTCGACGGCCTGACCAAGCTCGACCGGATCGAGTTCCGCAGCCGGGAGCAGGTGCAGGCCGAGAACGTCCGCAAGATGATGGTGGCGATGGCGGGCGACATCCGCGTCCTGCTGATCAAGCTCGCCGACCGCCTCCACAACATGCGAACCCTCGAGCCGTTGCGGCCCGGGAAGCAGCGCGAGATCGCGACCGAGACGCTCGAGATATACGCCCCTCTGGCGAACCGCCTGGGCGTCCAGGAGATGAAGTGGGAGCTCGAAGACCTGTCGTTCAAGACGCTGCACCCCGGCCCTTACCGAGAGATCGCCTCGCTGGTGGAGAAGCGCCGCGGCGACCGCCAGGAGATGATCGACGACGTGATCGGGGCCACGCGGGGAAAGCTCAAGGAGCTCGGCCTGAAGGCGGACGTCGAGGGTCGCCCGAAGCACCTCTACTCGATCTACGAGAAGATGGTGATCCGCGGCAAGGAGTTCAACGAGATATACGATCTCGTGGGGCTCCGGATCCTGTGCGAGTCCATGCGCGACTGCTACGCGGCCCTCGGCGCGGTCCACTCCCTGTGGAAGCCGGTCCCGGGCCGCTTCAAGGACTACATCGCGATGCCCAAGTCGAACATGTACCAGTCGCTGCACACGACGGTCGTTGGGCCCGCCGGCAAGCCGCTCGAGATCCAGATCCGCACGCGCGACATGCACCGTACCGCGCAGTTCGGCATCGCGGCGCACTGGCGCTACAAGGAGGGCCCGAAGCAGGCCAAGGACGCGGCAGACGTCGCATGGCTCGGCCAGATGATGGAGTGGCTGAAGGACATGGCCGACCCCCGCGAGTTCATGGACTCGCTCAGGATCGACCTCTACGGCGGCCAGGTCTTCGTGTTCACGCCGAAGGGCGACGTGGTGAACATGCCGGCCGGGGCGACGCCGGTCGACTTCGCCTACACGATCCACACCGACGTCGGGCACCGAACGATCGGGGCGAAGGTGAACGGGAAGCTGGTGCCGCTCGACTACGAGCTCCGCACCGGCGACACGGTCGAGATCCTCACGTCGAGGTCGCGGGGGGAGGGCCCATCGCAGGACTGGCTCCAGTTCGTGAAGACGCCGCGCGCGCGATCGAAGATCCGGCAGTGGTTCGCGCGCGGGCGGCGCGAGGACTCGGTGGAGCAGGGCCGCGACTCGCTCCAGCGCCTGATGCGCAAGCAGGGCCTGCCGATCAAGCGGCTCATGACCGAGGAGACGCTGGGGCAGGTGGCCGAGGAGATGAAGTACCCGAACCTGGAGGCGCTCTACGTGGCCGTGGGTGAGGGGCATGTCTCTCCGCAGTCCGTGGTGGCGCGGCTCACGCGCCTGGTGAGCGGGACCTCGGACGAGGACGTGACCGACGTGCCGCTCGCGCGCCCGGTCAGGATCGGCAAGCCCGACGTGTCTCAGGGTGTGCTGGTGCGAGGCGCCAGCGACCTGTGGGTGCGGCTCGGGAGGTGCTGCACACCGGTGCCCGGAGACGAGATCCTGGGCTTCGTGACCAGAGGCCAGGGCGTGAGCGTGCACCGCACCGACTGCCCGAACGCCAAGACGCTGCGGCGCGAGCCCGAGCGGATGATCGAGGTGAGCTGGGCAGAGGGCAAGCCCACGAGCTTCACCGTCGCGATCCAGGTCGAGGCGCTGGACCGGACGCGGCTGCTCTCCGACGTCGCGACGGTGCTCTCGGACAACCACGTGAACATCCTGGCGGCGACCTCGACGACCGGCCGCGACCGGCTCGTGCGCCTGCGCTTCACCTTCGAGCTCGCCGACATCACGCACCTGTCGAGCGTGCTCGCCTCGGTGAAGCGAGTCGAGAACGTCTTCGAGGCATACCGGGTGGTCCCGAGCTAGATGCGCGTGGTCCTGCAACGGGTCGCGAGGGCCTCGGTGAGCGTCGGGGGGGAGCGGGTCTCCGGGATCGGCCGAGGATTCCTGCTGCTCGTGGGCATCGGGACCGGCGACGGCGACGACGAGGTCGAGCGCATGGCCGAGAAGGTCTTCAACCTGCGCGTCTTCGCGGACGAGGGCCAGAAGATGAACCGGTCTCTCTCGGACGTCGGCGGGCAGGTCCTGGTGGTCTCGCAGTTCACGCTCTACGGGGACGTCGGGAAGGGCCGACGGCCCTCATGGACCGGCGCCGCGCCCCCGGCGGTCGCGGAGGCGATGGTGGAGGCGTTCGCGGAGGCGCTCGAGTCCCGGGGAGCGAGCGTCGAGCGGGGGGTCTTCGGCGCCCACATGGAGGTCGAGCTGCTGAACGACGGTCCGGTCACCCTGATCCTGGACGCCGCCGACCTGTAGCTGGGGCCGTCCGGGCGTCCGGTACGATGGCCCTCCATGTACCTGGACGTGTTCGACGAGAATCCATACGGCACGAACTGCTGGCTCCTTGCCGCCGATGGGTCCGACGAGGCCCTCGTCGTCGACCCCGGCTTCTTGCCGGAGAGGGTGCACGCCCTGCTGGACGTGGCCGGCAAGAGCCCCGCGGCCGTCCTGCTCACCCACGCGCACGTCGACCACGCCCAGGCGGCAGGCGCGTTCGCCGGCGACGTGCCGGTCTTCGTGCACCCGGCCGACGCGGTGGCCTTCGAGGACCCCGGGGCCTGGGGCGCCGGGTTCGAGTACGAGCTGGCCCCGGTGAAGGACCTGCGGACTATCGGCGACGGCGAGGTACTCGCGTTCGCCGGGTTCCGGGTGGAGGTCCTGCACACCCCCGGCCACACTCCCGGCCACTGCATCTTCCGGACGGACGCGCTGGTGCTATCGGGCGACCTCGTGTTCGCGGGCTCGATCGGACGCTCGGACTTCCCGAACTCGTCTCCGCGAGACATGCAGCTCTCGCTCGGGCGCTTCCTGACGCTCCCCGATGACCTGCCGGTGCACCCGGGCCACGGGTCGACCACGACGGTCGGGCGCGAGCGCGGGACCAACCCGTTCCTCGTGAGGCTCGGCTGATGGAGCTGGCGCCGCCCCGCGGGACCGACGACCTGCTTCCGCCTGGCTCGGAGGCGATCCTGGGCCTGTACGACGAGGCTCACCGCGCGGCGCGCCGGTTCGGATTCCGGTACGTCGAGACGCCGACCTTCGAGCACACGGAGGTCTTCGCGCGCACGTCCGGCGACACGTCGGACGTCGTCTCGAAGGAGATGTACACGTTCCAGGACAAGGGTGGGCGCTCGATGACGCTCCGACCCGAGAGCACGGCCGGAGTGGTCCGTGCGTACCTGCGGCACGCCCACGACCTGCCCTCACCGTTCAAGGCCTACTACGTGAACACGAACTTCCGGCACAACCGTCCACAGGCCGGACGCCTCCGGGAGTTCCGCGTGTTCGGCGTCGAGGTGATCGGGGCGGCCGGCGCGGCCGCCGACGTCGAGGTGATCTCGCTCGCGCACGAGTACCTGCGCGCGCGTGGGCTCCGCGACGTGACCCTCCAGCTGAACTCCATCGGAGACGAGGTGTGCCGTCCCGAGTATCGCGCCCGGCTCATAGACCACTTCGGTCCCTACCTCGACCGCCTGGATCAGGACTGCCGGGATCGCCTGCAGACCAACCCTCTTCGCGTGTTCGACTGCAAGGTGGACGGCGGCAAGGACTTCGTCCTGGCCGCTCCGAAGATCTCCGACCACCTCTGCGAAGAGTGCGCGACGCACTTCGCGGGCGTGCGCGCGGGCCTCGAGCTGCGGGGCATCGGCGCCGCGCTCAACCCGGACCTGGTGCGCGGCCTCGACTACTACACGCGCACGGCGTTCGAGTTCGCGAGCGGAGCGGTCGGTGGCCCCTCGGCGGTGATCTGCGGGGGGGGCCGGTACGACGGGCTGGCCGAGGCGCTCGGCGGACCCGCCGCGCCCGGGGTCGGGTTCGGGATGGGCCTGGACCGGGTGCTGCTCGCGATGCGGGCGGGGGGCGCTCCCATGCCCGAGGGCCGCGGTCCCACGTGCTTCGTGGTCACGATCGGGCCGGAGGGGTGGTCGGCAGGCGACGCGCTCCTTCGCGAGCTGAGGGCGGCGGGGGTCGCCGCAGCCTCCGCGTACGAGGAGCGGCCGCTCAAGGCCCAGCTGAAGATGGCCGACCGCGCCGGTGCCGCGTTCGTCGCCATCTTGGGGGAGAAGGAGCGGGCCGAGGGCGTGGTCACGCTCCGGCGCCTGGCCGACGGCATGCAGAAGGTGGTAGGCGCCGGCGAAGCGGTGATGTGGCTCACGCGCCTGGACGGATGGACGGACGCGTGACGTCGGACTTCGCGACCTCGATGCGGACCCACGCGGCGGGCGAGCTTCGTGCGGAGCACGCCGGCGAGGCGGTCGCGCTCTGCGGATGGGTCGCGCACCGGCGCGACCACGGCGGAGTGACCTTCATCGACCTGCGGGACCGCGAGGGGGTCGTGCAGGTCGTCTTCCATCCACAGGAGGCGTCGGAGGCGCACGCGGCCGCCCAGCACCTGGGAGCCGAGGACGTCGTGCGCGTCACGGGCCAGGTCCGGGAGCGTCCTCCGGCTATGGTGAACCCGAACCTGGCCACCGGGAAGATCGAGGTCGCGGCCGCGACGATCGAGGTCCTGGCCGGCTCCGACACCCCGCCGTTCCCGATCGAGGACAGGACGGAGGCGGACGAGCTGCTCAGGCTGAAGTACCGGTACCTGGACCTTCGCCGCCCGGAGATGACGAAGATCCTGCGGCTCCGCCATGACATGAACCGCATGATCCGCGAGCACATGCAGCGGCACGGGTTCGTGGAGGTCGAGACGCCGCTCCTCACGCGGAGCACGCCGGAGGGCGCCCGCGACTTCCTCGTTCCCTCGCGCGCGTGGCAGGGGTCCTTCTACGCCCTGCCGCAGTCCCCGCAGCAGCTGAAGCAGCTGCTGATGGTCGCGGGCCAGGACCGGTACTACCAGATCGTCCGCTGCCTGCGGGACGAGAACCCCCGCGCCGACCGCGGCCTCGAGTTCACGCAGCTCGACGTGGAGATGTCCTTCGTCGACCGCGAGGACGTGCTAGCCGTGATCGAGCCGCTCTACGCTGAGATGGTCTCCGAGCTTCAGGGGGTCGAGGTCCGGGTGCCGTTCCCGCGCATGACCTACGACGAGATGCTGGCGAGCTACGGCTCCGACAAGCCGGACCTTCGATACGGGATGGAGCTCGCCACGCTCACCGACCTGTTCGTCGGTTCGGCGTTCAACGCCTTCGCGAAGGTGGTCGACGACGCCACGCCGTCCGCGCCGCCGGGGCGCCCCGGCGGCGCCATCAAGGGGTTCGCGGCTACCGGGGGCGGCCGGCTCTCGCGCAAGGAGCTAGACGGCCTCGTGCAGGTCACGAAGGAGCGGGGCGCAGCGGGGCTCGTGTGGATCGTGGTCGAGGCCGGCGGCGTGAGGTCGCCCGTCGAGAAGTTCGTGTCCGCCGGGGAGATCGCCGGCGTGCTGAGCGCCACCGGCGCCGCGCCCGGGGACCTGGTCCTGATCGTGGCCGACAGGGCCGACCGGGTCGACGTTGCGCTCGACGCGCTCCGGCGGCAGATGGCGGCGCGCCTGGGCCTGGTCCCGGAGGGGGAGTGGGCCTTCTGCTGGATGGTCGACCCGCCGTTGTTCGAGTGGAGCCAGGAAGAGGGCAAGTGGGTGAGCGTCCACCACCCGTTCACCTCGCCGGCGGATCCCGAAGATCTGGACCCGGCCACCGCCAGGGCGAAGGCGTACGACCTGGTCCTCAACGGCTTCGAGGTGGGGGGAGGCAGCATCCGGATCCACCGGCCCGAGGTGCAGCGTCGCGTGTTCGACGTGCTCGGCCTCACGCCCGGCGAGATCGAGGAGAAGTTCGGCCACCTGATCCGAGCGCTGCGGTTCGGCGCGCCTCCTCACGGCGGCATAGCGATGGGCCTTGACCGGTTCGCGATGCTGATGGCGGGCAAGGAAGCGATCAGGGACGTGACCGCGTTCCCGAAGGCGCAGTCGGGGTTCGACCCGCTTACCGGGGCTCCGGCGCCCGTCTCCGAGGAGCAGCTCCGCGAGCTCGGGATCCGCGTCGTCGCGCCCCCCGTCGCTGCGCCCCCCGTCGCTGCGCCCCCCGTCGGCGCGTCCCCCGTCGGCGCGTCCCCCGTCGGCGCACCCTCGGTTCCAGCCCCCCCGAAGGAGGGTTGACCTGTGGACGAGCTGACCTCTGAGGCCATCCGCCTGCTCCAGGGCAGGAACCTCGCCTACCTGGCCACGACGAACCCCGACGGCTCGCCTCACGTCGCCCCGCTCTGGGCGGACGTGGACGCGGAGCGGGGCCTCATCCTGCTCAACACGGCCCAGGGGCGGAAGAAGGTGCGCAACATCCGACGGGATCCGCGCGTGGCGATCTCGAGCCACGACCCCTCTTCGCCGCACCCGCCGCTCGTCGTGCGAGGCACCGTCGTGAACGTGACGGGCGAGGGGGCCGACGCGCACATCGACTTCCTGTCGCGCAAGTACAACGACGGCGAGCCCTGGGAGCCGGTGCCGGGCCAGGTCCGGCTGATCCTGGAGATCCGCCCCGACCGCGTGCACTACCCGGTGGAGTAGCGCTTGTCCGAGATGCCGCTGGCCGCGCGGATGCGACCCCGTTCGTTCGAGGAGTTCGCCGGCCAGTCGCATCTGCTGGGTCCGGGAAGGGCTCTGTCGAACCTGCTGGAGGGCGGGCACCTTCCGTCGCTCATCCTGTGGGGGCCGGCAGGCACCGGGAAGACGACGCTCGCGTATCTGCTCGCGGGCGCCGTCGGCGCCGACCTGATGAAGCTCTCGGCGGTGTCGTCGGGCGTGTCCGATGCCCGCAAGATCATGGATGGAGCCAGGGGCGGACTCTTCCGCACCGTGCTCTTCGTGGACGAGGTGCACCGCTGGTCCAAGGCGCAGCAGGACGTCCTGCTGCCGGCGGTCGAGGCCGGCACCGTGACGCTGATCGGTGCCACGACCGAGAACCCCTACTTCTCGCTCGTCACGCCGCTCCTCTCGCGATGCCTGCTGCTGCGGCTGGAGCCCCTCGCGCCGGACGAGCTGCGGCTCCTTCTGAGAAGGGCTCTCGAGGATCCGGAGCGCGGTCTCGGCAAGGTCCGCGTCACGGCGACCGACGAGGCGATCGAGCATCTCGTAGAGGTTGCGGGGGGCGACGCGCGCCTCGCGCTCACGGGACTCGAGGCTGCGGTCCTGGCCGCGCAGGCCGCCGCGAAGGACGCGGTCGATCGCGACCGCGCCGCCGACGCGGTGCAGAAGAAGGCGATCGTGTACGACCGGCAGGGCGACGCGCACTACGACGTGATCAGCGCGTTCATCAAGTCGATCCGCGGCTCGGATCCCGACGCCGCGCTCTTCTGGCTGGCGCGGATGCTCGAAGCCGGCGAGGACGCCCGGTTCATCGCGCGCCGGATGATCGTTCACGCCTCGGAGGACGTGGGCCTGGCCGACCCGAGAGCGCTGGTGATCGCGGTGGCGGCCGCGCAGGCGGTGGAGCACGTGGGCCTTCCGGAGGCCCGTCTGAACCTGGCCGAGGCCGCGATCTACCTGGCGCGGGCGCCGAAGTCGAACAGCGTCTACGCGGCGCTCGGCAAGGCGATGCAGGACGCGGTGTCGGCCGATCCGGTGCCGCAGCACCTGCGCGACTCGAGCTACCAGGGCGCGAAGGCCCTCGGGCACGGGAGGGGATACCGGTACCCGCACGACTACCCGGGCCATCGGGTGGAGCAGGAGTACCGGCCGGTCCGGTTCCAGGGGAACCGCTACTACGAGCCCTCCGGGCAGGGTGAGGAGACGGCCGAGTAAGCGGCGTGGGTATGCTACGCAGGCCCACCTTGTTCCCGACTAAGGAGTGACGCTGATGGCCATCCTCGCGACCGGCGCCGGCGACGTGGCGCTCATCGTCCTCGCGGCGTTCTGGGGCCTCCTGGTCCTGTTCCTCTGCTACGTGCTCGTGAAGACGGTTGCCGTGATCGCGAGCACCCAGATGCTGATAGACGGGATCCGCCAGGAGACCGTGCCGCTCCTCTCCGAGGGCAAGGGCTCGGTGGAGCGCGCGAACCGCGAGCTGGACCGCGTCGACGGCATGCTGGAGTCGGCCGGGGAGATCGTGGGTCGGGTCGAGAAGCTCTCCGGGCTGATCGAGCATGCCGCCTCGAGCCCGCTCATCAAGCTCATCAGCTTCGGAGCGGGTCTGCGGAAGGCCGCGAGCAGGTTCGCTGGAGGGAAGTCGAAGAAGTGAAGCGCCCCTTCTGGGTTGCCCTGGGCCTGGGCGCCGGCGCGACCGGCGCCGTGATCGCCTCGCGCTGGACCAGGAAGCAGGCGAAGAAGGTCGCCCCGCAGGCGATCGCTCGCGAGGCGCGCGGCGGCCTCTTGGAGCTGTCGAAGCTGCTCGCGGACTCGCTCGCGGAGGGCAAGCGCGCGATGCAGGAGCGCGAGCGCGAGCTGCGGTCCTCGATCGGCGAGGGCCCGGACGAGCTCTCGGAGTGAGCCGCCGCAGGGCCCCGAGCGACCACCATTAGACTGCAACGCGTGGACTCGGACGGCATCCGCGAGGGCTTCCTCTCGTTCTTCGAGGAACGGGGGCACCGGCGCGTGCCGAGCTCGAGCCTGATCGCGGCCCCCGAGTCCGGCCTCCTGCTCACCGGCGCCGGCATGGAGCAGTTCATCCCCTACTTCCTGGGGCAGGCGACACCTCCGTTCCCGCGGGCGACCAGCGTCCAGAAGAGCTTCCGGGCCGTGGACATCGACAACGTCGGGCACACGGCGCGCCACCTCACCCTCTTCGAGATGCTCGGAAACTTCTCGTTCGGTGACTACTTCAAGGCCGAGTCCTGCGCCTGGGGGTTCGAGCTCGTCACCGAGGTCTTCGGGGTCGAGCCCGAGCGCCTCTGGGTGACGGTCTACCAGGACGACGACGAGGCGATCGGGATCTGGCAGGACATCGGATTGCCGCCGGCGCGGATCGTCCGACGCGGCAAGGCCGACAACTACTGGTGGACCCATGCCGCGGGCCCGGCCGGCCCGTGCAGCGAGATCTTCGTCGACCGGGGCGCGAGGTACGGGCCGGACGGCGGCCCGGCCGTCGACGAGGAGCGCTACATGGAGGTGTGGAACCACGTCTTCATGCAGCACCAGGTGGACGGCGAGGCGAACGTCCTGGGCGAGCTGCCCGCCAAGAACATCGACACCGGAGCCAGCGTGGAGCGGCTTGCGACCGTGCTGAACGGGCTCGACGCGCTCTACGAGACGGACCTGTTCACGCCGCTGATCGAGGAGGTGCAATCCCTGTCGGGGAAGACCTACGGCGCAGACGAGCGCGATGACATCGCGATCCGGATCGTTGCGGAGCACGCGCGCGCTACCCCGAGCTCCGCGAGAATCAGGCCTTCGTGCTCCAGGTCGCGGTCTCGGAGGAGGAGCGGTTCTCGGCGACCCTTCGCCAGGGCATGCAGATCTTCCGGGCCGCCGCCGAGCGCGCCCGGCCCGGGGGCAGGATGGCCGGCGAGGACGCGTTCAAGCTGTTCGACACGTTCGGGTTCCCGGTGCAGCTCACCGAGGAGCTCGCGGCGGGCGCCTCACTCTCGGTCGACATGGACCGGTTCGCCGAGCTGATGGGCGAGCAGCGCGCGCGGGCGCGGGCAGCGGCCAAGAAGGTGGAGATCGGCCTGGACTCGGGCGCGGTACCGCCGTCGGAGTTCGTGGGCTACGCGCAGCCGGAGGCCGAGGCCCCCATACAGCTCCTGCTGGACGCAGAGAACCTCGAGCTGGAAGCTGCCGAGGAGGGTCGGCAGGTTCGGGTGTTCCTTTCCCGCACGCCGTTCTACGCGGAGGGGGGGGGCCAGGTCGGCGACCACGGCGAGATCCGCACGCAGACCGGCACGATCCGGATCCACGACGCCCGGTGGGCGGGCCCGCAGGCGATCATGCACGTCGGGATCGTGGCCTCGGGCGAGGTCCACCCTGGACAGGACGCGATCGCCGAGATCGACCGGGGACGGCGCGAGGCGACCGCGCGCGCCCACACCTCCACGCACATCGTTCACGCGACGCTGAAGGAGATCCTGGGCGAGCACGCCCGCCAGGCGGGCTCCATGGTGGCGCCGGGCCGGCTCCGCTTCGACTTCCCGCACCCCTCGTCGGTCCCGCAGGGACAGCTGGATGAGGCCGAGCTCCTGGCGAACCGCCGTCTCGCGCTCGACGACGAGGTCCGGATCTTCGAGACCTCCATGGAGGAGGCGAAGGGGCTCGGCGCGGTGGCGCTCTTCGGCGAGAAGTACGGAGACGTGGTGAGGGTGGCCGAGATCGGCGACTACTCGCGGGAGCTCTGCGGCGGGACGCACGTGCCCCGCACCGGCCAGATCGCCCTGATCCGGATCCTGCACGAGGGCTCGATCGGCGCGGGGATGCGCCGCGTCGAGGCGCTCGTGGGGCCGGACGCGCTCCGCGGTGTCAACGCTGAGCGCGACCTGCTCCACGGTCTGGTGGAAGCGTTTGGGGGCAAGGATCCTGCGTCCGCGCTCGAGCACGCGCGCCGCGTGGTCGAAGAGAACAAGCGTCTTCGGAACGAGCTCGGGAAGCTCCGCCAGGGAGACCGGAGCGCGATCGTCGACCGTCTGACGGCATCGGCCACGGCGGTGGACGGCGTCGCCCTGGTCGTGTCTGAGGTGCCGGGGGAGGACGCCGGCGGCCTCCGCGAGCTCGCGCAGAAGGTGCGCGACAAGCTCGCGGCCCAGCCCGCGGCGGTCGTCCTGGGCGCCGGCGGAGAGCGCGCGCAGCTCGTCGCGGCCTGCACGGCGCCCGCGGTGGCCCGAGGGGTGACGGCGCCGAAGCTCCTCGAGCACGCGGCCGAGGCGATCGGTGGGGGAGCGGGGGGCAAGGACATCCTCGCCAACGCCGGCGGCAGGGAAGGCGCCGCGGTGCCGCAGGCTCTCGGCGGCATCGCGGCGCGCCTCGCGGAGCTCCTGGCGGGGAGCTAGCCGTGGCCGAGGCCGGCCGGGTCCTGGGGCTCGACCCCGGTGACGTCCGGATCGGCGTCGCGATCTCCGATGCGGGGCGCCGTATCGCGGTGCCGCTCGGCACGGTGCGGGTCGGCCGGCCTCCCGGCGAGCTGAAGGCGATCGCCGAGATCGCTTCCGAGAACGGCGTGGTCCTGGTCGTGGTGGGTCACCCCCTCTCGCTCTCCGGCGAGGCCGGCGCCCGCGCGCGCCAGGCCGAGAGCTTCGCTGACGCGCTCCGCGCCTCCGTGGGCATCCCGGTCGAGCTCCAGGACGAGAGGATGTCGACCGTCGAGGCGGAGCGCGCGCTCCGCGCGGCGGGCGCGCGCGGGCGCGACGTTCGACGCGCGGTGGACAGGTCCTCGGCCGCCCTGATCCTCCAGGCCTGGCTCGACGAGCACCAGCGCGCCTGAACCGCGCGCTGCCGGGCGGGGCGCCCGCGGGCCGGTATGCTGCGGTGCCGATGGATCTCCTCGAGGAGCGCCGCGATGCGCGGCACCCGGTCGACCCCCACCGCCCTGGTCGTGGGGTCTTCGCGCTCCTCCTCGCCTTCCTGGTCGTCGTGGCCGGGGGCGTATACGGAGTCGCTCGCTACTACTCGTACTGCGAGAGAGCCGGAGACACCCACGCGCCCGTCAGGTTCACGGTGCCGGAGGGCCAGACCGGGGAGCAGGTGGTGGAGCGTCTCGCCGCCGCACACGTGATCCGCTGCGGGGGAGTGGTCGGGCGATTCATCCTGCGGCGGAGCGGACGGGCCGACGCGATCCTTGCGGGAACCTACGACCTCACCACGAACATGACGCCGGACGCCGCGCTCGCGGTGCTCACCACGCCGCCGAAGGCTGTGCCGACCGTGAAGCTCACCATCCCGGAGGGCTACACGATCGCCCAGATAGCCGAAAGGGCCCAACAGGACCTCGGCATCTCGGGCAAGCAGCTCCTCGAGCTGGCCGGCAGCGGCCGGTACTCGCTCCCGCCCTACCTGCCGGAGGGGGCCTCGTCCGCCGAGGGGTTCCTGTTCCCGAACACCTACGAGTTCGTCGCGAAGGACGTCACGCCGGACATCGTGATCCGCAAGATGCTCGACGAGTTCGCGACCGAGGCGCAGGATCTCCACCTGAAGGAAGGAGCGCGGAGTCTCGGGTTCACGCCCTACCAGGTCGTCATCGTGGCCTCGATGATCGAGAGGGAGGCCAAGGTCGCGAAGGACCGCCCGCTGATCGCAGCGGTGATCTACAACCGCCTGGCCAAGGGCATGACGCTCGGGATCGACGCGACGCTTCTGTACGACGACCCGACGCCGGGCGATGGGACGCTCAGCCAGAGCGACCTCCAGACCGACACGCCATACAACACGCGCATCAACCCCGGGCTCACGCCGACGCCGATCGCGAACCCCGGCTTCGACTCGCTCCAGGCCGCTCTGCACCCGGCGAACGTCGACTACCTCTATTACGTCCTCTGCGGCGCCGACGGCCATCACGTGTTCAGCACCACGTACCGCCAGTTCCTTCAGAACAAGGCGCGCTGTCTTGGGTGAGGAGCGCCTCCGGGTCGGCGGCACGACCCGCACCGTGGGCGTGATCGGGTGGCCGGTGGAGCACAGCCTGTCGCCGGTGATCCACAACGCGGCCTTCGCCGCCCTAGGCATGGACTGGGTCTACGTGCCGATGCCGGTGCCGCCGGGTGAGCTCGCGGCCGGGCTCGCGGGTCTCCGGCCCCTGGGCTTTTCCGGGGCCAACGTGACGATGCCCCATAAGACCGAGGTCGCCGAGCTGGTGGACACGCTGACCGAGGACGCCCGGCGCCTGCGCGCGGTGAACACCGTCGTGGTCGAGGCGGGAGGCCTGGCCGGGCACAACACCGACGCGCCGGGCTTCGGCCGGTTCCTGCGGCAGGACGCCGGGTTCGACCCGTCCGGGCGGACCGCGTTGATCTTCGGCGCGGGTGGAGCGGCCCGCGCATGCGCTCTCGCCCTGGCCCGAGGCGGCCTGGCCAGGCTGTCGGTCGCCCTCCGGGAGCGAGCCCGGGGCGCCCCGCTCCGCGCCATGCTGGAGCCCGACGCGGTCGAGGTGGAGCTCGTCGGCTTCGAGCAGGCCTCGTCCCTGGAGGCCGACCTGGTCGTCAACGCGACGCCCCTCGGCGTCCACGGGGAGGAGCTGCCGCTCGTTCCTCTCGGACCGGAGACCCTCGTCGTCGACCTCCTCTACAGACCGGCGATCACCCCCCTACAGACGCGGGCGAAAGCCCTGGGCGCGTCGGCGTTCGGCGGTCTCGGGCTACTGCTGCACCAGGCGGCGCTCTCGTTCGAGCTTTGGACCGGTCGCGAACCGCCGCTCGACGCGATGTCGGCGGCCGCCGTCGCCGAGCTCGCCTGATTCACCCGTTCCGGCTATCAAGAGGGCCCGGCGCACCGTCGATGCATCCATGGGACTCATGGACGATTTCGCGGCGCTCGCGCAGCGCGTCGCCCTCAGCGGGGAGGACGTGCGCGGCTGTCTCATCCTGTCGAGGGACGGTCTGGTGCTCGGCGCCTTCCCCAGTGGAGACGACTCCGTCGCGAAGGCCGCCTGGCTGAAGTTCGCGAGGTCCCTCGGCGACCCCGAGAGGAGCTTCGTCGAGTTCGCCGAGCAGGTGTGGGTCTTCGCTCGCCGGGGCCCCTACTCCGCCTTCGCGCTGGGCGGTCCGGGCGTCCGACCCGGCGTCCTGCTGGAGAGCGTCGAGCAGGCCCTGCTCTCGGCGGAGCAGAGCCGATCCAACCGCGACGCCCTCAAGGTCCCCGAGGCCCCCTCCGCCCCGACGGGAAAGCCGCGAACGTCTCTGCATCCCCAGTCCGACCGCCAGGCGCCCGTGGCCGCGGGCCCCGCGCCCGCCGCGACGTCCGCCCAGGCCCCGCGGCGGGCGGCAGACGCCCCGCCCCGGGCCCCGTCGCGCTCCCCGTCCGAGGCACCTGCACAGGCCTCTCCGGCCGCCGGGGCCCCGGCAAGGCCCGGGCCTCGGAGGGAGTCTCCTCCGGGCGGCGACGAGCCCGCGCCGGCCGCTCCGGAGCCCTCCGAGAAGCCGCACCCCAAGCGCCCCGAACCGCGCCTCGTGGGACAACCCAAGAAGGAAGAGGACGAGGGCGAGGTCGACAGGGTGCTGCTCGCGCAAGAGTTCTCGGGCTTGCTTCAGATGCCCGATGGGGATGACGAAGGTAGTTCCTGAACGCCCTAGACCGAAGGAACTGCCGGACCCTAGATGACCACGACCAAGCGCAAGACCAAGCAGCTGGGCCAGATCCTCATCGAACAGGGTTTGATCGATGAGGGGCAGCTGGAGCGTGCCCTCGAAGAGCATCGCAAGACACCGAAGTCCCTCGGCCGCGTGTTGATCGACCTGGGCCTGATCAGGGAATCCGACCTGGTCAAAGCCCTGGCGGAGCAGGTCGGGCTGGAATTCGTGGACCTCACGGAGTATCCGATCGACGCCGGCCTCACGACGCTTCTTCCCGACGCGCTCGCCCGCCGGTACCGAGCGATCCCGATCGGGGAGCGCGACGGCAAGCTGCTGGTGGCGATGTCGGATCCGGCCAACGTCTATGCCCTGGACGACATCCGGACCATCACCGGACGTGACGTGCAGCCGGTCGTCGCCACGGCGAGCGACGTCGAGCAGGCGATCCAGAAGTACTCGCGCATGGACGGTCAGGTCGAGGCGCTAGCCTCCGAGGCCTCCGAGCAGCTCACCGACGACGACGCCGAGATCACGTCGGCGCTCGAGGAGGCCCCGATCGTCCGTCTGGTCACGGCGATCATGACCCAGGCGGTGGCCGACCGGGCCTCCGACGTGCACATCGAGCCGATGGAGAAGGACGTGAGGGTCCGCTTCCGCGTGGACGGCGTGTTGCACGAGGTCATGCACTCGCCGAAGAACATCCAGGGCGGCCTGATCAGCCGCCTGAAGGTGATGGCCGACCTCAACATCGCCGAGAAGCGGATCCCGCAGGACGGCCGCATCTCGATGCGCGTGGGCGGCAAGCAGCTCGACCTTCGCGTGGCGACCCTGCCAACGGTCTTCGGGGAGAAGGTCGTGATCCGCGTTCTCGACAAGAGCCAGGCGCTGATGCGCCTGGAGGACCTCGGGTTCCTGGAGGACTCCTACCGGCGCTACGAGCAGTCCTTCCGCAAGCCCTACGGAGCGATCCTCGTGACGGGTCCGACCGGCTCGGGCAAGTCCACCACGATGTACGCCACGCTCAACATCTTGAACCAGGAGGACAAGAACATCATCACCGTCGAGGACCCGGTCGAGTACCGCCTGGGGGGCGTGAACCAGATGCAGGTGAACCCCAAGGCCGGCCTGACCTTCGCGAGCGCGCTGCGCTCGATCCTGCGTGCCGACCCTGACATCGTGTTGATCGGCGAGGTCCGCGACCGGGAGACCGCGATGATCTCGGTAGAGGCCGCGCTGACCGGTCACCTCGTGCTCACGTCGCTCCACACGAACGACGCCGCCTCGGCGATCACGCGGCTGATCGAGATGGACGTCGAGACCTTCCTGGTCGCCTCGGCGATCGACTGCGTGGTCGCGCAGCGACTGGGGCGCAAGCTCTGCGAGCGTTGCAGGGAGGCCTACCAGCCCGACGAGACCGAGCTGGCGGCGGCTGGGTTTCCGGAGTGGGAGTGGGCCGACGTCCGCGAGCTGTACCGGCCGACGGGGTGCTCCGCCTGCTCGAATACCGGCTACCGGGGCCGGATCGGCCTGTACGAGGTGATGGTGATGAGCGAGGAGATCGAGCGGCTCACGGTGGAGCGCGCTTCTGCCGATGCCATGAGGGCCGTCTCGATCGAGCAGGGCATGCTGACCCTCCGAGAGGACGGTTTGGAGAAGACCAGGCTTGGACTCACGTCCATCGAGGAAGTTGCGAGGGTGGTGAAGTAGCCGATGAGCATGACCGTGCAAGAGGAAGAGGAAGTCCAGATACCGGTGCCCGAGCTCCTGTCGGCGCTCCTGGACGTGGGGGGCTCCGACCTGCACCTCACCACGGGCGCTCCGCCCGTCGTGAGGGTGCACGGCGACCTGATGCGCCTGGAGGAGTATCCCGTGCTCGGTCCGCGGGCCCTCCAGGGGATGATCTACGCGATCTTGCCCCAGAAGCTGCGGGAGCGCTTCGAGCAGGAGCTCGAGCTCGACATGTCCTACTCGCTGCCCGGCAAGGCGCGGTTCCGCGTGAACGTGTACTTCCAGCGCGACTCCGTGGGCGCCGCCTTCCGGCTGATCCCCTACGACATCAAGTCGATCGAGGAGCTGGGCCTGCCGGGGGTCGTGGCCGACCTCGCGCGCTTCCAGCGAGGGTTCGTGGTCGTCACGGGTCCGACGGGATCGGGCAAGTCGACCACGCTCGCCTCGATGGTGGACGTGGTGAACCTGGAGCGCGCCGCGCACATCATGACGGTCGAGGACCCGATCGAGTTCCTGCACAAGCACAAGCGCTGCATCGTGAACCAGCGCGAGGTCGGCGCGGACACGCACGGGTTCGCGCAGGCGCTCAAGCACGTGCTGCGCCAGGACCCCGACGTGATCCTGGTGGGGGAGATGCGCGACCTCGAGACGATCGGGACCGCGATCACGGCGGCCGAGACGGGTCACCTGGTCTTCGCCACCCTTCACACGCAGGACGCGCCGCAGACGATCGACAGGATCATCGACGTCTTCCCGCCCCACCAGCAGCAGCAGGTGCGGGTGCAGCTCTCGACGACCCTCCAGGGGGTCGTGACGCAGCAGCTCATCCCGACGCTCGACGGGAAGGGCCGGGTCGTGGCCTGCGAGATCATGGTGACCACGCCGGCGATCAAGAACCTGATCCGCGAGGCGAAGGTCCACCAGATCTACTCGGCCATGCAGGCCGGCGGCCGCTATGGGATGCAGACGATGGACATGGCGCTCGCCTACCACGTGAAGGCCGGCAGCATCTCTCAGCAGATGGCCTTCGAGCGCTGCCACGACCCCGAGGAGCTGAACCGCCTGATCGGTGGCTCCAGCGGCCTCAGCGGCGTGGGCGCGGGGATGGACTCCTACAACAGCATGGATCCCTTCGGCAGCGGGGGCGGCTCCTATGGCTGACACCTACAACTACCGGGTCCGGGACCGCGCCGGGAAGCTCGTGACCGGCTCGCTCGTGGCCGACTCCGAGACGCTCGTCCTCCAGCGCCTGCGCGAGATGGGCTACACGCCGCTCGACGTGCAGCAGGAGAAGAAGAAGGTCGGGCAGATGAAGATCACGCTCCGGCCTGGTCACGTGAAGATGAAGGAGCTGTCCGTGTTCTGCCGGCAGTTCGCCACCATGGTGAACTCCGGACTGCCGATCCTTCGCGCCCTCGCGATCCTGGCCGACCAGACCGAGAGCGAGGAGCTCGCGAAGGTGATCGAGAAGGTGCGCATGGACGTCGAGCAGGGCGCATCGCTCTCGGGCGCCATGGAGAAGCACCCCAAGGCGTTCAACGACCTGTTCGTCGCGATGGTGAAGTCGGGGGAGACGGGCGGCGTGCTCGACGACGTCCTGCTACGTCTGGCGGACATGATCGAGAAGGAGGTCAAGCTCCGCGGCAAGATCAAGTCGGCCATGACCTACCCGGTCGCCGTCGTCTGCCTGGTGGCTCTGATCATGTCGGCGATGCTGTTCTTCGTCGTGCCCCAGTTCAAGAGCATCTACGCGCAGCTGGGAGGAACGCTTCCCCTGCCCACCCGCGTCCTCCTGATGATGTCGGACGGCATGAAGAAGTACTGGTACATCGTGATCGTGGTGAGCGTGAGCCTGACGATCGCGTTCAAGAGGTACAAGAAGACCGACCAGGGGCGATTCCAGGTCGACGCGGTCAAGCTCAAGGTCCCGGTCTTCGGGCCGCTGTTCCACAAGACGGCGCTCTCGCGCTTCTCGAGCACGCTCGGGATGCTGCTGAAGTCCGGCGTCCCTATCCTCCAGGCCCTGGACATCGTGGCGGACACGGTGAACAACAAGGTGATCTCGCGGGCCGTCGTCGACACCCAGGGCGCCGTTCGCCAGGGCGAGTCGATCGCCAGGCCGCTCGCGAAGCACCCCGTCTTCCCGCCGATGGTCGTCCAGATGCTCTCGGTCGGTGAGGAGACGGGCCAGATCGACACGATGCTGTCGAAGGTGGCGGAGTTCTACAACGACGAGGTCGAGGCCCAGGTCGACGCCCTCACGTCGCTCATCGAGCCGCTCCTGATCGCCGTGATCGGCGGTTGCGTGGGCGCCTCGGTGGTGGCCCTGTACATGCCGATGTTCAACATCATCAAGCTGATCCCCTCGAGCTGACCGAAGACGGCGAGCGGATGAGAGAACGCTCGGCGAACGACGATGGCTACACGATGGTGGAGCTCATGGTCGTCGTGCTCATCCTCGGTATCCTGCTGACGGTCGCGCTGCCGACGTTGCTGGGGGCGCGCGAGCGCGCGGAGGACCGTGCCGCGCAATCCGACCTGAGATACGCGCTCACCGCGGCGCGGGCGATCCAGACGGACACGGAGGACTACTCGAAGGCCAACGCGCTGCCGACGGGGCTCGTCACGATGGAGAGCTCTCTCTGCTACGTGGACGCGACCACGGTCTCGGTCTACACCGGCGCGACCTGCGTGACCGGACACGGTCAGGCATCCGTGAGCGTGAAGGGCACCACCACGGCGTTCGGAGCGGCTCGGATGTCGGCCACGATGACCTGCTTCGTGATCTACGACACGGGCGGATTGACTCACTACGGAACGACCGGCATCGCGAACTGCACCGGCGAGTGGGCGGCGACCCCGGGAAACGTCACCGCCACATCGCTCGCGACCGGCGGCTGGTAGCCCCATAGGGGATGTGGGGTAGTCAATCCGAGCCATTTCCTAAGGATCAGTCGCGAGCGGCTCAAGCACGAAGCGTCCGCGGCCGAAACACATCGGGAACGCGCGCCGTTGGAGCGCGCAAGAACAAGGAAAGGAGGCGAACGGCAGATGCTCAAGCGCTTTCACGAGCGTGAGGAGGGGTTCACCCTCATCGAGCTGATGGTGGTCGTCCTGATCATCGGCATCCTGGTCGCCATCGCTCTGCCGACGTTCCTCGGTGCACGTAACCGCGCCAACGACAAGGCGGCGCAGTCCGGCGTACGGAACGCCTTGGCCGCAGCCAAGACGATCTTCACCGACACGGACGACTACTCGACCGTCACGGCCGCGACGCTGCTGGCCACCGAGCCGTCGCTCACGTACAACGCGACGGCCTCGACCGGCCCCACGAACATCAGCTTCAAGGTCGTGAACACCGCCTCGGGCATCACCAAGGGTGCGATCGAGCTGGTCGCCTACTCGAAGGCCGGAAACTGCTTCGAGGCCTACGACGAGTCCGACACGGGCACGGTTCTCACCAACACGTCGCCCCTGGCCCAGGCGAGCTGCATCGCCAACCAGACGGCGCTCGCGACCGCTGGCTGGTAAGAGCACCTGAACGGAAACGCGACACCGCAGAGGGGGCGGCCTACGGGCCGCCCCCTTCCGCTTGCCGGGCGTGCTCAAGAGGCCCCCCGGGCGTGCCGACAGCTAAGCGAGGACCGGATGACGGGAACCTGCCGATGATGCGCAGCATGATCGCTCGGCGCCTGCGCGCGCTGGGCACCGACGAGCGTGGGTTCACGCTGCTCGAGACGGTGATCGCGGTCACCGTCATCTTCAGCAGCCTGGTGGCGCTCGCGTACGCGGCCACCGCGAGCTTCACCTACCAGGACATCGCCCGCCAGCGCCAGGCGGCCAACGGCATCGCCGACAAGGTGATGGAGGAGGTCCGGGGCCTCGCCTACGACAAGGTGACGGCCGGGCTCCTCGACACCGACCTCACCGGCGACTCCAACATCGTGAGCTGCTCGGGCGTGTACCGGTTCCTGTCCTGCACGAAGGGCACCGAGCCCGGCTCCGGAGAGAAGATCGTGAACCACCCCGGCCTCACGACCACCGTCCCCCTCGTGCCCCACCGGTCGAGCACGTCCCCGAACACGAGCCCGGTCCTGAACCACATCACCTACACGTGGTCCACCTACGTGACCCAGGACGACTCCGTGACGAACGCCCCCTACCGCGTGACGGTGATCGTGACGTGGACGAAGGGGGCCGTGGGCGGCGCGAAGCTCGTGCGCATCCAGAGCCTCTTCTGGTCCCCGATCGGCTGCCGGAGCACGTCGACCCACCCCTTCTCGGCCCCGTGCCAGCCGTTCTTCCTCGGCGATGCCACCGTCCCCAACGGCAGCGTCTCGGTGACCGGCACGATCCAGGGGATCTCGTTCAGCACGCTGGACATCCTGCTCACGGGCGCCAGCGCCGACGTGCAGGAGGAGCAGGTCGCGAGCGCCGACGGCGCGGTCCACCCCATCGAGGGCTCGGTCACGGACGGCGGCGGAGTGCGGACCGCGGGCGGGGTGACGGTCGCGACCGACGCCGACAGCGACCCGAACACCCTGACCGGCCCGTACGCGCGCCAGCGCTGCGGCACCGAGGTGACCTGCTCGGGCGGCTCGCTTACGAGCCCGAGCGGCGGCGGCTCGACGAAGGTCGCGCTGACCGTGCCCACCACCACGTCGGGCGAGAGCGACAGCGCGATCACCGCGACCGGCTCGAGCGTGTGCCCACCCTCCCTGATCAGCTCGACCGCCGAGTCGGACAGCCTCCCGTGCAGCGGGGCCGCCGCCAGCCAGCCCTCGTCGGTGGTGGCCGTGGCGACCCTCAGCGGGACCGACCCGGATGTCGGCACGGCGAACCTCGTGTCCGTCGGCACGACCTCGAACCTGGTCAAGGCCTTCGTGAACATGGTGGCGAACCCTGCGCCGGTTGGTGCGGGGTGCTCGCCGGCGGCAGGCACCAACGGGTGCGTCGCCTCGAGCGCGAGCCGCGTGTACGGCAACATCCGGCTCGGCGCCCTGCCCACGAAGATGACGACGCCGTTCAACACCGGGAGCTGCGGCGGCTACTTCCTGACGGTGTCCGCGTACAGCGACTCGGCAACCGCGGCGGCGGGGGAGGGAACACCGCTGCCCACCGCGACGGCCCCGACGGGGACGCTCTACTACTACGACCAGGCGAGCTCGTCCTGCAAGTCGATCGCGATCGGCTCCAGCAGCCTCACGGGGCTCAATCTCTCCTACACGTCGTCGCCACAGAACATCGACGGCAAGGACGTTACGGTGACGATCAGCACCGTCACCGCCCAGATGACCGCGGCTTCGACCGCCACATCGGCGACGCCCTCGACGAGCAGCAGCCCGCAGCCGACCCGGACGGACGAGTCCGCCCAGGTCGTCGCCCCCACGATCGCCGTGCACTACGTGATCGTCGCCGAGGGCAACACCCTGATGGACGTCACGGAGACGATCTCGCTCGGGACGCTCACGGTCGACGCCACCTACGCCCCTCCACCCTCGGCGGGCTGACGTGCGTCGACCGCTCGCACCCGTCGCGCTCCGCCTGTCTCCCGAGGGGGGCTACACGATCCTGGAGCTGGCGGTGACGATGCTCCTGATGTCGATAGTCATGCTGGTCTTCGGGACCACGCTCGCCTCGGTGCAGCGGACCGCGATGAAAGAGGACGCCCTCGGCCAGACCAACGACCAGGCCCGCCTGGCGCTCGAGGAGATCGACCGGGAGATGCGCTCGGGGAACGTGCTGTACGACCCCGGGCTCGAGAACGGCACCGGAGCCGGCGCGCTCAGCTCGTGCTCCGGCTGCAAGCCCTACTACACGATGCGCGTCTACACGCAGACGAACGCCGACACGCGCACCAACGGCGACGCGAGCGGCTTCGTGTGCGTGATGTGGCAGATCGACTCGAGCCAGCGGCTCCTGAAGCGCACGTGGCCGCCGGACCAGCCGGAGAACGCCTCGGCATGGAACATCGTGGCCACCGGGATCGTGAACCGCGTGGATGGCACTCCTGCCTTCCAGATGGACCCGGATCCCCTGAAGGGGAGCCGGACGCTCAACGTCACGCTCGAGGCCAACAACGACATCACCCACTACCCGACCGGAACGGTGACCCTGCAGGCGGCCTTCACGGGGCGCAACACGTCCTACGGCTACCCCGTGAGCGTCTGTCAGCTCGCCCCTAGCTAGGAGGGCCCCCTCATGTTGCAGCGACTGAACCGAGACGAGCGAGGCGCCACCTTGATCATGGCGCTGCTCGTCGCGTTCGTCGTCCTGATGCTCTCGATCTACGTGATCGCCCAGGCGACCCACAACCAGTCGCGGGCGGCCTACGACCGCAAGAGGCTCACCGCCGAGTACGCGGCCGAGGCCGGCTTGAACTGGTACTTCAACAGCATCCAGAACAGCGCGGTCGAGTCCCTCCAGCTCGCCGCGTACACCGGGAAGGTCATCTCCGGTCCGAACTCCGTGTCCTTCACGGCCACCCCGACCTACTACAGCGACGCGACGGGCACCACGCTCTTCTGTGCCGCCGGGTCGAGCACGGCCGCGTGCCAGGCCACCCTGTCGGCCACCAACTACCCGAAGTCGGTCAAGGTCGTCTCCGTCGGCACGGCCTCCGACGGCACGAAGCGCCAGATGGAGACCTTCATGGCGCTGCACCCGATCTACGGCGGGTACGACGGCGCGATGATCACGAACGCGTCGACGTCGTTCACGAACAACTTCACCGTGAACGGCGACACCAACGGGAACGACGGCGATATCGTCGTGCTGAGCGGCGACTTCAACGCCACCGCCGGGCTGGAGACCGTGAAGGGCAACATCTACGTGGTGAACGGCTCCGCGTCGATCACCACGAGCCTCCACGTGTACGGGCAGGTGTGGGCCAACAACTCGACCACGGTCAACAACGCGCAGGCGCTGGTGGACCTGGACGCGAAGGCGACCACCGGCGGCGTGTCCGTGCCGAGCACGACGGGCGGGACCGTGAAGGGCAGCGCGTACTACTGCACCGGCTCGGCTCCCGGGTCGAATGTCCTGGGCGCCAAGATCCAGACGTGCAGCCTGGGGCCGCCGCCGGCGCCCGCCTCGTACCCGCACGTCGTGTTCGACCAGAGCGCCTGGGAGAGCCAGGGCTATTGGGTGCACCCTTTCTTCACGGGATCAAGTGCCTGCACGGACGCCCAGAAGTACGTGGAGTCCAACAACTCTGGTTCCGACAACTACTCGGCCGACGCCGTGGCGCATCCCGGCGGGGTCCTCGTGCGGATCCAGGCGACCTGCACGTACCAGAACAGCGTGAGCAACCCAACGATCAACCTGGGCTCGAACCTCGCGATCATCACCGACGGCGGGATCAACCTCGCCAACAAGAACACCTGGAACGGCGTCACCAGCATGCGGAGCCTCTACTTCATCAGCGACTGGCGGACAGGTTCGCCGGATTGTCCGACCCAGAACATCTCGGTCGGGAACCTCACCGCCTTCAACAACCTGGTGCAGGTCTCCTTCTACACGCCCTGCACGGTCACGCTGAACAACCTGGGGTCGTTCTACGGTCAGGTGATCGGTTCTACGCTCGCGATCACGAACAACTTCACGTTGAACTACCGCCCCGTGCTGATCCCCGGCGCCCACGTGACCGGCTTCAAGGAGGACATCGCGTACATCCGGGAGGTGCGGACCTCCTGAGGCGAGCACGCCGGGCGGGGTAGGGTTCGGGTCCATGGTCTGGCTCCGGGGACTCGTCGCGCTGCCGTTCGGTCTTGCCGTCGGCAGCTTCATGACCGTGGCGATCCACCGGCTTCCCGCCGGGGAGTCGCTCGCGCGTCCGCGGTCCCGGTGCCCGCGGTGCGGGACCGAGATCCGCAACCGCGACAACGTGCCGGTGCTCTCCTGGGTGCTCCTGCGCGGGCGGTGCCGCAGCTGCGGTGAGCGGATCTCGGCCGTCTACCCGCTGCTCGAGCTGGCCACGGCCGGCCTCGTTGTCGCGGCCGTCGCCCGCTACGACCGGCCCTGGGTCGGGGGGATGGTCGCGGCGCTCGTGGCGATGATGCCGGCCATCGCGCTCATCGACCTGCGTCACCGGATCATCCCCAACCGTCTCACCTACCCGGCCCTCGCCGGGTTCGCGGCCTACCTCGCGGTGGCTCGTCTCGCCGGCGGCGGGGTGGACCCGGTCCGGGGTCTCATGGGCGCGGCCGCGTACGGAGGGGGGCTCCTGGTGGTGGCGCTCGTCTCGGGCGGGATGGGCATGGGCGACGTGAAGCTGGCGGCCGCGATCGGCCTTGTGCTGGGATCCCTGGGGCTCGGCGTCGTAGGGGTCGCGGCGGGCGCCGCGATCGTCCTGGGGGGCCTGGGAGCCGTCGTCGCGCTCGCGATGGGGGCCGGCCGCAAGGCGAAGATCCCGTTCGGTCCCTCCATCGCCGCGGGGGCCGTCGTCGCAGCCTTCTGGGGGCCCCAGCTGGCCTCCGCGTACCTGCGAACCGTCACCTGAGGCGCCCTGCCACGCACGCGCTCCGGCCTCGCAGGGGGTCCCCTGCGAGGAAGTCCCCGAAGGTGTTTGACAATGCTTGTCGCCTATCGTGACATACACCGTGCCCCGGTGGATACGCCGGGGCACTTGTCCGCTCGTGTGGCACATGCGGCACATGTGGCACACGATGGAGGTAGAGGGTGGCCGAACCGTACTTCCCCGAGGGACGGCTCCTCACGGTGGCCGAGGTGGCCGCCGCCATGCGCGTGTCCAACATGACCGTCTACCGGCTGATCAAGTGCGGCGACCTGCCAGCGGTCCGGGTCGGCAAGAACTTCCGGATCAGGGGATCCGAGGTCGAGCGGTACCTCTCCGAGCGAGCGGTTCGGGTGGAGGGGTAGTCCCGTGGCCAAGGTCCGAGTAGGGCTCGACGTCGGGTCGACCGCCGTTCGCGCGGCGGAGATGTCGCTCGGTCCCGAGCTGCCGGTCGTTCTCCGGGCGGCACAGGTCCCGCTGCCGCCCGGAGCAGTGGAGCTGGGAGAGGTGCGCCAACCGCAGCTGGTCGCCGAGGCGCTCCGGGAGCTGTGGGGCAGGGGAGGCTTCAAGAGCCGCGAGGTCCTGATGGGCGTCGGCAACCAGCGTGTGGTCGTGCGAGAGATCGCGCTCCCGTTCCTGCCGGACAAGGAGCTCAGGGAGTCCCTCGCCTTCCAGGTGCAGGAGTTCATCCCGATGTCGGTCGACGACGCCGTGCTCGACTACGACCCGCTCGGGGAGTTCGAGCAGGACGGCCGGCAGATGATGCGGATCCTGCTGGTGGCCGCCCAGCGCCCGATGGTGAACCTCCTGGTGGAGTCCGCCACCATGGCCAAGCTCGAGCCGGTGGGCCTGGACCTCATCCCCTTCGCCCTGGTGCGGGCCGTGGGCACCGGCGAGGAGGGGATGGACCTCGAGGACGGCGGCGACGAGGCCGTGATCGACGTCGGGGCCCATGTCACCAACATCTGCGTGCACGCTCGCCAGGTCGTCCGGTTCGTCCGCATCCTCCCGTCCGGCGGCCGCGACGTCACGGTCGCGATCGCCCGGGGCATGGGTGTCGAGGACGAGGTCGCCGAGCAGCTGAAGCGCGGCGAGGAGGTGGAGGGTCACGACCTCGAGGAGGCTCGTCGCGTGGCGACGTCCAGGGCGGCGAGCTTCGTCGATGAGATCCGCTCCTCGCTCGAGTTCTACACGGCTCAGGCCCAGGGAGCCCGGATCTCCCGCGTGCTCATCACCGGCGGGGGGTCGAAGCTGGCCGGGTTCCTCGAGGTCCTCCGGGAGCGCATCCCGGTGAGTGTCGAGCGCGGCCAGGTCTTCCTGCGGGTGAAGTCCCAACTGGACCTGCTCCCCGAAGCCCAGGCGGAGGCGGAGCCCGTGCTGGCCGCGGCGGTCGGTCTGGGGATCCCCGGGAGGAACGCGTGAGCCAGGTCAACCTACTTCCCCCGGAGATCCGCCAGCGCCAGCAGACGCGGCAGCTGGCGCTCACCGTGCTGGCGGGTGGAGCGATCGTGCTGCTGCTCATCATCTTCGCGTACCTGCTCCAGGCGAGGTCGCTCGCGAGCGTGAACAACGACATCGACGCCCAGCGGCGGATCAACGCCGGCCTGAACGGCCAGATCGCCGACCTTCGGCCCTTCCAGGACCTCCAGAACGAGGCCCAGGCGAAGCGGCAGCTCCTGGCCGCCGTCTTCTCGAACGAGGTGTCCTTCTCCGAGGGGCTCCTGGACGTCTCGCGCGTGATGCCCGCCGACGCCTACCTCACCTCGCTAACCGTGACGATCAACCCGCCGGCCCAGGGGACGACCACGGGGACCCCGACCGGGATCATCGGGTCGATCGCGTTCTCCGGAGAGGGGCTGAGCGCCGACACGGTCGCGACGCTGCTCACCCGTCTCGAGCGGGTGCGCGGCTGGGCGAACCCGTACGTCACCTCGGTGATCCGGCCCGGCAGCACCGACGTCGTGCAGTTCACCGGCACCGTGGACCTCACGACCGACGCCCTCACCAAGCGGGGGGCCGGGGCGGGAGCCACGGGATGAGCGGTCGTCGCTCGCCCCTGATCGCCGGCGTCGCGGCGGGTCTCGTGTGCGTGCTCGTGATCTTCTTCCTGGTCCTTCCCAAGCGGGGGGAGGTGGCGGACGCGCGGAAGTCGCTCGGCGACGAGCAGTCGAAGACCTCTCAGCTCCAGGCTCAGCTGAACACTCTGGTCGAGGCGAAGGCCCAGGCGCCCGCGGCCAGGGCCGTGATAAGGAAGGTCGACCAGCAGCTGCCTCCCACCGTGGACGAGCCCGGCCTGATCCTGTTGCTGCGCAACGCCGCCGAGCGCTCGGGGGTGAGCTTCACGCAGATAAGCGTGAGCGCGCCGACCGCCTCCACCACCGATGCCTTCTCGACGATCCCCGTGGCCATCAACATCGAGGGCACGTACTTCTCGCTCGCGGAGTTCCTGTACCGGATAGAGACGCTGCCACGGGCGGCAAAGGTGTTGAGCGGTGCGATCACGGCCTCCACGGGCGGCACCGGAACCACCACGAACGAGCTCTCGATGCAGATCTCCATGGAGCTGTACACGTCGGACACGAGCGCGGGACCGGGTTCGGTGCCCGGCCCGACCACATCTGGAGGCTAGGCGGATGGCCCTCTCCGAACGAGATCGCAAGCTCCTCACTTACGGAGGCGGCGCGGCCGGCGGGCTCGTGGTCCTGTTCCTGCTCTTCAACCTGTTCTTCGGCGGCGGCGGGGAGCCGTCTCCGACGTTCGTGCCGGGCGGAGGCGGCCACGTGCCCTCCACCGGGTCGCCGACGACCCAGCCGTCGGTCGTGCTGTCCTTCGGCGGCAATGATCCCTTCGAGATCCCGGCCGCCTTCATCACCGCGAGCCCGTCCTCGAGCAGCTCGACCTCCAATTCGCCTTCGCCCACGCCGACCGCGCCCGGCGGCGGCTCGAGCTACACCACCTCGGACGGCAAGGTCGTCGCCATCATCGATGTGTTCACCCAGAACGGGGTGGAGAAGGCCCAGATCGACGTGGACGGCGTGAACTACACCCGGAAGGCGGGCCAGACCTTCGCCGGGAACTTCCAGCTCGTCTCGATCTCCGGTACCTGCGTCTCGATCGACTACGGCGACGAGTCGTTCACGATCTGCACCAACCCGCAGAAGTGACCTGAAGACGCCGGCGGACCGCACTCGGGGGGAGCGGTCGCCGGTCGCGGGGGCGGCTCCCAGCGGGCCGCCCCCGCCTTC
>JACQDK010000075.1 GCA_016201135.1 Actinomycetota bacterium
ATGTCCTCGTTCCACAGCGACACCCAACGCGCGGATCGACGCCTATGAGAGTGGTGGTCGATGCGCGACCCGCCCTCGACCCGCGAAGGACGGGGGTGGGGCACTACGCCCTGGAGATCCTGCGGCACCTACCGGCGGCCGACCCCGACAACCGGTACGTCGCGTGGTACCTGCACGCCAGGGGGCTGCTCCGGCCCAGGCGCTTCTTCGCGGGCGTGGGACCGAACCTCACCGAGCGCGCCTCGCGCCTCCCCGCCCGGGTGTTCCAGCCGGTCTCCTGGCGGCTTCAGCTCCCGCGGGTCGAGTGGCTGGCGGGGGAGTTCGACCTGCTGCTCGCCACGAACTTCGTTCCGCCGCCCACCGCCAGCCGAGGCGTCGTCATGGTCGTGCACGACCTGGCGTTCAGGCTCTTTCCCGAGACGGCGCCCCACCACGACGCGCGCTGGCACCGGCGGTTCGAGGAGGCGCTCGCTCGCGCTGCCCTGCTGATAGTGCCGTCGGCGTCGACGGAGCGCGACCTCTGCGGGCGCTATCCCGTCGCCGACCGGGTCGTCGCGATCCATCACGGAGTGGACGCACACGAGTTCCGGCCCGCCTCCTCCGAAGACGTCGCGCGTGTCCGCCGCGCGTTCGGCATCGATGGGCCGTATGCCCTCTTCGTGGGCGGACTCGAGCCGCGGAAGAACCTGGAGGCCCTGGTTCGGGCTTTCGCGAGCGTGCCCGCCCCCGCCCGGCTCGTGATCGCGGGAGGCCCGGTGCGATGGGACCCGGGTGCCGCCGACCGGCTCGACGCGGCGATCGCGGGGCTGCCGCCCCCGGTGGGCGAGCGCGTCGTGCGCGCGGGATACGTGAGCGAGCCCGACAAGGCGGCGCTGCTCTCGGGCGCGACGGTGCTCGCGTATCCCTCGCTCTACGAGGGCTTCGGGTTCCCGGTGCTCGAGGGATTCGCGGCCGGCGTGCCCGTCCTAACCTCCAGCGTGTCGTCGTTGCCGGAGGTGGCGGGAGATGCCGCCGTGCTGGTGGATCCGCGAGACGCCGACGCGATCGGAGCGGAGCTCGCGCGGCTGTTCGAGGACGAGGATCTGAGGAACGTCCTCCGGGCGGCCGGACACGCCCGCGTGGCCGGCTTCACGTGGGAGGCGACCGCTCGCGCGACCGCCGACGCGCTCCGCCGGGCTCGGGAGCGCGTCGGCGGCTAGAGTTACGCGATGGCTCACGTGCTCGTGACCGGCGGTGCCGGCTTCATCGGGTCCCACCTCGTCGATGCCCTTCTCGCGAGCGACGACGGCCGAGTCACCGTGCTCGACAAGCTCACTTACGCGGGCTCGCGCGAGAACCTCGCCGGCCACGAGGGCGACCCGAGGTTCCGCTTCGTGCTCGGCGACGTGGCCGACGCCGAGCAGGTCGTGCCGCTCGTCGCCGAGGCGGACCGCGTCGTACACGCCGCGGCGGAGGGCCACGTGGACCGGAGCATCGAGGGTCCGCGCGAGTTCCTGGTCACGAACGTCCTCGGGAGCTTCACCGTGCTGGAGGCCTGCCGCGAGACGGGCACCCCGATGCTCCTGGTGAACACCGACGAGGTGTACGGCGAGGGCGCCGAGGGCACGACGTTCGACGAGGACGACCCGATGCGGCCCCGGAACCCCTACGCGGCGAGCAAGGCGGCGGCGGAGCTGCTGGCGCACGCCTACCGCGAGACCTACGGGGCGCACGTGACCTCGGTGCGCGGCACGAACGCCTTCGGTCCCCGGCAGTTCCCGGAGAAGGCGATCCCCGTCTACGTCATGGCCGCCCTCGAGGGGCGACCCTTGCCCGTGTACGGCGAGGGCAGGCAGCGCCGCGAATGGCTCTTCGTGAGGGATTGGGTCGCGGCGTGTCTCGCGGTTCTCGAGCACGGCCGGCCGGGCGAGGTCTACAACATAGGCGGCGGCCACGAGCTGGCGAACCTGGAGCTCGCGAAGCAGGTCTGCGCGCTCGCCGGCGCTCCCGAGGATCTGATCTCGTTCGTCCCGGATCGCCCGGGCCACGACTTCCGCTACGGACTCTCGTGGGACCGGCTCGCCGGGCTCGGCTGGAAGCCGCAGGTCTCGTTCGAGGACGGCCTCGCGCGAACCGTGGCCTGGTACGCCGACCATCGGGACTGGGTCGCTAGAGCGCTGGCGGGGGCGCGCCCGTGAGGCTCCTGGTGACCGGGGCCGGAGGCGGCCTCGGCCGGGCGTTCCTGCAGGTCGTCCCGGGGCATCACGACGTCCATGCATTCGCGCGCGACGTGCTCGACGTCGGCGACCACCACGCGGTGATGCGGCTGGTCCCTCTCGTTCGACCCGAAGTCGTGCTTAACTTCGCGGCGTTCACCGATGTGGACGCGAACGAGGCCGACCCCGGCCGCGCCTTCCGCGACAACGCGATCGGCCCGCACAGCCTCGCGCTCGCCGCGCGCGCCTCGGGCTCCGCGCTGGTGCACGTGTCGACCGACTACGTCTTCGACGGCGCGAAGGGCTCCCCCTACGACGAGTCCGACGAGCCCCGTCCGCTCTCCGTCTACGGCCGGGCCAAGCTCATGGGCGAGCGAGCGGTCCGCACCGCGACGCCGGAGCACTTCGTCGTGCGCACGGGCTACGTGTTCGGCGGGGGCGGCGACTACCTCACGGCGGCGGTGCGTCGGCTCGGCCTGGGCGAAGCCGTAGGGGGGCTCGTCGACCGGATCGGAACGCCGACCTACGTCCGGCACCTCGCCGAGCGGATCCTTCCGCTCGTCCTCACGCAGCGCTTCGGCACCTATCACCTCGCGGGGCGGGAGCCAGCCAGCTGGCACGACGTGCTCCTTGCCGCGAAGGACCTCGCCGGGCTGCCGGGGAACGTCGCGGAGCAGACCTCGGCCTCCCTGGGCCTTCCGGCGCCGAGGCCGCAGAACTCGGCTCTGTCGAGCGTGCTTCTGCCGCACCTGGGCCTCGAGCCGATGCCGTCGCTCACCGCTGCGCTCCGTGAGTTCCTGGAGACGGGCTAGACTCCGGCTTCCGATGCGCTCGACCGCCAGGACCCAACTCGCCCTCGGCGTGGCGCTGGTCCTCGTGGCTGTGGGGTGCTCCTCTCCCGGGCCGCCGACCCACCTGCCGCCCGACCCCACCGGCCTCTTCCCCGCACGGGTGGACGCGAGCGCGATCGACACGCGCTGGCCGATCAAGCACGTGGTCTTCATCGTCAAGGAGAACCGCAGCTTCGACAACATGTTCGGGCGCTTCCCCGGCGCGAACGGAGCGACCGTGGGCTGGGACCACGGGACGCCGCGGCCTCTCACCCCGGCCGTCGACGAGACGCCGCACGACCTGCTGCACACGTACGCCGCGGGCATCTCCTCGATCGACGGGGGCAGGATGGATGGGTTCGCGCAGACCGCGAACTCCAACCGGTACGCGTACACCTCGTTCCTGCCCACCGCGATCCCGAACTACTGGAGCTGGGCCTCGAGCTACGTGCTCGCCGACAACTTCTTCGCGAGCGCGCTGGGACCCTCGTTCCCGAACCATCTGTTCACGATCGCCGCCACCTCGGGGGGGACCAACGAGAACCCGCAACAGCCTCTGGAGCAGGTCGCGGCGCTGAACCGCGAGGGGTTCTCGAAGTCGTGGGGGTGCGACATCGGCTCGGCGGGCTTCGTGGTCGTCCAGGACTCCGAGGGGAACGACGAGAAGGTTCCGCCGTGCTTCGACTTCACGACGGAAGGGGACCTCCTTTCCGCCGCGGGCGTCCCCTGGGCGTACTACGCGGCAACGAACACCGAGAACGGCTACATCTGGTCCGCGTACTCGGCGATCGGGCGGTATCGCAACGACCCGACGCTCTGGAACCAGCACATCTTCCCGGTGGACCGCGTCGTGCCCGACATCCGCCGCGGCCTCCTCCCGCCGGTGACCTGGATAACGCCGACGCACGATCTGTCCGATCATCCGGAGCACTCGATGTGCCTCGGCGAGAACTGGACCACCCGGGTGGTCGACGCGATCATGAAGAGCCCCATGTGGAAGGACACCGCCATATTCATCACGTGGGACGACTGGGGCGGCTTCTACGACCACGTTCCGCCCAGGAGGATCGACCCGTTCGGTCTGGGCATCCGGGTTCCGCTGCTCGTGATCTCGCCGTACGCCAAGCCGGGCTGGATCGACCACACGGAAGGTGAGTTCTCCAGCGTTCTCCGGTTCATCGAGGACAACTGGGGCCTCACCCCGCTCACGTATCGCGACCGGCTCTCCCACGACCTCTCCTACGACTTCGACTTCGCCCAAGGGCCGGCCCCGCCCGATCCGCTCCCGCTCCGGACGTGCACGGCCTCTCCGGATCCCTCGCCGATCGCCGGCTGAAACGTCGCCGACATCGGTAGACTTCCGCCCGTTCCCATGAGGCAAGCCGGCCGTCCCGCTCGCGCACGCCGCATCGCCGGCCTGCTCTCGCTCATCCTGGTCGCGGCGGCCTGCACCCGCGCCTCGTCCGATAGAGGGTCGGACCGCTCGCCGTCGCCCTCGTGGTCCCCGTCCCAGACGACCGCGCCGAACGCCGCCCCCGAGGTCGTGGACGCCTCGCGGTTCGCCACGCGCTGGCCCATCAAGCACGTGGTCTTCCTCATCAAGGAGAACCGGACGTTCGACAACCTGTTCGGCACCTTCCCGGGCGCGAACGGCGCATCGTTCGGGTGGGACCATGGCGTCCGGAGGCCGCTCACGAGGGGCACCGACGGCCGGACGTCCGGAGACATCCCGCACTGCTACCTGTGCGCGCTGGCCGCCTGGGACAACGGCCGGATGGACGGCTTCGCCGGGTCGCCCAACGCGGACCGCTGGGCCTACACACAGCTGCACAGGGACCAGCTGCCGAACTACTGGGCCTGGGCCAAGCGGTACGTGCTCTCGGACAATTTCTTCTCGAGCGCGGTGGGGCCGTCGTTCCCCAACCACCTCTACTCGATCGCGGCGCAGTCCGGAGGAACTCACGACAACCCCCGCCGCAAACCCGGTATCAGCTCGCTCACGTTCGGGTGCGACGCGCCGGCGGGACAGGTCGTGGGGGTGTACGACTCCGAAGGGAAGGTCCAGTGGGTCCCTCCCTGCTTCGACTTCACGACCGAGGGCGACCTGCTGAACCAGCATCGGATCCCGTGGGCCTACTACGCGGCCTCCGAGAACCAGCGGGGCTACATCTGGTCGGCGTACTCGGCCATCCGCCGGTATCGGAAGGATCCGGCGCGCTGGAACCGGCACATCTTCCCCGTGGACAACGTGATCAACGACATCCAGGCGGGGAGGCTCCCGCCCGTGACGTGGATCACGCCGAGGTTCGAGCTCTCGGAGCACCCCGAGTACAACTTCTGCCGCGGCGAGAACTGGACGACGAAGGTGATCGACGCGATCATGAAGAGCCCCATGTGGAAGGACACCGCGATCTTCCTCACCTGGGACGACTACGGCGGGTTCTACGATCACGTCGCTCCCAAGCAGGTCGACGCCTTCGGTTTCGGCTTCCGGGTGCCGCTACTGGTCATCAGCCCGTACGCGAAGCACGGGGTCGTGGATCATCACATCGGGGAGTTCTCGAGCGTGCTCCGCTTCATCGAGGACAACTGGGGGCTCTCACAGCTCACCCACCGCGATCGCGCCGCCCGGAACCTCTCGTACGACTTCAACTTCAACAAGCCGCCGCGTCCGCCCGATGTCCTGCCGCTCCGAACGGACTGCAAGGGACCCACCTGGGCGCCCGCTCCCTGAGGAGGCGCGGCTCGGAGGTCGGGTAAGCTCAGCCGTCATGGCGTCGCACGGCTCCATCGAGGAACTTCTGGCGACCCTCCGCCGGCTCGAAGACCAGCTGCTTAAGGCTCAGGCCGAGGCGGTGCCGAGCGGCGAGCCGGCCCTGGCGATCGGCTCCCGGTTCCGCCGCGCGCTGAAGCGCCGCCAGTTCCGGCTCACCCGCCCCGTCTCGCGGCGCTACGACCGGATCGCGGCGGAGCTGGCGGGCCT
Organism: Actinomycetota bacterium; assembly: GCA_016201135.1. Lineage (GTDB taxonomy): Bacteria > Actinomycetota > UBA4738 > UBA4738 > HRBIN12 > JACQDK01. Next base: position 6,009 of record JACQDK010000075.1, read on the forward strand.
CGCGGCCCAGGTGGCCGAGCGCGTGACGGAGATCGGCGCGGAGGTGGCGATCCTTCGTCACGAGCTCGCGAAGAGGGAGCTCCCTCCCGGAGGCGCCGACGCGGGTGGTGTCGCTGTACTGCGCGAGGCGCCCACAGCGGATACCGATCTCTACTACTGGGCGTTCGAGGAGCGGATGCGCGGCTCCGCGGAGACGATCGAGGCCCGTCTCCGCGGCTACGAAGGCCTGGCGGTGGGCCTCCTCGACGAGCTCGGCCGCGAGCCAGCGCCGCTCTGGCTCGACCTGGGCTGCGGCAAGGGCGAGTTCCTCGCGATCCTTCGAGGCTGGGGGTGGCGCGTGCACGGCGTCGATGTCTCACCTGGCGCGGTCGAAGCGTGCCGGGCCAGGGGGTTCACCGCCAGCCAGGGGGACGCGACCGAGTGCCTCGACGCGCTGGATGGCGAGGCGCCCGCGGCCATCAGCGCGATACAGGTGATCGAGCATCTGCCGAAGGATCGGTGGCTCGGGTTCTTCCACGCGGCGCGGAGAGCGCTCCGCCCGGGCGGCGCCCTCCTCGTGGAGACGATCAACCCGATGTCCAGGGGCCTGGCCGACTCCTTCTTCGCGGACGTGTCCCACACGTGGCCGGCGCACCCCGAGACCCTGCGCCTGATGGCCGAGCACGCCGGCTTCGACCGCGTCGAGGTGCGCTTCGTGAACTCCGACCAGACCGGCGCGGCGCTCGATTTCGCGATCTGGGCGGTGACCGCGGCCGGGTGACCAGCGCCGCGCCACACTCGCCCGCGCCGGCGGAGAGAGGTCCGGTGCTAGGCTCATCGACGCCCATGAGCGAGCCCTCCGACCCCGCCTTCGAGAACGTCGCGCGCGAGCTGTACTGGGCCGATGAGGCCGCTTCGCGCTCCCGGCTGAGCACGGAGGAGGTCCGGAACGAGCTCCACGACCTGACGGCGCTGCTTCGGGCGGACGAGCGACTGACGATCCCGCGAGGCGAGCCGAACCTCGCCTCCATCTCCAGGTGGCGACGTCAGCTGAAGCTCGGGCTCTTCCGCCTGATGCGTCCGATCTCCTGGCGGTACGACCGGCTGCTCGCCGACCACGCCGAGCTCACCACCGCCCTGGCCGAGCGGGTCCTTCAGCTCGAGGCCGAGGTGGCCCGCCTGCGCGAGGATCCCGACCGGCGGTGAGGATCGCCGTCCTCCACCCGCAGTCGGCGTTCGTGCGGGGCGGCGCCGAGACCCACACGGAGGCCCTGACCCGCGCGCTGCTGGCCGCCGGTCACGAGGCCGAGATCGTCACGATCGCGGGCAAGTGGTACCCGGCGCCGGCGCTCGCGCACCAGATGGCCGTGTGGCGCTCGTTCGACATCACCGAGTCCAATGGGCTGAAGGTGGACATGGCGATCGCGCTCAAGTTCCCCGCGTACCTCGCCCAGCACGAGCGCAAGGTCGTGTGGCTGATCCACCAGCACCGCAGTGCGTACGAGCTCTGGGACCACCCGGAGTTCGCCGACCTGTCGCTTCAGGAGGACGGCCCGATCGTGCGGGACATGGTGCGGCAGGCCGACCGCGTGGCCCTGGGCGAGGCCAAGCGCATCTTCACGAACTCGAAGAACGTGCAGGGCCGGCTCTGGTCCTCCTTGGGGCTCGCGAGCGAGTCGCTGTATCATCCGTCGCCCGTAGCGGAAGCGTTGCAAGGCAAGCCACCCGGGCCCTACGGCGATTACGTGTTCCTGCCCGGGAGGATGGAGGCGCTCAAGCGGCAGCCGCTCGTGATCGAAGCGATGCGTCACGTGCGGACCCCCGTGAAGCTGGTGCTCGTCGGCCGCGGGCCCGACGAGCCGGCCCTGCGCGAGCTGGTCGCGCGCCACGGGCTTGTCGACCGGGTCTCGTTCGAGATAGGCGTGCCCGACGAGCGGCTCCACCAGCTCTACCTGAATGCGCTCGCGGTCTCCTTCGGTCCGTACGACGAGGACTACGGATACGTGACGATCGAGGGATTCGCCGCGCGCCGCCCGGTCGTGACCAACGACGACTCGGGCGGAACGCTCGAGTTCGTGAAGGACGCGGAGACCGGTCTGGTGACGCCGCCCGATCCGAGGGCGATCGCCGAGGCGTTCGACCGCCTGTTCGAAGACCGTCCGATGGCGCAGCGGCTGGGCGAGGCAGGACACGCCGTGGTGCGCGAGCGCGTGCCCGGCTGGCCCCAGATCGTCGAGCGCCTGACCGGGTAGCCGTGGCCGCCTCCACGAAGTCCCTCGCGCGCTCCGCCTACCGCCGGTACCGGCGGCATGAGGCGCTCCGGCAGCCGCGCCTCGGGTACTTCTCGCCCCTTCCACCGGCGCCCACCGGCGTCGCGACGTACTCGGCGGCCGTCCTCGAAGGCTTGCGCCGGATCGGCTTCTTCGAGGCCCGCCGGATGGATGCCGTCTGGCCTATCGAGCCCAGGCACGAGGGGCTGGCGCCCGGCTACCGCCTGGGGATCTACCACCTCGGCAACAACGTCGAGTTCCACGCGGACATCTACCGCTTCGCGTGTCTGGCGCCCGGGCTGATCGTGCTCCACGACCTGGCCCTCGATGACTTCGTGCTGGGGATGAAGGCGGCGGGCGACCCGCTCGGGTTCGCGGCCGATCGGGAAGCCCGGCGACTGCGATCACGCCTCGCGAGCGCCGACGTCCACGGCGACGGGCCGCTGCGCGAGCCGTGGTGCGGGCACGTGCTGCGGCGCTCGCGGGGCGTGATCGTGCACAGCGAGTTCTGCAGGCGGTACCTCGAGGAGCTGGGCTCGAGGACGCCCGTCTTCGTCGTTCCACATCCGGTCGTCGAGAGCGTGGAGGCGATGCGTGCGGCCGAGGCCCGCCGGGGAGAGCTGCGCGCGCGGGCCGGCGCGCGTGAGGAGGACGTCCTGGTCGTTGCCCCCGGGGACCTGAACGCCGCCAAGCAGCTCGAGGCCCTGCTCTCCGCTGCGGGCACGCTGGATCCCACCGTCAGGCTCGCCCTGGTCGGCCGCCGGATCGAGGGCTACGACGTGTACGGCGCGGTGAAGGCGGCGGGCCTCGGCAACCGCGTGACCCTGGCGCCGGACGTTAGCGACGACGAGTTCCGCGGCTGGCTCTTCGCCGCCGACGTGATCGTCGACCTGCGGCACCCCCACCGCGGCGAGGTGAGCGGCTCGCTCGCAAGAGCCCTTCAGGCGGGGCGGCCCGCGATCGTCTCGGCGACGGGAACGTACCTGGACGTTCCAGAAGAGATCGTCCTGCGCGTGACGGCCGGCCCGGCGGATCCCCAGGAGCTCGCCGCGCGGATCCGCGCGCTGGCCGAAGACCCCGACCTCCGGGCGCGGATGGGCGCCGCCGCCGCCTCTTTGGCCCGCCACCTCCGCGAGACCGAGGCCACCGCCCACGGCTATGCCGGCGCGATCGAGTCGACCCTCGGCCTGGTCCGCGATCCGGCTCGCAAGGCGTACGCGCGCTGGGCGGGCGCGCTCGCCGACCTGGGTGTCGACGAGGAGATGCTCTCCCGGGGCTACGGTCTCTCGTACGCGAAGGCCATGGAGTCGTTCGTGCCCCGACGCGTGAGCTCTACGCGTCCGGGCGAGCCCGGCGCATAGCGCGCTGACCTTCACGACATCCGAACGGCCGCCTCTTCGGAGGCCGCGAGAGCCCTTGCTAGACTCGCGAACACACGCCTCCGAACGGCGTGATCCGACCATGGCCGCCACCGCTGCAGTCACCGAGCGCACGTCCGAGCCGCCCAAGCTGCGGATCATCCCGCGTGTCCGCGAGATCGTCGCCTGCCGCGAGATCCTCGCGAACCTCGTCCGCAAGGAGCTGAAGGTGAAGTACACGGCCTCGGTGCTCGGCGCCGTCTGGTCGCTGCTGAACCCGGTGGTCTTCCTCGCGGTCTTCACGTTCGTCACGGTGGTGCTGGGGAACAACATCCCCAGCTTCCCCGTGTTCCTCCTGTCGGGGCTCCTGGCCTGGAACCTGTTCAGCGTCGCCCTGGGTCTGGGCGCGCGCTCCGTGGTGGACAACGCCAACCTGGTGAAGAAGGTCTCGTTCCCGCGGGAGATCCTCCCGCTGTCGACCGTGGGGGTCTCGCTCGTGGACTTCGCCCTCCAGTCGAGCGTGCTCCTGCTCTTCATGCTGGTAACCGGGTTCGGGTTCAGGGCCTCCTCGCTCCTTCTCTACCCGCTCGCCTTCGTCGACCTGGTCGTGTTCACGGTCGCGATGGTGCTCTGGATCTCGGCCCTCAACGTGCGCTACCGCGACATCCAGCACCTGACCGGGCTCGCCCTGCTCGTCTGGTTCTGGCTCACGCCGATCGTGTACCCCGGGGCTCTCGTGCAGGCGAAGCTCACGTCCTTCCACGGGTTCGACGCGTGGAACGTCTTCTTGTTGAACCCACTCGCCGACATCGTCTTCGGGTTCCAGAGGGCGCTGTACGCGACCGTCTCGCCGAACGGACGCGCCGTGCTGCCGCCGGTCTCGACGGCATGGCTCGCCGGCCTCCTTCTCGCCGTCCTGTGCGCCTCGCTGCTCTTGCTCTCACTGACCTGGCGCCTGTTCTTCCGGATGTCGGGCGACTTCGCAGAGGAGCTGTAGTGCCCGCCGCGATCGAGGTCGAGAGCATCTCGAAGGTCTTCAAGCTCTTCCGCGAGAAGCCGTCCTCCCTCAAGGCGCGCCTGATCAGCAGCAGGTCGCGCGCCGAAGACTTCTGGGCGCTCAAGGACGTGAGCTTCGACGTACGTGAGGGCGAGTCGCTCGGTCTCATAGGCCACAACGGTTCCGGCAAGACCACGCTGCTCAAGGTGATCGCGGGGATCGTGCGGCCGACGTCGGGAGTGGTCCGGTACCGGGGACGGATCGCCGCCCTGCTGGAGCTCGGGGCCGGCTTCCACCCCGAGCTCACGGGCCGCGAGAACGTCTACCTGAACGCCTCCTTCCTGGGGCTCTCGCGCAAGGACACTGACCGGGTCTACGGCTCGATCGTCGGTTTCGCCGAGCTCGAGGACTTCATGGACAACCAGGTGAAGTTCTACTCCTCGGGCATGCTCGTGCGTCTCGGGTTCGCGGTGGCGGTGCACGTCGACCCCGACATCCTGCTGATCGACGAGGTGCTGGCGGTCGGCGACGAGTCGTTCCAGGCGAAATGCCTCGGGAAGATCCGGGGGTTCCAGAAGGAAGGTCGCACCATCGTGCTCGTCACGCACGCCCTCGACACGGTTCGGCAGGTGTGCGACCGCGCGGTGATGCTCGACCGCGGCGAGCTGCACGCGGAGGGAGCCCCGATCGACGTCGTTCGGGAGCTCCGGTACGCGCTGCTGCGTCGCGACCCAGGTTTCGTTCCGGAGGAGGGCACGAAGGAGGTCGAGCTGTCCAGCGTCGAGCTGATCCGCGAGGACGGCTCCGTCGAGCGACCGGTGCGCGTGGGAGAGGATCTGACGATCCAGCTCGACGCGAGGGCGAACCGACCGGTCACCGACCTGGTCGCGTCGTTCCAGGTGCTCGACTCCGCGAACTTCCCGGTAGCGGACGGTCGCGAGCCGATCGGCGCGATCGAGGGGAAGAAGCGCGTGCGGTTCGCGCTCCGCCACATCCCGCTGGTGCCCGGCCACTACTTCGTGACCGTGGGCCTGGCCTCCGGGGAGTCCGGCCGCGTCTACCACGTGCAGACGCAGCGATACTGGTTCGAGGTAGTGGACGAGGAGGGCCGACACGAAGCGGTGGAGCTCAGCGTCGACGCCTCGGTGGAGGATCTGTGAAACCTTCCGCCGCAAGTGATACAGGGAAGGGGAACCGAACCGTGCTGATCACGTTGATACTGTCGTCCGTCACGCTCGCCGCGGTCGCTCAGCTCACCCTGAAGTCCGGAGTGAACCGCGTGACCGCTGACGGGGGCGCGCTCCGGCTGTCGGCCTCGTCGCTCAGGGTGCTCCTCGGTTCGCCGATCGTTTGGGCGGGACTGGTGCTGTTCGGGCTGTCCGCGGTGGTGTGGCTGTTCGCCCTGTCGCGCGCGTCGCTCTCGTTCGCGTACCCGTTCGCGTCGCTCAGCTACGTGCTGATCCTGATCTTCGGCAGGTTCGTGCTGCACGAGCAGGTGAGCCCGCTGCGCCTTGCCGGAGTGGCCCTCATCGTCGCCGGCATCGTGCTGGTCGCTCAGACGCCCCATGCGTGACGAGACCTGGACGGCGGAGCTCGCCGTCGTGATCGTGAACTACAACACGGGGCTGTACCTCGAACGGTGCCTCCGCTCCCTGGAGGCCCACAGGGGCGACGTCGACATCGACGTGCTCGTGATCGACAACGCTTCGCGGGACGGGAGCCACAGCAAGGCGGTGCAGGCCCATCCATGGGTGCGACTGATCGAGAACCCGACCAACCGGTTCCTCTCGCCGGCCTGGAACCAGGGGATCCGCGAGACGTCCGCACCGTTCGTGATGCTGTTCAACCCGGACGCCGAGTGGTGGCTGGGGACCCTGGCCGAGTACGTGCGGATCGCCGTCGAGCATCCGAGCGCCGGGATCGTGGGCCCGATGGTCCGCAACGCCGACGGGACCGTGTATCCGAGCGGGCGGCCTTTCCCGAGCGTCGCCGATGCCGTCGGGCACGCGTTCCTCGGGCCGCTCGCCCTGGCGAACCCGTTCACGCGCCGGTATCACCTCCAGGGCTGGGACCGCAGCACGGAGCGTGTCGTCGACTGGGTGTCCGGCGCGTGCATGCTCGTCAGGCGCCAGGCGCTGGATCAGGTCGGGCTCTTCGACGAGGGCTTCCCTCTCTACGGTGAGGAGCTCGACATGGCCACGCGGATGAAGGCGGCGGGCTGGGAC
>JACQDK010000076.1 GCA_016201135.1 Actinomycetota bacterium
ATCTGGCTGGGCTCGCCGACGCCATGGAGCGCTCCTCGGTGTTCGGGCGGGTCGTGCCAGGGCAGAAGCGCGACATGGTCCGCGCGTTGCAGTCGCGCGGGCACGTGGTCGCGATGACCGGCGACGGCGTGAACGACGTCCTGGCGCTGAAGGACGCCGACATCGGCATCGCGATGGGCTCGGGAGCCTCCGCCACCCGCGCGGTCGCTCAGCTCGTGCTGCTCGACTCGACCTTCGACGCGCTGCCCCAAGTCGTGGCGGAGGGCCGCCGGGTGCTCGGCAACATCGAGCGCACCAGCGGCCTGTAACTCACCAAGACCGTGTACGCGATGCTGCTCGCGCTCGCGGTGGGGGTCGCCGGGCTCGCGTTCCCCTTCCTCCCGCGACACCTCACGCTGATCGGATCGCTCACGATCGGGATCCCCTCGTTCTTCCTGGCGCTGGCGCCGAACGCCGACCGGGCGCGGCCAGGGTTCCTCGGAAGGGTGGCGCGGTTCGCGATCCCGGCCGGGGCGCTCGCGGCGGTCGCCACCTTCCTCGCCTACCGGATCGTGCAGCACGAGCCCGGCATCTCGCTGGGCCAAGCCCGCACGGCCGCGACGATGGTGCTCACGTGGATCGGGCTACTGGTGCTCTCGATCATCGCGGCGCCGCTCACTCGCCCTCGCCTCGTGCTTGTATGGTCGATGGCGGCGGTGTTCCTGGCGGTCATCCTCACGCCGCCGGTGAGGGACTTCTTCGATCTGCACCCGCCGGACGACCTGGTGTGGCTCGCCGCCTTCGGGGTCGCCGCCATCGTGTGGTCCTTCGCCCGGCTCTTCGTCCCCGGCGACCGGCCGGTGGGACCGGGGCGGCGGTGAATCAGCGCAGGACGCCGACGCGACCCGGCGGCCACATGATCACGAAAGCCTTCCCGACCACCTTGTCGATCGGGATGTACCCGAGGCCGAAGCGCGAGTCGAGCGAGTTCCCGCGGTTGTCGCCCATCACGAACAGCTCGCCCGGCGGCACCGTCACGGGATCGAATGGCCGGGTCTCCCTGCCTGCCGGGAGGTAGCTCTCGTCGAGCTTCTGCCCGTTGACGAATACGGCGCCGTGCCGGCCTTCGACGACGTCGCCGGGCAGGCCGATCACCCGCTTGATGAAGTCCTCGTTCTCGGGAGGCGTGAAGCCGAGCCCCTGGAACATCCAGTGGAAGAAGCCGCCGAGAAGGCCGCGATCCTGACCCGCCTTGGGGTGTGGGTCCTCGAAGACGATGATGTCGCCGCGCCGCGGGTCGTGGAAGTAGTAGGGGATCTTGTCGACGAGCACGCGGTCGCCGGGCATCAGGGTCGGCTCCATCGAGCCGGATGGGATGAAGAAGGCCTGGAAGAGGAAGGTCTTGATGACCAGAGCCAGGACGAACGCCATGATGACGAGGCCGGGCAGCTCTCTCAGGAACTGGAGCGGTCCGCGACGCTCGCCGCTCGGCTTCTTGGAGGGTTCCTCGAGGCTCTCCCGCGTCTGCGTCTTCACCCGACAAGGGTACCCGTCGAGGTTCCCTGCGGCAGGAGAACGGCGACCTCGACGGCCTTGAAGCTCGCCCAGGCGGCGGTGCCCTCGGCGAGACCCAGCCTCGAAACCGAGCCCAGAGTGACCTCGGCGACGAGGGCCGGATGCGTGCCCAGGCGCACCCGCGCACGCGTGCCCTCCACAGCGATCTCCTCGATCCTTCCGTGGAACACGTTCCGCGCCGATCCCTCCGGGCACTCCCGGTGCAGCGAGACGTCTGCGGGGCGCAGGACCGCGAGCACGTCCTCGGTAGGGTCGCTCGCCTGCGGAGGCCAGGCGACCGTGAGCTCGCCGCCCGCCGCCACCAGCCGGCCCGCGCCGTCCGGTAGTCGCTCCAGGCGACCCGCGAACAGGTTCACGCCGACGAGCTCTGCGGCGTAGGGGGTCCTGGGGGCGCGCCGGAAGTCCTCGGGCGTCCCGGCCTGGGTCACCCGGCCGTCCTCCAGCACCACCAGCCGGTCGGCGAGGGTCATCGCCTCCACGGGATCGTGGCTCACCAGCACCCGCACGCCGGGGAACGTGCGGAGGGTCTCGGATAGGAGCCGCCGGAACCGGGCTCGAGCCGCGACGTCGAGGGAGGACGTCGGCTCGTCGAGCAGGAGGAGGCGGGGCTCGGTTATCAGCGTCCGGGCGAGGGCAACGCGCTGCGCCTCCCCGCCGGACAGGTCCCGCGGGCGCGCGCCGGCGCGCCCGGCCATGCCGAACCTCTCGAGGGCCTCGGCCGCGCGCCGGCGCGCGCCCACCTTGGCGGCACCTCGCGCTCGCAGCGGGAACGCCACGTTCTCCAGGGCGGAAAGGTGAGGAAAGAGCAGGAGGTCCTGGAAGAGCACCCCCACCGGTCGCTCCTCCGGCGGCACGTCGTCCAGCCGGATCCCGTCGAGCTCGACATGCCCGCTGTCGGGGCGGATCAGTCCCGCCAGGATCGAGACCACCGTGGACTTGCCCGAGCCGTTCGGTCCCAGCAGCGCCACCGTCTCGTCGACGCTCGCGTCGAAGGCGGCCTCAAGCGAAAAGCCCTCCCGTTGCAGCGCGACGTCAACGCGGAGGCTCACGGCGTCAGTAACCTCCTTCGGAGCGCGACGATCACCGCGAGCGAGACGGCCACGAGAGCGAGGGCAAGCACCGTCGCGCCCCGCGGGTCGGTCTGCGACAGCTCGAACACGGCGAGAGGCAGGGTCTGAGTCCGCCCGCGCAGGTTCCCCGCGAACATCAGCGTCGCGCCGAACTCTCCGAGCGCGCGCGCCCACGCGAGCGCGGCTCCGGCCGCGATCTGGGGGCCGAGCAGCGGCAGCGTCACGCGGCGCATGAGGTACCAGCGCGAGGCGCCGAGGAAGGACGCGGCCTGCTCCAGGCGCGCGTCTATCGAGCGCAGGCCCGCCTCAGCCGCGAGCACAACGAGCGGGAACGAGACCAGCGCGGTGGCCAGGACCGCTGCCCCCGTCGTGAACGTGAGTTGGAGCCCGAAGGCGCGATCGAGCCACGCGCCGACGAGCCCCCGTCGCCCGAGCGCAGCCAGCAGCGCGACGCCCGCCACCACCGGGGGCATCACGAGCGGCAGCACCACCAGTCCCCGCACGAAAGTCCTGCCGGGGAAGGCTTTCCGTGCGAGTACCCATGCGAGCGGCAAGCCAAGCGTCAGGTCGAGGGCGGCGGCGAGCCCCGAGACCTCCAGCGATAGCCGGAATGCCGTTCGCGAGGAGTCGCTCGACAGGATCGCCGCGGCCCGCGACCAGGGCGCCCGAGCGAGCAGCCCGACCAGGGGCAGCGCCACGAACGCGGCGCCCATGATCGCGAGCGCTACGAAAGCGGCGGGCGTCGAGCGGTCGCGTGGGGAAGAGGCCACGGTCTCCTATCCGGGCGGGAGGAACCCGAAGCTCGCGAGCGTCGCCTGCGCAGCGGGTCCGGTGACGTAGGCGACGAACGCCTGCGCGACGTCCGGCTGGGAGGTGCCGTGCACGACGGCGATCGGATAGGTGGCGATCACGTTCACGGGGTCGGGTATCGGGATCGCCTTGACGTCGGTCGAGACGGCGGAGGTCACGTCGGAGGAGTACACGAGGGCGGCGTCGGCCTCGCCCGAGGTGATCTTCGCCACGAGGGCGGCGTCGTCCTGTTCGTTCGAGACCACGTTCGAAAGGACCTGCTTCGCGATGCCGGCGTTGGTGAGCACCTGCCGGGCGTAGTCCCCAACCGGCACGCCCGCAGCGGCCAGCACCACCTGCACGCCCGGCCGGGCGAGGTCGGCGAGCGACCTCACGTTCGCCGGGTCGCTCGGAGGCGTGATGATCACCAGGCGGTTCTTCGCGAAGTCGGCCCGATCGGTCACCCCGACCTTCGTCGCCACGTCGTCCATCCAGGTGCCGCTGGCGGAGGCGAACACGTCGGCCGTGCCCTCCGACTCGATCTGCTGCGCGAGCCCGTCGGAGGGGCCGAAGCTGAACGCCACGTGCGTGCCGGGGTTCGCGGCCTCGAAGTCCTTGCCTATCTGGGTGAACGCCCCCGTGAGCGAGGACGCCGCGAAGACGGTGAGGGTGCTCGTGCCAGGCGCGCCGCCGTCTGCCCGGGAGCATCCGGTTGCGAGCAGTGCGACCGCCAGGAACGTTGCCGTGGCGCTTCTTCTCATCGGTCAGGAACCTCCACCATCACGCTCGTGGCCTTCACCGTGGCGACGGCCTCCATCCCGGGCTTCAGCCCGAGCTCGTCAGCGGCCTCCCGCGTGATCAAGGACACGACCCGGTGCGGGCCCGCCTGGATCTCGACCACGGCCGAGACCTTGTCCTTCGTCACCTTCGTGACCACGCCGGGGAACGCGTTGCGGCGGCTCGTGTGGACCGGCGCGGGCTTCGCGGCGCGGCGTTCGGCCAGCAGGCGTGCCACCTCCGCGGCCGGGACGAGCCGCTGCCCGCCGGATGTCCGCGTCGTTCGGAGCTTGCCCTCGCGCTCCCACCGGCGGAGGGTCTCCACGCGAACCCCGAGGACGGCTGCCGCCTCCCCGATCCGATAGCCGTCAGCCATACGGCGCATGATACGCATGTTTCTTTGGTGTTGGAAGGCCGGAAACCTCGTGGCAGGGTCGGTCGACCTGCCCCTCTCGGGAGGCTCAGACCGCGAACCGGACGTGCAGGATGTCGCCCTCCTGCACCACGTACTCCTTGCCCTCCACGCGGACCTTGCCGGCAGCCTTCGCCTTCTCCATCGAGCCGGCCGCGACCAAGTCCTCGTAGCCGATCGTCTCCGCGCGGATGAAGCCGCGCTGAAGGTCGGTGTGGATCACTCCTGCGGCCTCCGGCGCGGTCGCGCCCCGACGGACCTCCCACGCGCGGGTCTCGTCCTCGCCCGTGGTGAGGAACGTGATCAGGTCGAGGGCGCGATAGCCGGCGTGGATCACCTTCTCCAGGCCCGGCTCCTTCACGCCGAACTCCTCGAGCAGGGCGCGGGCCTCGCCCGGGTCCATCTCCGCGGTCTCGGCCTCGATCGACGCGTACACGCCGACCGCGTCGGCGCCGAGCCCCGGTGGCACGTCGGTGCCCTCTTCCAGGTTCGCGACGACGATCTCGGGCTTCAACGTGAGCGGCGCGATGCCCCGGAGCTCCGCGATCTCGTCGGCGTCGAGGCCGGCCCCTCGGAGCGGCGTCTCTGCCTCCAGCGCCGCCTTGGCCTTTCGCAGCGCGTCGACATCCACAGCGGGCTTCCCCTTGGCGCGTTTCTCCGCCTTGTGGAGCGCCGACTCCACCACAGCGAGGTCGGCCAGCAGCAGCTCGGCCCGCACCGTCACCAGCTCGGCCGCCGGCAGCGCATCGGAGCCGAAGCAGCGGACCACCAGGGCCAGCGCGTCCGCCTCCCGGAGCTTGGCGATCCCCTGCGCGCTCGAGACCCCTCCCGGCACGTCCACGAACCTGACCTGCGCCGCAACGGTCTTGCGGGAACGCTCCATCTCTGTGAGCACGCCCAGCCGCGGATCGGGGACCGGCACGACGGCCTGGTTCGGCTGCCCGCCGTGCGAGCCCGCCCGGGTGAGCGCCGTGAACAGCGTGGACTTCCCGCTGAACGGGACCCCGACGAGACCGATGTCCTTCACGGCGCCCAGTCTAGGCGGGGGCTCAGCCTGGGGCGCTCCGGGGCCGATGCCTAGAGGGTCATGACCGACGAGGTCGCTCGCGTGCGCCTGCGGCGGAACGCCGCGAACATACAGGCCCCGATCCCCGATGGGAAGGGCGAGGCCAGCCTCGCCAACGTCAGTGGCATGGACCGCGGACTCCTGCGGCGGGCCCAGGAGGGCGATCGTGAAGCGTTCGGCCAGCTCTACCGGATCCACCATCCCGCGGTCTTCCGCATGGTGCGGTTCGCGCTGGGCGCTGGCGGTGCCGACGCGGAGGACGCCGCCGCCGAGACCTTCGCCCGCGCCTGGAAGGCGCTCCCGCGCTACACGGACACAGGGGCTCCCTTCGTCTCCTGGCTCTACGGCATCGCGCGCCACGTCGTGGCCGACGAGCGCCGCCGGAGGATGCGTCTGGAACCCAGGGACGAGCTGCCGGAGCAGGCCCACGAGCCCGTCTACGACGACCGACTCGACCTTGTCGCCGCGATCGAGCGGCTCCCCGAGGAGCAGCGCACCGTGATCGAGCTGAAGTACGTCGCCGGCCTGACGAACCCGGAGGTGGCGGCGCGCCTGCACACGACCACCGGTGCCGTGAACGCGAAGCAATGGCGCGCCCTCAAGGCCCTGAACGAGATGCTGGGCGAACGATGATGGACCTCTTCGACGACATGAGCTCTTGGGAAGCAGGGGATCTCCCCCTGGAGGAGCTCGAGCGTAGGCACTCCGGCGACGGCGTGCGGGGCATGATCGCCCTGCACGAAAGGATGTCTGCGGTGGCCGCGGAGCCCGTGCCGGCCCCCGCCGAGGGCTGGCCCGAAGTGCAGCGGCGGCTGAGCGCGCGCCCGACTTCAGGGCGCGCGCGCCGAGTTGTGGTGGGGGCGCTGGTCGCCGCGGTTCTCACTGCCTCGGTGGCCGCGGCTTCGCCCGACGCGGTGAAGTCCGTCGTGGACCAGGTTCGCCGCGGCGTGCACTCACTGCTCGGGGGCGAGCCGGTGTCTCCACCCGTGCAGGTCAGCCCCAGTCCCAGCCCGAGCCCTGACCCGAGCCCGACGACCGCCCCGGTGAAGGATGGCGGGGGCGGATCCGGCACCGGCGACGTCAACGGCGGCGGCCAGGACGGGAGCGGGGGCGGGGGCAGCTCGGACAGCTCCGGCGACGGCTCCGGCGACCAGAGCAGCGGGGGCTCTGACGGCGGGGACTCTCTGACCTCGGACACGAGCTCCGGGACCTCGGACACGAGCTCAACCGATCAGAGCTCCACGAGCGGAGACCAGGTTTCGGACTCCCCGTCCCCCGACTCGAGCGGCGACTGAGCGGGCCGACCCGCGTACATCTGCATCGGGAACCCCGATGGGAACCACGAAGGACGATCCCGCCGAGCGGCGAGCCCTGGAACCGGACTTGCACCCGGCCGGCGAGGGAGACGGAAGGAGGGGCCTCATGAGGCAGAAGAAGTGGGCGGTGGTGATCGCGGCCGTGACGCTCGTCATGGGCGCCTCGATCGCGAGCGCGAGCGTTCGTGGCGCGCTCACGTCGGTCTTCACGGGCTCGACCGACACGGTCTCGCCGACCGAGTCGGTCTCGCCGGACGACTCGATCTCGCCGACAGAGTCGCTGGACCTTACGCCCGTGCCGGCCCGAACGGCGGAGGACTCCCAGGACTCCCAGGGCGACCAGAACGACCAGGCCGGCGACCAGGGGACCAAGGACTCGCAGGACTCGCAGGACTCCCAGGACTCCCAGGACTCGCAGGACTCCCAGGACTCCCAGGACTCCCAGGACTCCCAGGACTCGCAGGACTCGCAGGACTCGCAGGACTCGCAGGACTCGCAGGACTCGCAGGACTCGCAAGGTGGCCAGAACGACCAGTAGCCGTTGATCGGCGCCAGAGTCGGGGGCTCCGCACCACCTCGTCAACGAGGAAGGACCGGGGGGCCGATCCCCTCCCCGGTCCTTCCGCTCTTCCTCAGGAGCCGTTGCGCCCGAGACCTTCGCAGGGGGCGGATACATCCTCCGTCCGGGCCGCAACTACCGACGTTCGGTCCCTTCGGCAGGAGCGACGTGATTGCCGATGGTCAAGGCGAGGCCGAGCGGGCCCGGGGGTGCCGCCAGACCCACCCCCGGGCCCGCCGGTCCAACCATGCTCGCGGTGACTCGACGCCGTCCGCCGATCCGCCTTCCCCTCAGCCTTGACGCAGAGCCCTTGCCACGCAGCGCCACACAGACCTGAAGGTTCGCGTCTGCATCGTCGATACCTCAGGGGTTCGGGGTGGCCCCCGGGGAGACCGAACCGGCACGGAACGCCCGGCGGACCTGAGGCTCATGGCCCTCGGTCACCGGGCCACTCCGACGTCCGCGGGGGGCGGTCCCGCTGGGCCCGCCCCCCGCCACATCGAGCTAGGACTTCGTCTCCCAGAAGATCTTCGCG
>JACQDK010000077.1 GCA_016201135.1 Actinomycetota bacterium
CCCAGGCGCAGGTCCTCCACCGTCAGCACCGACGGGCCCCGTTCAACCTGAGGCTTCTCCAGCCGGAACAGCACCGGGCGGCCGACCATCATCTCGGCGAGGCGCTCCTTCGAGGTCTCGGCCGGACGGGTCTCGCCGACGACCTTCCCCCTTCGAAGCACCGTTATGCGGTCGGCGATCTCGAGCACCTCGTCGAGCTTGTGGCTGATGAACACGATCGTCTTTCCCGCATCGCGCAGGTTCCGCAGGTTGATGAAGAGATCCTTCGTCTCGGCCGGCGTGAGCACCGCGGTGGGCTCGTCGAGGATCAGGATCTCCACGCCTCGGTAGAGCGCCTTCAGGATCTCGACGCGCTGCTCCTCGCCGACCGACAGGTCCTCGACGACCGCGGTGGGCTCGACATCGAAGCCGTAGGTGCGTGCGAGCTCGGCCACCTTCCTGTTCGCCTCGTCCAGGTGCAGGAGCCGCCCGCCCTCGTCGCCCAAGATGATGTTCTCGGTCACGGTGAAGGGATCCACCAGGACGAAGTGCTGGTGCACCATCCCGATGCCGTGCGCGATCGCGACTCGAGGCGAGGTCACCTTCACCTCTTGCCCGTGCACCAGGATCCGGCCGCCGTCGGGCGGGTAGATCCCGTAGAGCACGCGCATCAGCGTCGACTTGCCGGCGCCGTTCTCGCCGACGAGCGCGTGGACCTCGCCGGCGCGCAGATCCAGGTCGACGCCATCGTTCGCGAGGATCCCGGGGAATCGCTTCGTGATCCGTTCGAGAACGACGAGCGGGGCGCCGTCGCGCCCCGCTCCGTCGTTCATCATGTGTCCCTGCTGCCCCGCTCTACTTCACGTCCTAGGGCTTGTCGGAGACGACGATGTCGCCGCTGATGATCTTCTGCTTGAGCGCGTTCAGCTGGTCGACGATGTCCTGGGTCAGCGCGTCGGGGTTCGACGTCGCGAAGTCGACGCCGTTCTCCGCCAGGCCGAAGACCTGGGCGCCGCCCTTGAAGGTGCCGGCGACCGTGTCCTTTATCGCGTTGTAGACGGCCGTGTCGACTCGCTTCAGCATCGACGTCAGGATGTGAGGCTGCTGGTCTGCGCTGGCCGTGAGGTACTGGTCGGAGTCCACGCCGATCGCGTAGACGTCGGGCGCCTTGTCGGCGACGGCGGTGAAGAGCCCCGCGCCCGACGCGCCCGACGCGTGGTAGATGACCTTCGCGCCGTCGTCGAACATCTGCTGCGAGAGCGCCTGGCCCTTCGTGGGGTCGTTGAAGGCCGTCACGTCGTCGCCGATGTATTGAACCAGGATCTTGATGCTCGGGTTGATGTACTTGGCGCCTGCCTCGTAGCCCGCCTCGAACTTCCCGATCAGCGGGCCGGTCTCGCCGCCCAGGAACCCGATCGTGTCGCACTGGCACTTGATCGCCGCGGCGGCGCCCACCAGGAACGAACCCTCCTGTTCCTTGAAGGTGAGGTCGGCGACGTTGGGCGGCGGGTTGGGCAGGCCGCAGGCCTTGCCGCAGGTCGCGTACCCGTCGATCACCGCGAAGTTCTGGGTCGGGTACTGGGCGGCGATGTCCGAGATGCCCGGAGAGAACGAGAAGCCCACGCCCACCGCCAGGTTGTAGCCCTGGTCGGCCAGCGCCTGGACGTTGTCGTCGCGGTTCGACCCGGTGGCGTTCGGCTCGATGAGCTTCAAGCTGTCCTTGCAGATCAGCCCGTCGGTGACGGCCTTCTGGGCCCCGCGGTTGGCGGCGTCGTTGAACGACTTGTCGCCGATCCCTCCCACGTCCAGGGCAAGACCCACCTTGACGCTCGGGTCACACGTGCCTCCTCCGCCGGACGCCGGGGTGCTGGTGTTGCTGCCGCACGCAGCGGCGACCATCGAGAAGACTCCGAGGACCGCGACCCTTGACAACCAGCGAGAATGCATCCTTCCCCCTCCCCCCAGAGATGCCACGCGCGGCGCCGGTGCGCCGCCCGGATTCTACGGGCGGCCGGTCAGGTCGTCGAACCGCCCGCTCGTGTCAAACTTACGCGCCCGAAGGGGGTCCGGGATGGGTGAGGAGCGACACCTTCGCGAAGAGCTCGCGGAGCGGATGGCCGAGACGCCCTTCTACGCCTGGATCGGGTTCTCGCTGGTCTCGGCCGCGGAGGGAGAGGTCGAGGTGGCGATGCAGGTCGAGCCCCGCCACCTGAACCTTCAGGGCCTCGCCCACGGCGGCATCATCGCGACGCTGGCCGACACCGCGGCCGGCCTGGCCGTCCGAACGGAGCTGGGGCCCGGCAGGCGCCACGTGACCGCCCAGTTGAACGTGGACTACCTCGCCCCGGCCCGGGCGGGAAGGATCGTGGCGCGCGGCAGGACCGTGAAGATCGGCACCACCGTTGCCTTCGCGGAGGCCGAGGTCACCGACGAGAGAGGCAGGGTGCTCGCCCGAACGTCCTCGGTGCACTCGGTCATGCGTGAGCGCTGAGGGGATCAGTAGTCGACGTCGAGCGTAGCCATGGCCGCGGGGAGCCGTGAGAGGGCTCCCTGAAGTCCGAGCAGCAGCCCCATGTTCCCCTGGATCTTGATCTTGCCGATCATGAACGCGGTCACGGCCGAGAGCTCGCTCCTGGCGAGCGCCACGGCCGTCTCGTAGCTCTCGGAGATGGTCGCGTCGGGCCCGTCGAGGTCGCCCACCCCCATGTCGATGGTTCCCGCCTCGATCGTGATCCAGTACCTCGTCTCGCCCTGGGGGGTGCCGATGACCTGAAGGAGCTTGGCCGAGGAGGTGGCGGCGGCCTCGCGGAAGGCCTCATCGGCGTTGAGCGCCCCCTTGACCTGCTCGGCCCACTCCTGCGACAGGAACTTCACGGCCACCGGCGTTCTCCCTTCGAGACGATGTCGCGAAGGATAGCGCCCCGGGCCGGGTCCACCCGGCCCGGGGCGGACCCACTAGGGCTCGAACCAGTGCGGGTCCGTGAGGTGCACCACGTCGTTCAGGAACCTGATCCGCCGGCCGGCGCCGTCCACCTCGACGCTGTTCACGGAGGTGTTCTCGGGAAGGAAGAACATCTCGTGCGCGATGCCGAGCACCTGTCCGCAGTAGGCGTTGATCACGCCTCCGTGACAGAAGACGAGGACGTCGCCGTCCGGATGCGCCTTCAGGATCCGCTCGATCGCGCCCACGACGCGAGCTCTGAACGCCGGACCTTCCTCGCCGCCCGGCGCGCGGCTCCAGATGGGCATCTGCCGGCGGAGCCGCTGAAGCAGCTCGTCGTCGGTGGCCAGGATGTCCTCGAACGACATCGCCTCCCACGCGCCCATGTGCGCCTCCGTGAGGTCGTCGTCGTAGGCGACGTCGAGGTGGGCGAGCTCGGCGTACACGTCGGCCGTCTGCCGAGCGCGTCGGAGCGGTGACGCGTACACGGCCCTCGGCCTGGGGTCCAGCATGATCAGCCGCCGGGCGAGCAGCGCGGCCTGCTCTCGGCCCTTCTCGGACAGCGGGGGATCCCACTGCGGCCCGTGAGGCGTCTCGGCCAGGTCGTTCGTCCCGAAGTCCGACTCGCCGTGTCGAAGGAGCACCAGGAGCCGTTCGCTCACGGCGAGCTCCG
>JACQDK010000078.1 GCA_016201135.1 Actinomycetota bacterium
TCGCCTGGCTGGCGATCGCCGTGATCCTGGCGCTGTGGCTCGCCGCGCCCAGCCGGCTGAGCTGGGCGCGGCGAGCCGTGGTCGTGCTCGGAGCTGTGATGATCCTTCCGAACGTGACGGCCATGGAGCACGGCTCCCTGCAACTACCGGCGTTCTTCGCGGCCGACACCTACCGCAACTACCTGTCCCCGAACGAGATCGTCCTCCCGATCCCGTTCGGCCAAAGGCCGGGCGGTGCGCAGGAGATGATCTGGCTCGCAGAGACCGACATGTACTTCCGGGTCGCTGGAGGGCACGTCGGCTGGGTCCCTCGCGTCGATCAGGTTCCCGTCACGCGGAGCCTCATCTCGAACCAGCCGGGGAGCATCGACCCGGGCGATCTGCAGGTCTTCCTGGTGACCCATCATGTCGGGGCGATCGTGGTGGGCGGTGCCTACGCCTCCCAGTGGGCGGGGCTCCTTGAGACGACGCTGAGGACGCAGCCCGTGGAAGTGGGCGGCGTGCAGCTCTACCTGGTCCGAGACGGGGTCGGAGTGCCCGTCCCCGGCCCGGGCCCGAGCTCAGGAATCCCCTGAGGGAGATGGATCACGCGTTCGAGGACCAGGGCGATCGGGACCACCCCGGGTGACTCATCGCGAGCGGGCATCGATACCGATACAGTTCGGGCCATGGAGACCGCGGACGCCGTCGTGATCGGCGCCGGGATCTTCGGAACGAGCATCGCGTTCCAGCTCGCCAAGCGCGGGGCCGGCCGCGTGGTGCTCGTCGACCGGAGCGGCCCGGCATCCGGGAACTCGGGACGCACCTTCGGGCAGGTCCGCCGGCACTACTCGAACGAGCTGACGATCCGGCTCGCGAACCGCGGGTTCGAGGTGCTGCGCGACTGGTCAGAAGAGGTCGGCGTCGGCGACCCGGGCTACGTCCGCCTCGGGTACCTGCTGATGGTTCCCTCCGGATCGGTCGAGGCCTGCATGGGGAACGTCGAGCTCGGGCGGAGCCTCGGCGTCGACACGACCTTCGTCACCCCCGAGGAGATCGCGGGGATCGAGCCGCTCGTCGTGCTCGATGGCGTCGCCGGCGCCTCGTACGAGCCCGACGGCGGGTTCGTCGACGTCACGAAGATGATCCTGTCCTGGCTCGCGGCGGGGATCGGACGGGGCCTGTCCCCGATGCTCGGCTCGGCCGTCACGGCCATCGACGCAGACGGCGACCGCGTGCTCGGCGTTCGGACCGAGCACGGAGCGATCCGATCCCCGATCGTCGTGGACGCGGCCGGGGTGTGGGGTCCGGCGCTGGTCGAGCCGCTGGGCGTGCGGCTTCCCATCTCGTTCATCCGGCTCCGGATGGCCCGGCTGAGGCAGCTGGCGAGCGGCCCGCTCCTGCGGACGGCCGTCACGAACGCGGCCGGCGGGCTCGTGATGCGCCCCGACCGCGGCCCGCTCGCGCTCGCGGCCGTCTACGAGGACGAGGTTCCGTCGGCCCAGCCCCCCGACCTCGATCGGGCGGACGATCCGGCGTTCGAGGGGCTCGTTCGCCGGGCGCTCGCGCAGCGCGTTCCCGCATACGCGGACGCGGCGTGGGAGGGAACGGTCAGCGGGATATACGACGCGACGCCGGACTGGCACCCGATCATCGGCTGGGCGCCCGGCATGGAGGGCCTGTACCTGGCACTGGGGTGGTCCGGCCACGGGCTGAAGCTCGCGCCGGCGGTCGGCGAGGTGGTGGCGGACGAGATCCTCGGCCGTGAGCCTCTCATAGACGTCTCCGCCCTTCGCGCGGAGCGCTTCGAGGAGGGTCGCCTGATGCGGCTGGCCTACGGGCCCGGCGCCCGCGCCTGATCGATCGGGCGGGGGCCATGGGAGACCGGGGCCCTAGGAGGACCCGAGCCGCCGGATCTCCTCGATCACCGCGGCCAGCACCCCCCGGAGGTCGCCGACCACCGCGTAGTCGGCTTTCGCCATGATCGGGGCCTCGGCGTCCGTGTTGATCGCGAGGATCCGCTTCGCCCCCTTGCACCCCACCATGTGCTGGATCGCGCCGCTGATCCCGCAGGCGATGTAGAGGTCGGGCGCGATGCGCGCGCCGGTCTGGCCGACCTGCTCCGCGTGGGGACGCCACCCCAGGCTCGTCACCGCGCGCGAGACGCCGACCGCTCCCCCGAGCAGCCCGGCCAGCTCCTCGAGGCTCCGAAAGCCATCCGCGCTGCCCACGCCGCGGCCGCCTCCGACCACGACCCGCGCGTCCGAGAGCGAGACCCTGCCGTCGTCGGCGGCCTCCCGCCCCGTCAAACGGACGCGGAGGTCGCCCTCCATGAGATCGGGCGCCACCGTGCGGATCTCCGGCTCCACCGCTGGTTCGACCTCCTCGGGCGGCACGGCGTAGGGAGCAACCGTCAGAAGCTTCAGGCCGGCGTCGATCCGGGCGTCCTCGAGCAGGCTTCCTCCGAAGCGCTGTCTCGTCACCACGAACGGATCGCCGGCAGCGACCGCGACGCAGCTCGCGGCGAGCGGCAGGCCGGCGATCGCCGCGACGTGCGCCATCACCTCGGAGCCCCGATCGGTGGCCGCGGCGAGCGCGACGCGGGCGTCCCCGGCCTCTGCGACCTGCGCCAGGGCCCGCGCCCACGCGGTCGGGGCATAGTCCGCGATCCGGGGGTCCTCGACCGCGTGAACCGCGGAGGCGCCGTACGCCCCCAGGGCGCCCGCCACGCCCCGAGCTCCGTCCCCCGCGACCGACGCGTGAAGGGGGAGCCCCATCACCTTCGAGAGGCGCCTGCCGAGGGTCAGCGACTCCAGCGACGTCGCCAGCGGGACGCCAGCCTCGTGCTCGACGAAGACGAGGATCATTGGGCCATCACCCCGATCTCCCGGAGGATCTCGACCACCTTCGGCGCGGCCTCGGGGCCGGTGCCCAGGATCTGCACTCCCCGTTCCTGCTCGGGGGGGAGGTGCAGCCGCAGCCGCTCCGGGCCGGCCGGGCGGCGTTCGGGGACGATCCGCTCGATCTCCTTCTTCTTGGCGCGCAGGCGGCCGGGAACCGACGGGTACCGGGGAAGGTTGATGCCCTCCTTGATCGTGAGGACGGCCGGCAGGTCGACTTCGAAGACCTCCCAGCCCGAACCCACCTGGCGCTTGGCGACGGCCCGGCCGTCCGCGATCTGGAGGGCCTTCACCCCGGTCACGCAAGGCAGATCCAGGGCATGCGCCACCCGGACGCCCACCTGGAAGTCGCCCGTGTCGGCGGACTCGTTCCCGAAGAGCAGGAGGTCGAGCCCCCGGCCCTGCTCCCGCCGGGCGCTGACGGCGTCCGAGATGGCACGCGCGGTGGCGACCGCATCCCACTCCGTCCCGTCGGTCTCCAGCAGCACCGCCTCGCCGATGCCCATCGCCAGCGCGTCGCGCAGCTGATCGGCGGCCTCGGCGGGCCCCAGGGTCAGCACCGTGGAGCTGCCGCCGTGCGCCTCCACCAGCCGCACCGCCTCCTCGACGGCGCATTCCTCGTGCGGGCTGACCGCGAACGAGAGGAACTTCGTGTCGACCTCGTCCTCGGTGAGGGTGATCTTGCCGGCCGTCGCCGGCACGCGCTTGACGCAGACCACGACCTCCACGGCTCAGCCCTTCATCCGCGCGTTCTCGGGGTCGAAGACCGGCGTGCTCCCGGCGACGGCGACCGTCACCGGGTATCGCTCCCCGAAGTACTCGACGGCGAGCTTCCTTCCCGGCGTGGCGATCTCGGACGGGAGGTAGCTCATCAGAAGGTGCGCCCCGAGCGAGGGTCCGGAGCCGGCGCTCGTCACGTAGGACCGCCGCCCCTTCGCGTCGAGCACCGGGGCGCCGTCGCCCGTGATGATCGGCTCGCGTCCCATCATGTAGCGCTTCACGCCGGTGGACGACGTCGGATCGTCCACCGTGAGCGTGCACAGACGGCGGATGGGCTCCTGGCTCCGCTGCTTCAGGTACGCGTCGCGTCCGACGAAGTCCTCGTCCTTCACGGAGGGTCTCGCCATCCCGGCCTCCACCAGGTCGTGCTCGAGGTCGAGCTCGTTGCCGTGCGCCCGGTAGGACTTCTCCAGGCGTCCGGTGACGGCGTAGGCGCCGATCCCGACCGGCACGAGACCGTGAGGCCGGCCCGCCTCCCACAGCAGGTCCCAGAGGCGCGCGCCCTGCTCGATCGGCGCGTAGATCTCCCAGCCGAGCTCGCCCACGTACGAGATGCGCGATGCCAGCGCACGCACGGTCCCGAGGGTGACCGGCCGGCACGTGGCGAAGGGGAAGCCCTCGTTCGACACGTCGTCGTCGGTCACCGAGCCGACCACGTCTCGCGCCCGCGGGCCCCACACGCCGACCGTGCACCACGCCGAGGTCGCGTCGTGGAGCTGCGCCGAGCCATCGGCCGGTAGGTGATCGATCAACCACTTCCGGTCGACCATGCCCGAGTGCCCGCCGGTCACGACGCGGAACGCGTCCGGCCTCAGGCGCATGATCGTGAGGTCGGCCCTGATCCCGCCGGCCGCGTTCAGCAGAGAGGTGTAGACCACCCGCCCGACGGGAACGTCCATCTGCGCGACGGCCACCCGCTGCAAGAAGGCCGGGGCCCCCGGTCCCGTCACGTCGAAGATGGTGAACGCCGACAGGTCGACGAGCCCCGCGTGATCGCGCATCGCGAGGTGCTCGGCGTTGATCACCGGCGACCACCACCTGGACTCCCACTCCCCGTCGCGCGGCATCACGCGCTCGCCGAACTCGCCGAGGAGCTCCTCGTTCGACCCGTACCAGTACGGTCGCTCCCATCCGGCCGCCTCGAAGAACACCGCGCCGAGCTCGCGCTCGCGCGCGTTGAACGGGCTGAGGCGCACGTCGCGGTTCGAGGACCATTGCTCCATGGGGTGCACGATCCCGTAGGTCTTGTTGAACCCCTCGGCGCTCCGGGACCGCACGTGGGCGGCGGTCCTCTGGTGGTCGTAGAAGCGCGCGATGTCCGAGCCGTGGGGATCGATCTCCGGGGTGCCGTCCGTCATCCACTCGGCGACCGTGCGCGCGATGCCGGGCGCCTCCTTGATCCAGATCGCGGCGGCGGACCACAGGCCCTTCACCTCGGGCGTCTCCCCCAGGATCGGAGCGCCGTCGGGCGTCAGCGAGAGGAGCCCGTTGATCGCGTACCGGATGCCGACGCGCTCGTCGCCGAGGATGTCCGGCACGAGCTCGAGCGCCTGCTCCATCTGAAGGTCGAAGTCCTCCTGCGTGAACGGGAGCTCGGTGGGCGAGAGCGCGGCCTCCTCGATCGAGGGGATCTCGTCCGGATCCAGGAGGATCGGCCGGTGCGCGTACGAGCCGACCTCCAGGTCGCCTCCGTGCTGGCGTTCGTACATGTTCGTGTCCATGTCTCGGACGATCGGGTACTCGATCTCGCCCACGGTGGTCGCGAAGAGAGGGACCGGCCCCACGCTGATCATCTGGTGCACCGCCGGTGTCAGCGGGATCGAGGCACCGGCCATCCGCGCGATCCGCGGGCTCCAGATGCCGCAGGCGATCACGACGGTCTCGGCCCGGATGTCGCCCTCGCGCGTGCGGACGCCGCGGGCGTGACCGCCATCGACGTCGATCCCGACGATCTCGGTCCCGGCGACGACGGTGAGCGCGCCCAGCTCCTGGGCCTTCTCCCGCATGAGCGTGCCTGCGCGGAGCGAATCGACCACTCCCACGCCGGGGGTGTGGAATCCCCCGAGGATCACGTCCGCGGCGACGTAGGGAACCAGCTCCTTCACCTGATCGGGCGAGAGCAGCTCGGACTCGATGCCCCAGGACCTGCTGGAGGCCAGGCGGCGCTTCAGCTCCTGCACGCGCTCGGTGGTGCGAGCGACCTCGATCCCCCCGCTCCGGGTGAAGACCCCCAGCTCCTCGTACTGCCGGACGCTGTCGAGCGTGAAGTCCGTCATCTCCTTCGAGTGATCCACGAGGAAGATGAAGTTCGAGGCATGGCCCGTCGAGCCGCCCGGGTTCGGCAGCGGTCCCTTGTCGAGCAGGACGATGTCCTTCCATCCGTGCAGGGCGAGCTGGTAGGCCATGCAGTTGCCGACGATGCCGGCGCCGATCACGACGACGTTCGCTTCCTTCGGTGGTGCGCTCATCTGGTCGACTCCTTCCTCGGCTGCGCGCCCAAGCATGCCGCACGATCGCGGCGCTTGCATCCCGCCGTCCCGACCGTGCCGGTCCGCCCGGCGGGCAGCAAACCCTCTCACGCCGGAGCGGGGAAGGGTCGGTGGCCTCCGAGGGGCAGGGCCCTTCCGTGGACGGCTGGGGGCGGGGCGGTCCGCGGCGGGCGCAGCGGGCGCCCGCCGTCCGGGCCTGCGACGATGTTCGCGTGCGCGCAGCGGACTTGATCGTCGTCGGCGGGGGCGTGATCGGCCTCTCGGTCGCCCGCGAGCTCTGCCGGGCTGGCGCGGAGGGCGTCGTTGTGCTCGAGGCCGGCCCGGCGGTCGGTCAGGGGTCCTCCTCGAGGGCCAACGGCGGCTTCCGCGCGCAGTTCACCACCGCCGTCAACGTTGAGTTCTCCCGGTACTCGATCGGCGAGCTCGAGGCCCTCGAGCGCGACTCGGGGCTCCTGTCGATGCGCCAGGTGGGCTACCTGCTCCTCACGGGCACCGAGGAGGGCGAACGGGGCCTGCGCGCGGCCTGCGAACTTCAGCGCTCGCTGGGCGTCCCGACCGAATGGCTGGCGCCGCAGCAGATCTTGGAGCGCGCGCCGTTCGTGCGGCCGGGCGGCCTTCGGGCCGGCACCTTCCACTCCCGCGACGGGTACCTGGATCCGCACGGCCTGGTCATGGCCCTGCACGCCGAGGCGCGCCGGCTGGGCGCCCGGATCGAGACCGGCGCGGCGGTCCGGGCGATCGAGCGGGACCCGGATGGCGCCTTCGAGGTGTCCCGCACCGAGGGATCGTGGTCGGCACCCTGGGTGGTGAACGCGGCGGGGGCGGGCGCCCGGGCGGTGGCGGCGATGCTGGGGATCGACCTGCCGGTCGTCCCCTACCGGCGGAACCTTGCGCTCGTCGCCGATCCCGGTGGGGGATCGGCGCCGGTCCCCATGTGCGTGGACCTCGACACGGGCGTGCTCGTCCGCCGCGAGTCGAAGGGAGGCTGGGTGATCGCGTACTCGAACCCGAACGATCCTCCTTCCACCTCGACCTTCGTCGACCCGGCCTTCCTCGAAGACCTGGCGGACCGCGTGCCGAACAGGTTCCCGTTCCTCGCGGAGGCGCCGATCGATCCGGCCCACTGCTGGGCGGGGCTCTATCCCGAGACCCCGGACCGCCACGCGATCATTGGTGAGATCCCGGAGGTACCGGGGTTCCTCCAGTGCGCCGGGTTCGGAGGTCACGGCCTGATGCACGCGCCGGCCGCCGGGCGGGCGATAGCCGAGCTCGTCACGACCGGGCGCTGCGACGCGTTCGACCTGCGCCCACTGCGGCCGTCGCGGTTCGCCGAGGGCGACCTCGTGGTCGAGTCCGCGGTGCTGTGACCCCGGGTAGGATGGCCCGGTGAAGGAGCACGGCGGCCTCGCGCTCGCGATGGCGTTAGCGGCGATCGGGTTCTTCGTGGTGCTGCCGGTCCTGGTAGTCGTGCTCGTGTACCTGTTCGTGACGGTCTACGCGATCGTCAAGGCGTTCGGAGTGGGAGGGCCGGGTCCGAACCCGACGACGATCCTCGTCGGCGTCGTGGTGATCGTCGGGACCCTCGTGACGCTCCTGTCGGTGGGTCTCGGGCGGCTCGGGCGCGCGATGGACCCTCCGGGGCGCAAGGAGTAAGCGCCCGGTACAGTCGAGGCATGGGTAGCGCGCCAGCGCTCCGCCGCGCAGCGCTCCAACGCGCAGCGCTCCAACGCGCCGCGCCGGTCGCGCTCGCCGTCGCCGTCGGCCTGGCGGGTGCGTGGGCCGGCATGGCCCTGTGGGGCCGGACCACCACCACGCTCGGCCCGTTCCGCGTGGAGCTGGCGTCCTCGTTCGGGCGGGGACACACCGACATCGAGCTGCCACCGTTCGGACGCCTCACCGCCGACACGCACCGAGCCCCGCTGCGCCTGCGGGCGACCCTTCAAGACGTCGAGGTCGCGAAGCTCACGTCCATCCTGTCCGAGGGCGGGCTCGACGGGCTCGCCTCACGGGTGGAGGCCGACGCCCTCGTCCGCCTGCGCGCCCTTGCCGTGCGCGTGCTCCTCGCCGGCGCTGCGGGGGCGCTGCTGCTGGGGGCGGTCGCCTTCCGCACGGACGTCCGGCGCGTCGCGATCGCGGTGATCGCGGCGCTCGTCGCGGTCGGGGGACTCCAGGTGGCGGCCCTCGCCACTTTCCGCGCCGACGCGTTCCTTCACCCGACGTTCTCGGGCTCGCTCGCGCTCGCCCCGAAGGTGATCGGCCCGGTGCAGGCAGCCACCGAGCACATCGACGCGTTCCGCGAGCAGCTCACGAGGGTGGTCGACGGCGCGGTGGGTGCTTACACGTCCGTGCAGTCAAGTCCGCTCGGGCGCACCGGCGAGATCCGCGTGCTGCACATCTCGGACATCCACGACTCTCCGGTGGGCTACTCGTTCGCGCAGCAGATCGCGGCCGGCTTCGACGTCGACTTCGTGCTCGACACCGGCGACGTGACTTCGTTCGGAACGCCGGTCGAGAGCCTGATCCTTCAGAACGTGCCCGCGTTCGGCAGACCCTACGTCTTCGTGCGCGGCAGCCACGACTCGATGGAGCTGCAGAGCGAGATGGCGAGGATCCCGAACGCGATCGTGCTGGACGGCGACGCACGCACGGTCGACGGCATCACGATCTACGGGATCGGCGATCCCGTGTTCATCTCGACCCGCGCCCTGCCCCTGACCGCGGACCAGATCGCCGAACGCTCCCGCGCCATCTGCCCGAGGATCCTGGCCGACGTTCGCGCACTCCCCACGCCGCCCGACATCGTCGCCGTGCACGACGTGAAGATGGCGGAGTGCATCGCCGGCTTCGTGCCGCTGGTGGTGGAGGGGCATCTGCACGAGAACGTCGCGACGATCGATCGCGGCACGCTCTTCCTCCAGGTCGGAACGACCGGAGGCGGAGGACCGATCCTGTTCAACGACGCGGGACCGCAGCCGCTGTCGGCGCAGGTCCTCTACTTCCGGCCCGGGAGCCCGCCCGAGCTCGTGGCGTACGACACGATCGTGCAGAATCCCGAGACCGGTACCCTCACGGTGAGCCGGCACCTCGTCACGTCACAGACCCTCGAGCCCCCGGCGAGCTCCACGCCGAGCCCGCCAGTCACGCCGTCTTGATCGCTCTGACCAGTGAAGATGACTCCGCCCGATCCATGGGGTAGCCTCACGGCACCCCCTGATGACTCGGTCTAGAACCGTACTCGTCGCCGGCTTGCTCGCGGTCACGCTCTTGGCCGCAGGACCGGCATCCCTCGCGAGGGCCTCGACCTACCGCGACCGCATGTTCAAGATGATCAACCGCGTGCGCGTGCGTCACGGCCTCCGCGAGCTGCGGCTGAACTTCGACCTGTCCCGGTACGCGCACAAGCACAGCCGGAAGATGGCCGAGGAGGATCGCCTCTTCCACACGCGCAATCTCCGCCGCAAGCTCCGGAGCTACAGATGGACGGTGGCCGGAGAGAACCTCGGGGCCGCAGGGTCGCTGAAGCGGATCAGGAAGCTCTGGATGAAGAGCGCCGATCATCGCGCGAACCTCCTTCTGCCGGACTACCGAAGGGTGGGCGTCGGCGTCGTCAGGTACAAGGGCTGGTTCTGGGTCACGGCGATCTTCTACGGGTAGCGACGGCGCGGCTCGACCCCGTCGATCGTCCCGCGCTACCCTGTGCGTGAGGCGAAGATCGGGAGGTCCACGATGGACGTTCAGGTCGGAGACACGATCGCCGTCGAGACCGAGCGGGTCGGCGGCGTGCGGCGCGAAGGAGAGGTCCTCGAGATCGTCCAGCGAGCCGTCGGAGTCACGTATCGCGTGAGGTGGCGCGACGGGCACGAGTCGCTCTTCACGCCGGCCGCCGGAGCCGTGCGCGTGTTGCGGTCCAGCCGCACCTAGGCACCGTCCGGGATCCGCGGCGCGGCCCCGGGCCTATCCCACCAGGGCGCGGATCTGGCGGAGAGCCACGGTGAGCTGCGCCAGGTCCCCCACGCCCTCCATCGCCAGGCCGCGCATGAACCGCTGAAGACGCTCGTAGGTGTCGGCCCGACGCTGGAGGAACGCCTCCACGGCATCGTCCACCGGCAGGCCCTCGCTCTCCTCGATCGCCCTCTCGGCTAGCTGGCGCCTGACCAGGAAGACGTCGTCCTCCATGGACTGGACCGCCCACCGCTGCCACTTCGAGCCCGTGGGCAGCTCCTCCAGGCGGGACTCGAGCCAGTCGATGTCGAGCCGCTCGCCCAGCAGGAAGAACACCCGCCCCACGTCCTTCACCGGGCGCCCGCTCTCGCGCGACACGCTGATGATGTCCGGACCGTGCACGAGCTCGGCCTGGTAGGCGTGCCGGCGCGCGACGTCCTCGGGAACGCCCTCGGCCAGGAAACGCCGGACGGTGTGCTCGTGCTGCTCACGCCAGGAGTCCGGCCCGATCGTCGAGATGATCTCCGACAGCTCGGCGAACGCGTCGCGCGAGTCCTCGATCGCCTCCGCGAGCCTCTGGCCGGCGCTCTGCACCAGGTACCACCGCGAGGTGGCCTCGACGAGCCAGTCGACCCCCGACATCAACTCGTTCTGCAGGGCCGGGTCGATCACGCCGTCGAGCGCCTCGATCGCCGCCCACCTTTCGACGGCGCCGGCGACGTCGCGCGCTATCCGGAAGGCGCGCACGACGTCGGCGGGCCTCGCGCCCGTCTCGGTGACCATACGGGTCACGAAGGTGATGCCCTGATCGTTCACGACGTCGTTCGCCATCACCGTGGCGAGGAGCTCGCGGCGGAGGGGGTGCTCGGGGATCAGGTGCCCGAACCTGGCCACCACCTTCGGCGGGAAGTACTTCTGTAGATCGCGCTCGAGGTACATCGAGTCCGGCAGGTCCGAGCGGAGCAGCGCCGCCGCGGCGCTCCGCTTCGCGTACGCGAGCAGAACGGCCAGCTCGGGACGCGCCATGCCGACACCGTTCGCGCGCCGCTCGGCCATCTCCTCGCCCGGCGGCAGGAACTCGACCTCTCGCTCTAGCTCTCCCTCGGCCTCGAGCTGCTGCATCAGGTCCTCGTAGGCCTCGATCCGGTGCGCCGACGCGTCGACCTCCTGGGACAGGATCTGCGCCTGGAGGTAGTTGTCGTAGAGGACGTGCTCCACGACGTCGGGGGCCGAGTCCTGAAGCAGCTCGTTCCGCCCTTCGAGCGTCAGCTCGCCGCGCGCGATCGCCTGCCCGAACAGGATCTTCAGGTTCACCTCGTGGTCCGACGTGTCGACGCCCGCCGAGTTGTCGATGAAGTCGGTGTTGATGCGACCGCCCCGCTGCGTGAACTCGATCCTGCCGCGCTGTGTGAACCCGAGGTTTCCGCCCTCGGCCACGACGCGGCAGCGCAGGTCGGCGCCGTTCACGCGCACGCGGTCGTTCGTCCGATCACCGACCTCGGCGTTCGTCTCGCCCGAGGACTTCACGTAGGTGCCGATGCCGCCGTTCCACATGAGGTCGACAGGGGCCTTCAGGATCGCCTTGATCACGTCGTTCGGCGTCATCTCCGCGGGGGCGCCTTCGGGGAGCGCGAGCACGGTGCGGGCCTGCGGCGAAAGCGTCACCGACTTCGCCCGCCGCTCCACGACGTCTGCGCCCGCGGACATCTTCGACCGGTCGTAGTCGCCCCACGACGATCCGGGAAGCTCGAAGAGCCGCCGGCGCTCGTCGAGGGCTGCGATCGGGTCCGGATCGGGGTCGATGAAGACATGGCGGTGGTCGAACGCGGCCACCAGGCGGATCTGAGGCGACAGGAGCATGCCGTTGCCGAACACGTCGCCTGACATGTCGCCGACCCCGATCACCGTGAAGGGCTGGCTCATCACGTCGACGCCGAGCTCGCGGAAGTGACGCTTCACCGACTCCCAAGCCCCGCGGGCCGTGATGCCGAGCGCCTTGTGGTCGTAGCCGTCCGAGCCTCCGCTCGCGAACGCATCGCCCAGCCAGAAGGCGTACTCGAGCGCAACCGAGTTCGCGAGGTCGCTGAAGGTGGCCGTCCCCTTGTCGGCCGCCACCACCAGGTACGGATCCTCCTCGTCCAGGACCCGCAGGCCCTCGGGGTGCACGACCTTGCCGTCGACGAGGTTGTCGGTCAGGTCCAGCAGGCCTCGCATGAACGCGCGGTACTGGGCCTGCACCTCCGCGCGGAGGTCCTCGGGGGTCGGCGGCTGGCGCCTCAGGACGAACCCGCCCTTCGAGCCGTCGGGAACGATGACCGCGTTCTTCACCTTCTGCGCCTTCATCAGGCCGAGGATCTCGGTGCGGTAGTCCTCCTTCCGGTCGGACCACCGGATGCCGCCCCTGGCGACCTTCCCGCCGCGCAGGTGGATCGCCTCCATCCACGGCGAGTACACGAAGATCTCGTAGAGAGGATGGGGCTTGGGCATGTCGGGCACGTCGGCCGAACGGAGCTTCAGGGAGAGGCAGTCCCGGCCGGGCTGGAACGCGTTGGTTCGGACCGTGGCCTCGATCATCCCGAGGAAGTTCCGCAGGATCCGGTCCATGTCTAGCGAGGCCACGCTCCGCAGGTCGGCCAGGATCTGCCGGCGCACGGCCAGAACGTCCTGCTCGTCGGCCGGGTCCGAGGGATCGAACTTCGCGTGGAACAACTTCATGAGGAGCGCGGCGACGTGCGGGTTCTCCGCCAGGGCGTCGTTCTGGTACTCCTCGGTGAAGGCGGGGAAGACGCGCTGTCCGTACTTGCGATAGGCGCGAAGGATCGCGACCTGCCCCCAGGTGAGCCCGCCGAAGACCACGAGCCGGTTCAGCGAGTCCGACTCGGTGTCGCCCCGCCAGACCGCCGCGATGCACGACACCACCCGGTCGGCGTTCTCCTCCAGGTTCAGCACCGCGCCGCGCGCGTCCAGCACGCCGAAGTCGTGGATGTAGACCTTTCCCTCGCCGAGCAGGCCGACGGGGACCTCCTCGACCACCGTGAGCCCCAGCGCTTCCAGGATCGGCATGAACGCCGACAGGTCGATCTTGCCGGCGGTCTTGTACAGGCGGACGCGGGTGAGCCGCTCGCGGGTCGCCTCGTTGCCGATCCCGACCACGAACCCCTCCTCGCTCGCCTCCAGCGCTTCGAGGTTCATGACGTCCTCGACGATCAGGTCCCAGTCCTCGTTGGACCGGTAGTAGTCGGGGAAGCGCGCGGCGTACTTCTCCGCGAGGGCGCGTCCCCTCTCGCGTCCGAACCGCTCGACGAGCCGGTCCCCGAGGTCGTCGTCCCACGTGCGGGCGAGCCGCTCGACCTCTTCCTCGAGCTCCTCGTACGGGACGTCGGGGATGTGCACCTCCGGGTCCACGTGGACGGTGAAGAAGATCCGCGCCGTCTCGGTCTCGCCGATGGACAGGTGATAGTCGACGGTGGAGCCGTTGAACCGCTCGACGATCAGCTTCTGGACCTTCTTTCGGAGCGTCGCGCTGAACCGCTCGCGCACGATGAGGCGGTGGAGCTCCTGAGCTGAGGCCTGGAACAGCTCGTCCTTCGGGAACGACTCGAACAGGGCGACGGCCGACTTGTAGTCGTGGGATCCGGTGATCAGATCCTCGGCGGCGATCACCTGCTCGAGCTTGTGGTGCAGCAGCGGGGTCCTGGCCGCGGGCTCCATGTACGCCTTCGAGGTGAAGAGGCCGATCAGCCGGGCCTCCCCCGCGATCCGCCCCTGCGCGTCCACCTTCCGAACGCCGATGTAGTCCATCCGCGCCCGCCGGTGCACGGTGGAGTAGGCGTTCGTCTTCGCGTAGATCAGGAGGTCCCCGTCCTCGATGCGCAGCCGGAGAGCCTCCTCTATGTCGGACAGGAGCGTGGGCTCCGCGAAGGTCGAGCCGGACGTGTCCGACAGGATCCCCAGGCCCGAGCCGGACACCGCGTGGATCGCGCGTCCGGCCGGGGTCTCGATCAGGTCGTACTCCCGGTAGCCGAGGAGCACGAAGTTCAGCTGCACGAGCCACTCGAGGAAGGCGACGGTCTCACCGACCTCCTGCGGGCTGTAGCGAACGGCGGCCGAGCGCGCGAGATCCATCATGTGCCGGATCCGCTCTCGCATGGGCTCGAAGTCGCACCGGGTGCAACAGGCGCCGCACGGGCAGGCCCCGCGCCGACAGCTCCTCGGAGACCGAGTCGACCAGGAACGGCGCGTCGTCGGTGTTCGTCTCGAGCACGGTCCCGGCCGCCGCGTCTGCGTCCGAACCAGGGTCGAAGACGCGGACGGCGATCGGCTCCAGCCCGCGCTCGTCGACGAAGGAGAAGGCCGAAGTGACCCTGTCGAAGAGGTCCTCGGGCGCCGTGGCGGCGAGCTCGTCCTGGTTGAGCCGCCGGGTGAAGCTCCTGGCGAACGAGGCGACGGAGTCGCGACGCTCGACGAGAACGCGTTCCTGGATCAGGTCGAGGAGATCCCTGAGGACCGGGGGAAGCTCCGGAGCGGTCTCGTCCACGAGGTGAGATTGTCGCAGGTCGCGGGGTCGGGGGCGCCGGAAGGCGAAGTCAGCTGTCAGCCGCGCCGGGCGGCCTCCACGACCTCGGCCGCCAGGTCGTACCGGCCGAACTGCGGCATCACGTAGACGCCGGCCGCGCCCGCGGCGCGCAGGGACCCTACGAGCTCCACGGCCATCGCGACACCCTCGCGCGCGGCGTCCTCGCCGGCCGCTGCGAGCCGGTCTCGGATCGAGGCCGGGATCACGATCCCGGGCACCTCGTTGTGCAGGAACTCCGCGTGGCGCGCGGTGGCGAGCGGCAGCACGCCGGCCAGGACGGGGATCGTGAGCGGCTTGCCGGCCACGCGCTCGTAGGTCTCGCGGAGCCGCCCCAGGAGCGCCGGGTCGTACACGGGCTGCGACAGCGCGAACCCCGCGCCGGCGTCGGCCTTCCTCTTCAGCAGGCGGCACTCGCGCTCGAGGTCCTCGGCGGCCGGAGCCACGGCCGCGCCGACGAAGAACGAGGTCGGCTCCCCGATCGAGGCGCCGCCCTGATCGCGCCCGCGGTTGAACTCCTCTGTGATGAGTGCGAGCAGCCCCGTCGCGGTCACATCCACGTTGTTCGACCCCTGCGGGAAGTCGCCGATCGTGACGGGGTCTCCCACGCAGACGAACAGGTTCCGGATCCCGAGGGCGTACGCGCCGAGCAGGTCGCCCTGCAGCCGCAGCAGGTTGCGCCCCCGGGTGGGGAAGTGCAGCACCGCCTCGATGCCCACCCGCTCCTGGATCAGCCGGCACGCGGCCCACGCGCTCATCCGCATCTTCGCCATCGGGCTGTCGGCCACATCGATCACGTCGGCCCCGGCCTGCGCGAGCGTCTCGGCCGCCGCAACGAGGGTCGCCGTGGAGTACGAGCGCGGCGGTTCCATCTCGACCGCCACCACGAACCCGCCCCCGGAGATCCGGGCCTGAAGCTCGGTGGGGGGGGCGCCCGGCGCCACGGGCGTCTCGGCGAGCTCCGCCGTGACGGTCACGCTCTCCTCCGCGCGCGCCGCGGCGGGGGCTCCCACGAGCGCCGCCGCCATGGCCCGCGTGTGTGCCGGCCCGGTGCCGCAGCACCCGCCCACGACGGCCGCGCCCTCGCGGACGAACGCCCGCACGTGCTCGGCGAAGTAGTCCGGCGTGGCCGGGTAGACGAAGCGGCCGGCGACCTCGCGAGGCCCACCCGCGTTCGGGCGGGCCACGAGCGGCACGCCGGCGGCCCACGGGCGCATCGCGCGGAGCACCCGCAGCACCTGCGCCGGACCCTCTCCGCAGTTCACGCCGATCGCGTCGGCGCCGAGCTCTGCCAGACGGCGCGCCACCTCCTCGGGTGGAGAGCCGAGCAGGGTCCGGTCGTCGCGCGTGAAGGTCGCCGTCACGATCACGGCGATCTCGGGGGCGGCCTCGCGGGCCGCCGCGAGCGCCTGCTCCATCTCCCGCAGGTCGGTCTGGGTCTCGATCTCGATCAGGTCGATCCCCCCGTCCAGCAGTGCCTCGATCTGCTCGCGGTAGGCTTCGAAGGCCTCTTCGGCCCGGACCCGCCCGTAGGGCGAGAGCCGCACGCCGAGGGGTCCGACCGACCCGCCCACCAGCTCCGCCCCCGCCCGGCGCGCCAGGGTCGGCGCCGCGCGGTTGAAAGCGTGCACGCGGTCGGCGACGCCGTGGCGATCCAGGCGGAACCGGTTC
This sequence comes from Actinomycetota bacterium, assembly GCA_016201135.1. Classification (GTDB taxonomy): domain Bacteria; phylum Actinomycetota; class UBA4738; order UBA4738; family HRBIN12; genus JACQDK01. The sequence goes on from JACQDK010000078.1 coordinate 16,335, forward strand.
CCGCCGAAAGTGTTGGTGAGCACGAGGCGCGCTCCGGCCTCCACGAACCCCCGGTGGACCTGCTCCACTCGGGCCGGGTCGTGCACGTTGAAGGCCTCGAAGCACGCGTCGAGCGGCGCTCCGTTCGCGATCAGCGACGTGCCCATGCCCCCGTCGCCGAGCAGCGTCCCGGCGGAGACGACCTCGCGGAGCCCGGCGCGATCCACGGCCCGATTGTCCCAGGGTGGCGCCGCGCGCCGGTGGGGCCCGGGGTGGGAGGGCCCTTCGGCCGTTCCTCCCCGGCGGGCCCGGCCCCAAGGTTGAGGCGAGGAGGTGAGGGCCATGACGACGCAGACGCCCTCACGCATGCAGGGCGACGGCCGGTTCGGGAGCGACGTCCCCAGGCACGTCGAGGAATGGGTGCGCCAGAACCTGATCACCGCGCAGGAAGCCGATGCGATCCTCAGCTTCGAACGTTCGGCGCACGCGACGTCGCGGCGGATCCCGCTGGTGGCAGAGGCGGTCGGGTACCTGGGCGCCGCGCTCGCGTTCGCCGCGGGCGTGACCCTGCTCGGCCCCCGCTACCCCGACTTCGCGCGCGGCGTGAAGCTCGCGATGCCGGTCGCGGTCGCGCTGGCCCTGCTCGCTACGGGACTTCCGCTGCGGCGGAACGAGGAGCCGGCGATCCGGCGGTTCGCCGGCGTGCTGTGGCTGCTTTCGACCGGCGCGGTGGCGTGGCTCCTGGCAGAGGCCGTCTTCGACGTCGACGAGCCCGCCACATCGGCGCTCCTGATCGTGGGGGTGGGCACCACCGCGTACGCCCTCGCGCTCTACCGGTGGCTGCGGAACACGACGACCCAGATCGCGCTCTTCGCCTCGGTGCTGGTCGCGCTCTTCGGCATCGGGAACCTCGCCACGCCGAGCGGAGGATCGACCAGCCAGGTCTGGTACGGCGTGTCCCTGTGGGCGCTGGGCGTGGCGTGGGCCGTAGGCGGCTGGCGCGGGCTGGTGGAGCCCCGCGGCACCGCCCTCGGTCTGGGCGCGATCGCCTCGCTCTACGCGCCGACCATCACGGTCCAGTGGAGCACAGACCTCGGGATCTGGATGGGTGTCGCCACGGCGGTCGCGCTGCTCGTGGCGAGCGTCGGGCTCCGCAGCACCGCGCTGCTCGTGGTCGCGGGCATCGGCCTGTTCTCGTACCTGCTGTCGGCGATCATGTACTACCTGGCCGATACCCTGGGCGCGCCGATCGCGCTCTTCGTGAGCGGCCTGGTGCTGATCGCCGTCGCGTTCGTAACGGCGCGGCTCAAGAAGGTCACGGCGGAACCCGGAGCCACGTAGGTCCGGGAGCAGATCAGGCCGGGAGCACCTCGAGGGTGAAGGCCATCTCGACGATGGGCCGGAGCGTCGCGGCCACGGCGCAGTACTTCCCCTCGGCGAGGTCGATCGCCCTGCGCGCCTTGCCCGGATCAACCGCGCCGGTGAGGACGAAGTGCATCCCGATCCGGCGGAACGCCCAGGGGGGCTCGGGGTCCTGGTCCGTCTCGATCCGGATCTCGAGGCCGAGGAGGTCCTGGCGCTGCTTCCGCAGGATGATCACGACGTCGTGCGCCGTGCACGCGGCCAGGGATAGCGGCAAGAGGTCGGAGGGCTTCGATCCGTCGCCGTCCTCGCCGCCCCCTATCGCCGCGACGTGACCCCAGGAGTCCCTCCCCAGGAAGCGCGGGACGCCGTCGCCGGGGAGCCACTCGAGCCGCTGGGAGCTCACCACGCCAGTCTATGGCCGTGCCGGGTGTCGCGGGTCCGCGCCCCGATCCGATCACGGGCGCGCTAGCCTCCACGGATGATCCAGGACCAGACATCGAAGCTCCGGCGCGTCTACGTCCGGGCGCCGCGCGCCGGCGACCTGGCCGCGTGGGCCTCCCACGGATGGCGCGCGGCGCCCGATGCCGGCCGCGCCGCCGAAGAGCACGCCGCCCTGCGTGAGGAGCTCGCGCGTGCGGGCGCCGACGTCATCGACGCCGCGACACCCGTCACGGGGGATCCGGACGCGATCTACACCTACGACCCGGTGCTGCCGACCGACGCCGGCGCGATCGTGCTCCGCCCGGGCAAGCCCGGTCGCCGGCGC
>JACQDK010000025.1 GCA_016201135.1 Actinomycetota bacterium
TCGTCGCGCTCGTTCGAGCGGGCGCGAAGTTCGTGAACGGACGGTTGGTCGAGCGGGGAGATCAGGAGGACGCCGCGTGATCACGAGATTCCGTTCCACAACTCTTGACTATTCCTCCATCGGTCGAGCCCCGGTGCCCTCAGCCCGCGGCGGCCGGCGTCCCGCCGCCTTGAGGGTCTGGGATCGCCCGAGCGCCGCGAGCACCTGCGCCGCGCAGGCTCAGCTCCTCGAGACGGGTGTCCTCGATGCGAGCCTCGATGAGGCGCCGGTCGAGATCCTTCAGGCCGTGAGGGATCCGGGCGAGCCCCGGGTGCGGGTCCTTATAGCCGAGGACGACGAACGCGTACGAGGAGCGCTCGGCCAGATGCTCGAGACGCTGGGGTTCTGCGTCATCGGGCGAGTCGGCGACGGCGAGGAGGCCTTCCAGCTCGCGTGCTGCCTCTGCCCCGACGTGGTGCTGATGGACCTTCGGATGCCGGTCATGGACGGGATCACCGCGACCAAGCTGATAAGGAGCCGCGATCCCCGGGTGCAGGTCGTGATGAACTCGGCGTACAAGGACGAGGGGCTCGAGCAGGAGGCCCGCCAGAGCGGAGCCGCCGGATACCTCGAAAAGGGCGCGGCGCCCTGGCAGATCCTTTCGACGTTGATCTCGGCCTCGCGGTCGCGCCTGGACTGACGAGACCTGTTCGGCGGTCTCATCCTCGAGTACCGTGCGGTGGCGGCATGACGGATCGGAGCCTTCGCGCCCCGCACGGCGTGACAGGGGGAGGTCGACTGAGATGGTGATCTGTGTTCCCGTGACGGTCGAGGGCTTGATCGACCCGCGCTGGGGTCGCGCGGATCGGGTGGCGATCGCGGAGACAACCGGAGACGGGATCGCGAGCTGGCAGGAGTTCGACGTCCGGTGGGGCAGCCTTCACGATGCGGGAACCGAGGGCTCCCATCACGCGCGCATCGCTCGCTTCCTCCTGGACCACCACGTCGAGACGGTGATCGCGGATCACATGGGCATGCCGATGGTGCACATGCTCCAGGAGATGGGGCTCGGGGTCCACCTCGGGGCGATGGGCGGTGCGCGGGAGGCCGCGATGGCGGCGACCGATAGCGAACCGAGCTGAGCTTCCTTCCCCAGGGGGGCTGATCCCCCGACGTTCAGGTTCGCGACGCGAAACCCTTGACCCGCCTCTCAAGTTGTTGAGACTGCACCGTAAGGATGCCCGGGTCACGGTAGGACGCGGGCATCCCGTCTGATCGCGGGCGGACTTCGAGGGGGGACCATATGAAGAGCATCGACGCCGGGGACACCGGGTTCATCCTCATCTGCGCCGCCTTGGTGGCGCTGATGACCCCGGGCCTCGCCTTCTTCTACGGCGGCCTGGTCCGTCGCAAGAACTTCCTCGCGATCATGATGCAGAGCTTCATCTCGATGGGCGTCGTGACCACGATCTGGGTGACCGTCGGCTACTCGCTCGCCTTCAGCGGGACCAACCCGTTGATCGGGAACCTCGATTGGGCCTTCCTGAAGGGCGTCGGGGCGGCGCCCGGCCCATGGGCCCCCACGATCCCGGCGGCGGCGCACTTCGTCTACATGGAGATGTTCGCGATCATCACACCGGCGCTGATCACCGGCGCGTTCGCCGATCGGGTGAACTTCAAGAGCTACCTCAAGTTCCTGGTGCTCCGCGTCATGGGGAGCCCTCGATTTCGCCGGAGGCATGGTCGTGCACGCGAGCGCCGGCTTCGCGGCGCTGGCGTCGGTTTGGGTCGTGGGCTCACGCAAGTTCGGTCCGGGCGAGCGGAAGCTGCCGCACAACATCGCGTTCGTGGCGCTCGGGACCGGCCTGCTCTGGTTCGGGTGGTTCGGCTTCAACGGGGGGTCGGCGCTGGCGGCGAACGGCGCCGCGGCGCAGGCGTTCGTCAACACCGACATCGCCGGTTCGATCGCGATGTGCACCTGGCTCATGATCAGCTGGTGGAAGGATGGAAAGCCGAGCCTCGTGGGCGCGTTCACGGGCGCGGTCGCGGGCCTCGCATGCATCACGCCGTGCGCGGGCTACGTGCCCACCTGGGCGTCGTTCATCATCGGCATGGCAGCGGGCGCTCTCTGCTACGGGGCGACGAAGTTCCGGGAGCACATGAGCTGGGACGACGCGCTCGACGTCTGGGCCGCCCACGGCGTCGGCGGCGTGCTCGGGACGATCCTGCTCGGGGTGTTCGCCTACCTGTCGGTGAACCCCGCGGGCGCCGATGGTCTCATCGCGGGCAACGCGCGATTCTTCGGGGTGCAGGTGGGGGCGGTCGCCATCGTGGTCGTGTACGCGTTCGTCATGACCCTCGTGATCCTGAGGGTGCTGGACCGGTTCCAGCCGGTGCGGGTCCCCGACGAGGTGGAGCTGAAGGGGCTCGACTCCGAGCTTCACGGTGAAGAGGCCTACGACCTGTAGGCGTCACTTGGGGGACGCGCGGAGAGCGCTCTCGTCGACGGAAGACGTCTCTTGACGGGTCCCCAGGTGGTCTGCAAGACTGCGGCGGGGTAATATCTTCCGCGCGGAAAGAAAGTCGGCGTGACGCATTCGATCGAAGTCCTGGAAGCCCTCCGCCGCAGGCCCGTGGCGTCTCGGGCGCAGCTCGTGGAGGACACCGGGCTCTCAGCGGCGTCCATCAGCCGAACGATCGCCAAGCTGCGGGCCATAGGGCTGGCCGTCGAGCGGGTGGGGAACGCGGAGGGCGTCGGCCGGCCTCCGCGCGTCGTCCAGTTCCAACCCGCGGCCGCCCACGTGATCGGGATCGACGCCGGCGGATCGAGAGTGCGCGTGATGCTCACCGACCTGGGGGGCGTGCCGCAGTCGAGCGCGAACGTGACCGTCCGGGCCGCTCGCCAGGCCGGCGCGCTGCTGGACTCGGTCGCCCAGGTCGTCCGCAACCTCGTGGAGCGCGCCCGGGCGCGACCGGTCGCCGCGGCCGCGGGGATCTCGGGCATCGTGGACGCCGCTCGCGGCGAGGTCCTGCTCTCCCCCGACCTGCCGGCATTGAAGGGCCGCGACGTGGCCCAGATGCTGTCCGAGCGGCTGGGCCTACCGGTGGCGATCGACAACGACGACCTGCTCGCGGCCGCCGGCGAGGCCGCGTTCGGTGCCGCGGAGGGGTGCACCGAAGTCGTGTTCCTGTCCCTGGGGTTCGGGGTCGGCGCCGGGCTGATCGTGGGAGGGCGTCCGGTCCGCGGTGCGCGATCGTCGGCCGGCGCGATCGCCTACCTGGCGCCCGGCCGTCTGGAGGAGCGCGCCTCCGGCCGGGCGATCCCCGTCCGCTACGCCGAGCGGCGGAAGGCCTCGCGAGCGACCGCGGCGAGCCTGACGGCGGAACGCGTGTTCGAGCTCGCCGCGCAGGGCGACGAGGCCGCCCTCGCCGTCGTTGCCGACGCCGAGGACGCGCTCGGGGACCTCGTCGTGAACGTGGCCGCGCTGCTCGACCCGCAGGTGGTCGTGCTCGGCGGCGGTCTGGTGCGCGGACAGCCGTCGCTGGTCGGGCGCCTCGGGGAGCGACTGCGCGCCGAGCTGCCTTTCCCGCCGAGGCTCGCCGCCTCGGCGCTGGGGGAGCACGCGGTGGCCCGCGGGGCGGCGAGCCTCGCGCTCACGCTCGCGCAGCGCCGGCTCGCGGGGGTCGCGGCCGAGCCCGGGCGGCTCGGTGCGTTGGAATTCGTGTGAATGAGGAGGCAACGATGAGCTACGAGACGTCGAGGTCGGAGGCGGCGTACAAGCTCGCCCAGCAGGTGATCGCCGGCGGGGTGAACAGCGGGGCGCGTGGGCCGGACGCCGGGTGGCTCCCATCCCCGCCGGTCGTGGCGCGCGGCGAGGGCGCCGAGCTGTGGGACGTGGACGGCAACCGCTACGTCGACCACCTCCTGGCGCTCGGCCCGATGATCCACGGCCACGCGCACCCGGAGATGACCGCGGCCGTCACCGCCGCGATCGCGGACGGCACGATGTACGCGCTGCCGTTCGAGCTGGAGGCCGAGGCCGCGCAGGCGGTGATCGATGCCGTGCCGTCGGTCGAGCTGGTGCGATTCTCGAACTCGGGCACCGAGGCTGTGCTGCACGCGACGCGCATCGCGCGCGCGGCGAGCGGCCGCTCGCTCGTCGTGCGGTTCGAGGGGCAGTACCACGGGTGGGCCGATCAGCTCGAGTGGAGCCATCATCCGGATCTCACCCAAGCAGGACCCTCGATGCGGCCGACCGCGCTGCCCGGCTCGCTCGGGATCCCGCAGGCGTTCGGGGCCGGGCTGGTCGTGATGCCCTGGAACGACGTCGAAGCGATCGAGGCGCTGATGGCCGAGCGCGGCGGCGAGATCGCCGCGATCCTCACCGAGCCGATCATGGGGAACACCGGCGTGATCCCGCCGAACCCCGGCTACCTCGAGACGCTCCGCCGTCTCACGACGCAGCACGGCAGCCTGCTGATCTTCGACGAGGTGATCACCGGGTTCCGGGTGGGGCTCGGAGGCGCTCAGGGCATCTACGGCGTGACGCCCGATCTGACCACCATGGCGAAGGCGCTGGGCGGGGGCTTCCCCGTCTCCGTGGTCGGGGGTCGCAGGGATCTGCTGGAGCTCGTGGCCGACGGCAGCGTCCTGCACGCCGGGACCTACAACGCGAGCACGCTCGCGGTCGCAGCGGTCAAGGCCTCGCTCGGCATCCTGTCCAGGCCGGGGACCTACGAGCGCCTCTACGCGATCTCGGCGCGCCTCCAGGAGGGGATCGGTCGCCTGCTCACCGACGCCGGCGTCGCCGTTCAGGTGCAGGGCGTCGGCCCGATGTTCCAGGTCTGGTTCTCCGAGACCCCGGTGACGAACTACCGGGAGGCAGCGGCGCACCTGAACTCGCCGCGGTACGCGACGCTCGTCCGCGCGCTGCTGGAGCGCGGCGTGATGGTCCATCCCAGCAACATCGAGCTGTGGTTCGTCTCGACGGCGCACACGGACGAGCACGTGGACCGCGTGCTGAACGCGTTCGAAGACGCGGTCAAGGCAACGGCGAGTGAGCTCAGGGCTTCCTGATGCCCGACAGGAAGACCCGACAGGAAGAAAGGTGGGGGCACGATGAGACGCACCTGGATCGGGACCCGAACGGTTCGCGTGGCGCTGGTGGTCGTGGTTGTGGCCGCGATCCTGGCGGCGTGTACCAGCACGCCGCCCACCTCCGAAACGACCTCGGGAGCCCCCGCCATCAAGCGGGGCGGCGTGTATCGGGTGGGGGTCTCGACTTTCGGCAATACCGACGGCCTCGACCCGACGGGTGAGTACGGCATCCCCGGGTGGGGGGTGCTCGACGCCCTCCAGCGGACGCTCGTCACCTTCCGATTCGCACCCGGTACAGCGGGAACGGAACTGGTGCCCGACCTTGCCACCGAGATCCCGCAGCCGACGGACGGAGGACTCACCTACACGTTCCAACTGAAGCCCGGCGTGAAGTTCGGGGCGCCGCTCGATCGGCCGATCACGTCGGCCGATGTGGCCTACGCCTTCGAGCGGATCGATTCGCGGCCGCTGGTCGCCCAGTACGGCTTCTACTTCTTCGGCGTGATCCAAGGCATGACGGGATCGGCGCCCAAGCCCGGACCGATCTCGGGGATCGAGACGCCCAACCCGTCGACCATCGTCTTCCACCTCACCCATCCGACGGGTGACTTCCTCTACCGTCTGACGCTGCCTGCGACGGCGCCCATTCCGGCCGAGGTCGCGAAGTGCTTCCCCAGCGCCGGCGGCTACGGCCGCGACTTGGTGGCGTCGGGCCCCTATCAGATCCTGGGCTCGCAGGCCGTTGACCCCTCCTCGTGCTCGACGATCAAGCCGATGAGCGGCTTCGACCCCGTGCGGTCCCTGACCCTGGTGCGCAATCCCTCCTACGACCCGGCGACCGATACCGATTCCGGCCGTGCCGCCTACGTGGACGCGATCGAGATCACGGTGGACACCTCGATCGCCGACATCTTCGAGAAGGTGCAGACGGGAGCCCTGGACGCGTCGTGGTACGACCTACCGCCGGCGACGGTGCTCCAGCACTACCTGTCCGACCCCACCCTTGCGTCGCGCGTGAATGCTTTCCCCAACGGCAACGTGCAGTTCATCAGCATGAACCTGACGCACCCGCCGTTCGACGACGTCCACGTGCGCAGGGCTGTGAGCTACATCATCGACAAGGCCGCGTTGCAGAAGTCCTGGAGCGGCCCCATCAGCGGCGACATCGCGACCCACATCGCGCCGCCGTTCATCTACCACGGCCAGTTGCCCAACACCGACCCGTACGCCACGCCGGGGAACTCGGGCAGCCTCGAGAAGGCCATGGCCGAGATGAAGCTGTCGAAGTACGACCCGCAACAGGACGGCATGTGCGACGTGGCGGCGTGCAAGAACCTGGTGCTGGTCAACCAGAACATCGCGCCGTGGACGACGATGGAGCCCTTCGTCGTGCAGGACCTCGCGAAGATCGGCATCGATGTCAAGCCACGGGAGTTGGAGACCGGCGCCGCCTACAACACGGTGCAGCGGGTGGCCAACGACATCCCGATCAGCATGAACGCCAACTGGGCCTACGACTACGCCGACGCCTACACCTACCTGCTGCCGATGTTCGACAGCAGCTCGATCGCGGCCAGCGGGAACCCGAACACGTCGCTGACGGGCTTGACGGCGTCGATGGCCGCGAAGCTCGGCATCCCCTACCCGGCGGGAGGGGTGCCGAGCGTGGACTCGAGCATCGCCGAGTGTGAGACCAAGACCGGCGATGCTCGGGCGACCTGCTGGGTGGGCGTCGACCAGCACCTGATGGAGGACGTCGTCCCGATCGTGCCGTACCTGTGGTCCAACGTGATCGTGATCACGGGGGACAGCGTGACGAACTTCGAGGCGGACCCGATCAGCCAGGGGACGACGTTCACGCAGGTGGCGGTCAGCAACAATCTTCCGGCGCCGGGGTAGATCGTGGAGGACGGCGACCTGTGGAGAGGAGGCAGCCTGATTGACGGTCCGTGCGCAGGCCGAAGCGCCGCCGTTGCCCGAGACCCTCGTCGGCCGCACCTACTGGCGGATCTTCTGGCGAAGGTTCATGCGGGATCGGGTCGCGGTCGGGGGCCTGATCGTCATCGTGACGTTCGTCGCGATGGCGATCCTGGCGCCCCTGGTCGCGAAGGTCGTCGGGCACTCGCCGAACCAGCTCTTCGAAAGCATGCGGACGGAGCTGGGGCTGCCCCTGGGTCCGCGCGCGCATTTCTGGTTCGGAGCCGATCAGGCGGGGCGGGATCTGTTCGTGCGCGTGGTCTACGGGGCGCGGACCTCCCTCACCGTGTCGGTGGTGGGGACCGGCATCGCGACGGTGATCGGGGTGATCGTCGGCGCTACGGCCGGTTTCTACGGTCGTTGGCTCGACACCCTGATCTCGCGCGTGATCGACGTCTGGCTGTCGCTGCCGCTCCTGCTGTTCGCGATCGGGCTGTCGACGGTGTGCTCCGCATCACCCAACGGGTGTCTCAATGGGCTCTTACAGCCAGGCCTGTCGCTCGTGATCGGGATCATCGCCCTGTTCACCTGGCCGTATATCGCCAGGATCGCGAGGGGACAGGTGATCTCACTCCGTCAGCGCGAGTTCGTGGAAGCGGCGCGCGCGATGGGGGTCAGCGACATGCGGATCGTGCTCTCCGAGCTGTTGCCCAACCTGGTGGGGCCCATCGTGGTCTATGCCACGTTGACGCTCCCAGGCAACATCCTGTTCGAAGCGTCGCTGTCGTTCTTGGGCGTCGGCGTGCCGCAGTCCACGCCGTCGTGGGGGCGGATGATGGCCGATGCGACCGAGGGATCGCTGTTCACCTACGCGTGGTGGATGATGGTGTTCCCGGGGCTGTTCCTGCTGCTCATGACCTTCGCCTTCTACCTGGTGGGCGAGGGATTCCGCGAGGCGCTCGACCCTCGGGGAGGGGTGAGCTAGCCGGTGTGGCGCTACGTCGTGCGCCGGCTGCTGTGGGTGGGCGTCGTGCTGCTCGTCATCACCGCCGTGACCTACGCGATCTTCTTCATCATGGCTCCGGTCGACCCGGCGATCCTGTTCGGGGGCAAGCAGCCCACGCCGGCGGTGATCCAGCAAATCCAGCGCGAGTTCGGGCTCGACAAGCCGGTGTGGGTCCAGTACGGGCTCTTCGTCAAGCACATCTTCCTGGGAGACCAGTACGGATGGCCGGGGCTGGGTTTCTCGTTCGTCACGCGCGCGCCCGTGCGATCGCAGCTGGGCTCCCGGCTCGTCATCACGACGACCCTGGCCGTCGGGGCGTCGTTCGTCTGGCTCCTGCTCGGGATCCCCGTCGGCGTGATCTCCGCGGTGAAGCAGCGCAGCTTCGTGGATCGGCTCGCGATGGGGCTGGCACTGTTCTTCGTGTCCGCCCCCGTGTTCTGGATCGGTCTGATGTTCCTCTGGGTCTTCTGGTTCAAGCTCGGGGTCGCGGCGGGGACCGGGTACTACGGGCCCGCGCAGTTCGGGTTCTTCACATGGCTGAACCACATGATCATGCCCTGGGTGGTGCTGGCGTTGGTCGAAGCCGCCTGGTACGCGCGGATGGCCCGCGCGAGCCTCATCGACACGATGGGCGAGGACTTCATACGCACCGCGCGAGCGAAGGGCCTCTCCGAGCGCCGCGTGATCTTCAAGCACGCGCTTCGAGCGAGTCTCGTGCCCATGGTCACCATGTTCGGGATGGATCTCGGCCTGCTGTTCGGCGGTGCCATCATCACCGAGACCGTCTTCAACCTGCAGGGCATCGGCCAGTGGGCGGTGGCGTCGGTGTTCACGGGCGATCTCCCGGTGATCCTGGCGGTCACCCTGATCGCCTCGTTCGCGATCACGCTGGCCAACGTCGTCGTGGACATCTGCTACGCGTATCTCGATCCGAGGGTCCGGTTGGCGTGACACCGCACGGAGGGGAGGACGGCAAATGATGCAAGGAGCGAAGAAGGGGGAGTTGGTCCGCGAGGTCTCGCGGCGGCAGTTCCTGTTCCGGGCCGCGGGCGGGGCCGTCGTCATGACGAGCCTTCCCGCGATCCTCGACGCGTGCACACAGGCCGGCCAGAGCGTGAGCCCTGCGCCCTCGGGGGGATCGGCCTCCTCCACCGCGACGTTGCGGGTCGGGTGGTCCTCGGAGCCGGACACGATGAACCCGCTGACGTCGTACTCGACGGAGGCGCTCGAGATCCAGCAGCTGATCTACGACAAGCTGTTCGATTACGACGCGAACCTCGGAGTCGTGCCGTCCCTGGCCACGTCCTCGGACGTCTCCAGCGATGGTCTTCAGGTGACCTACCACCTGCGAGAGGGCGTCACCTGGCACGACGGCACGCCGTTCTCGGCCGAGGACGTCGTCTTCACCTACTCCCTAATCTCCGAGAAGGGGGTCTCGGCGTACGCGCAGTGGCTCACGGCCATGAAGGACGTCACGTCGAACGGCTCCGACGTCGTCGTGACGTTCCACAAGCCGCAGGCTTTCGACCCGGGGCTCGCGGTGCCGATCATGCCCAAGCACATCTGGAACGGTATGACACCGGGCCAGATCCAGAAGTTCGCGAACGATACCCCGGTGGGCACCGGCCCCTACAGATTCGGGCAGTGGCAGCGAGGCCAGACCGTCTCCGTGACCCGCAACGACACGTTCTGGGGATCCGCCCCGGGACCGGCCTCGATCATCTGGGTCCTGTTCCAGAACGAGGACGTGATGGCGCAGAGCGTCCGTGCGGCCGACGTGGACATCCTCACCGAGGTGCCGCCGACGATCTGGGACGGGCTGGGCGGCGCGAGCGGCGTGAAGGCCGTCTCGCTCCCGGGCTTCTCGTTCCACCACATCGGGATCAACGTCTCGACGAATCCGAAGTCCGGCGGCAACCCGCTGCTGCTCGACAAGAGCGTCCGGCAGGCGATGAGCTACGGCGTGGACCGCAACCAGCTGGTGCAGATCGCGCTGGCCGGCCACGGCCGCGAGGGGAGCGTCCTGCTACCGCCCGCGCTGGGCGACTACATGCTCGACGTGCCGGAGGCCGAGCAGCTGAACGCCAATCCGAACAAGGCGATGCAGCTCCTCGATGCGGCGGGCTACAAGGACACGAACGGCGACGGCGTCCGCGAGAGCCCGGACGGCACGCCGCTCGAGTTCCGGCTGATCGCGATCGAGTCGACCACCGTGGACGTCCGCGCGGCGCAGCTGTTCCGCGACGCGATGAAGAAGATCGGGATCAAGCTGGACCTCAATACGATGGACGAGAACACGCTCGGCTCGACCGTCTACAACGCCGACGCACCCGACTGGGACATCTTCGTGTGGGGCTGGGACTCGGGCGTCAACGATCCGGACTATCTCCTGGGCGTGCCGCTCACGAACCAGATCGGCAACAACAACGACGTCTACTACGCCAACCCGAGCTACGACGCGCTCTACGACCAGCAGGCGGCCGAGCTCGATCACGCGACCCGGGTCAACCTGGTGCACGAGACGCAGCAGATGTTCTACGAGGACTGCGCGTACATCATCATGTGGTACCAGGACAAGCTGCAGGCCTACCGCAGCGATCTGTGGACGGGGTTCACGGAGACGCCGGGCGGGATCATCTTCAACTTCACGCGCGCCAACTACACGAACGCGACGCCCGCGTGAGCCGGCGGAAGGAGCGCTGAAGGAAGGACGTGCGGCTTCCTTACCTGGCCCGGAAGATCCTGCAGCTCGTCGCGCTCCTGTTCGCGGTCGTGACCTTCAACTTCGTGCTGTTCCGGGTGCTGCCCGGCGACCCGATCCGGCTCTACGCCAGATCGGGTCGCCTGACGCCCCAGACGATCGCGGAGCTCCGGCAGCTGCTGGGCCTGGACAAGCCGCTGTGGCAGCAGTTCGTGATCTACGTGAAGGCGCTGCTCCACGGCGACATGGGGTTCTCGCTCACCTACCACCGCCCGGTGATCGACATCGTCGGCGAGCGGATGGTCAACACGCTGGTGCTGCTGTCGTTCGCCACGATCCTGGTGGTCGGGCTCGGCATCTTCCTGGGGGTGGTCTCGGCCGCTCGTCGCGGGTCGACTTTCGACTCCTCCACCGTCATCTCGTCGCTGATCCTGTGGAGCATGCCGACTTTCTGGGTGGGGATGCTGCTCGTGTTCGCGTTCGGCGTCTGGTTCCATCTGCTTCCGATCACCGGGATCTCGACGCCGCTGGCGGCGTACTCGTCGCCCCTCGGGCCGGCGCTGGACGTGGGGCGGCACCTGATTCTGCCGACGATCACGCTCGCGCTCGTCGACATCGGACAGTTCGTGCTGATCACGCGCAGCTCGCTCGTGGACGTGCTGACGGAGGACTTCGTGACGACGGCCAAGGCGAAGGGCCTCTCGCGCCGGCGCGTCGTGTGGGGGCACGGGGTCCGCAACGCGATGCTGCCGGTCGTCACCGCGTCGGCCCTGTACATCGGGCTCGTCGTGGGCGGCGCGATCCAGGTCGAGACGGTCTTCAGCTGGCCGGGGATGGGGGAGCTGACCTACGAGGCCGTGCTCCGCCGCGACTACCCGGTGTTGCAGGCGTGCTTCCTGCTGTTCGCGGTCACTGTGATCGTGGCGAACTTCCTGAGCGACCTGCTCTACCGCGTGCTCGATCCGAGGGTGCGGGAGGCGTAGATGGCGGACCTGACGTCGACGACCGAACGCGCCGGCGAGGAGAGGACCGGCGCGGGTGCGACCGCGCGCCGCGTGTGGGAGGAGACCTGGGGGAGCGCGATGGGCCGCGCCGGGATCCTGTTGCTCGTGTTCGTCGCGCTGCTCGCGTTCGTCGGGCCCATGATTTGGCCGTTCGACCCGGCGAAGGTCGGGACCACGGCGGCTGACATCTTCGCGCGGCCCTCGAGCGGACACTGGCTCGGCACCGACGAGCTCGGCCGCGATGTGTTCCGCCAGTTCCTGGCGGGCGCCGGCATCTCGATCCTTGTCGGGCTGCTCGCCACGGTGGTGTCGATCGTCGTCGGGTCGGTCGTCGGGCTCGTCTCGGGGTACGCCGGCGGTTGGGTCGACGCGGTCCTGATGCGGATCACCGATTTCTTCCTCGTCTTGCCGACGATCCCGCTGGTGATCGTGCTCGCCGCGATCTTCGGCTCGAGCCTGGGGATCATCATCCTCGTGATCGGGCTCACGGGGTGGCCCTCGATCGCGCGCATCGTCCGCTCGCAGGTGCTGACCCTGCGCGAGCGCCAGTTCGTGGTGCGCGTTCGCTCGATCGGCGCCTCCGACCTGCGCGTGATGGGCGTGCACGTCCTGCCGAACGTCGCCCCGCTGATCTTCGCGAACGCGGTGCTCGTGATCGCGGGCTCGATCCTGTCGGAGGCGACGCTCGCGTTCCTGGGCCTCGGCGACCCGGTGCACGTCTCGTGGGGCACGATGCTGCACTTCGCGTTCGTGAGCGGAGCGGTCGGGCGTGGCGCCTGGTGGTACTTCATGCCCCCGGGCCTGGGGATCGTGCTCGTCGTGCTCGGGTTCACGCTGGCCGGGCACACCCTCGACCGGGTGCTGAACCCCCGGCTGCGGGAGCGGCGATGAGCCTGCTCGAGATCCACGACCTGCGCGTGAGCTACGCCACGGAGTCGGGCTCGGTCGAGGCGGTGGGCGGCGTCGACCTGCACGTCGACCGGCAGGGGGTGCTCGGTCTTGCGGGCGAGTCGGCCTGCGGCAAGACGACGGCCGCGCTCGCGATCCCGCGGCTGCTCCCCGAGAGCGCGACGGTGACGGGATCGATCACGCTGGGCGACACAGACCTGCTCGCGCTGACGGAGAAGCAGCTCGAGACGGTCCGCTGGCGTCGAGTGAGCGTCGTGTTCCAGGGAGCGATGAACGCGCTCAACCCCGTCCACACGATCGGGCACCAGATCCGTGAGCCGATCGATCGGCACGAGCCCGACACGCCGAAGGAGGAGGCGAACGCGCGCGTCGCCGAGCTGCTCGACGCGGTCGGGATCCCCGAGGACCGGGCGAACGACTATCCCCACGAGCTCTCCGGTGGGATGCGGCAGCGCGTGATGATCGCGATGGCGCTCGCGTGCCGTCCCGAGCTGGTGATCGCCGACGAGCCCGTCACCGCGCTCGACGTGATGACCCAGGCGCAGATCCTCAACCTGCTCCGCGACCTGAAGGACCGCTTCGGGCTGTCGATGATCTTGATCTCGCACGATCTGTCCGTGCTGGCCGAGACCTGCGACCGGGTCGCCATCATGTACGCGGGCCGCGTGGTGGAGGAAGCTCCCGCGACCGAGCTGTTCCCGTCGGGTGGGCGTGGTGGTGGCCCCTCGCACCCCTACACCAAGGGGTTGCTTCAGGCGTTCCCGAACGTGCGCGGCGAGCGGCGGTTCGTGGACGGGATGCCGGGCTACCCGCCGGATCTGGCGGCCCCCCCGCCGGGCTGCCGGTTCGCGCCGCGCTGCCCGGTCGCGATCCCGCGGTGCCGGACCGACGATCCGGCCTCGCGCGCGGTCGGGAGGGACCACGTGGCCTCGTGTCACCTCGTCGGCGGGGAGGTGCCGGCGTGATCGCGAACGCGGACCCGAGCGCGAACGCGGACCCGAGCGCGAACGCGAGCGGGGGCGTGAACGCGGACGCGGGGGAGCCTGTCCTTCGTGTGCGCGACCTGCACGTCACCTACGAGGCGCGCAAGCGCAGGGTGAAGCCCGTCCGCGCCGTGGACGGGGTCTCGTTCGACGTGTGGCCGGGAGAGGTGCTCGCGCTGGTCGGGGAGTCGGGCTGCGGCAAGACGTCGATCGCTCGCGCGGTGACGCGCCTGGTCGACCCGAGCGCCGGCAGCATCGAGTTCTCGGGCAGGGACATCACGCGCCTGTCGAAGCGCTCGCTGCGCCCGATCCGCGCGGGCGTCCAGATGGTCTTCCAGGATCCGTACGAGTCGCTCGATCCTCGGCAGACGGTGTTCGACCTCGTCGCGGAGCCGCTCACCGTGCACCGGCGTGCCGCCGACCGCGGCGAGAAGCGCGCGCTCGTCCTGCGAGCCCTGGAGCGCGCCGGGCTACACCCGGCCGAGGACATCGCGCGACGCTACCCTCACCACCTGTCCGGCGGGCAGCGGCAGCGCGTCGCGATCGCTGCCGCGATGGTGCTGGAGCCTAGCCTGGTGGTCGCCGACGAGCCCGTGTCGATGCTCGACGTGTCGATGCGCGCCGGGATCCTGTCCCTGATGCTCGCGCTGCGCGAGCAGCGCGACCTTGCCTACCTGTTCATCACGCACGACCTGTCGCTCGCGTGGATCGTGGCCGACCGGATCGCTGTCGTCTACCTGGGCCGGATCGTGGAGCTCGGCCCCGCCGCCGACGTGATCGGCTCGCCGATGCACCCGTACACGAAGGCGCTCGTCTCGGTGATCCCGGTCCCCGAGGCGGGGGCGACGGCCGACCAGATCCTGCTCGAGGGCGAGACGCCGTCGGCGCGGCGCGTTCCCGCCGGCTGCCGGTTCCACCCGCGGTGCTGGCGATACGAGGCGCTCGGGCGCCCGGATGCCTGCACGCAGGATGACCCCGATCTCTCCGAGGGCGCGCACGGCGCGGCGTGCCACTTCGCGCTGGAAGGCGACGACGCGCGCGAGGCGGCCGCGGGCGGGACGGTCGCCGGCGAGAGGACCGTCCGGAACGCCGACGAGGAAGGATCGCAGCGATGATCACCGACGCGAAGACCCAGGAGCTGCTGGCCGCTCTGGTTCGGATCGAGTCCGTCACGCCCTGGCTGATCCCGAGCGGCCGCGGGGAGGCCGACGTGGCGCGCTTCATGGCTGAGTGGGTCGGAGACCTGCCCGTGGAGGTCATGCTGGACGAGATCGCGCCGGGCCGGGTCAACTTCGTGGTCCGTCTGGCCGGCAGCGGCGGCGGGCCCACCCTCTGTGTGAACGCCCACGCCGACACCGTCGGCTACGCCAACTGGGCCGACCGCGCCCTCGAGCCGGTCGTCGAGGGCGACCGGATGGTGGGGCTGGGCGCGGCCGACGACAAGGCGGGCTGCGCCGCGGCGCTGCTCGCGCTCCGCGCGCTGGTCGAGACCGGCGCGTCCTTGAAGGGTGACCTGCTCGTCGCCTGCGTGGCGGACGAGGAGGGGGTCTCGATCGGGACCGAGGACCTGCTCGGGCGTTACGCGATGAACGCGATGCTGATCGTCGAGCCCGACCGCCTCCCGCGCGTGATCACCGAGCACCAGGGTTTCGGCTGGATCGACGTCGTCGTGCACGGCAAGCCGGCCCACGGCTCCGCACCCGATGAGGGCGTGGATGCGATCGTGCACATGGCCGAGGTCGTGCGGCGCCTCCACCACCTCGACCGGGAGGTCTTCGCGGCGAACCCCGACCCGCTCAACGGGCGGACGGTGTTCCACACGGGAACGATCACGGGAGGGACCGACTACGCGACCTACCCGAGCAAGGCCGTGCTGGGGATCGAGATCGGAACCCAGCCGGGGGAGACCCTCAGGGACCGCGTCGCCGACATCGAGGCGATCTTCGACGAGGTGCGCGAGGAGTTCCCCGATTTCCGAGGGGAGGTCGTCGTGCAGCTGGACCGCGACCCGTTCCGCGCGGAGGGGCACGAGGCGCTCTGGGAGGCGTTGGACGACGCCGCGGTCGAGGCGATCGGGACGCATCTGGAGCCCGACGGCCTGAACGCCTGGGCCGACTCGGGTCTATCGCAGAAGGCCGGCATCCCGACGCTCATGTTCGGGCCGCTCGGGGGCAACTTCCACGCCCCCGACGAATGGGTCTCGATCTCCGAGGTGGCCTCGTGCGCGCGGATCGTCGAGGGGAGCGTTCGGCGCTTCCTCGGATGAGCCGCCCGGCCCCGGCTACCGCGTGGCGCCCGTCCAGGTGCCGTGACCGCTGCACGGGTCGATGCCGGCAGCAGAGCGAGGACGAGACCGGCCGTCAGATCGAGCTGTGCGAGACGGTCCACCTGGGCGACCGCTACCGCTTCCGCGCCACGCTCGTTCGTGGAGGCTGATCGAGTGGGCGGCCCGCGCATCCAGGTGGTCCAGGACGCCGACGAGCTCGGCCGGGCCGGCGCCGACCTCGTCGCCGGCGTGTTCGCAGCGACCCCGGCGGCCTCGGTGGTGGTGGCGACCGGCCGCACGCCGATGGGGTTGTACGCGGAGCTGGCCGGGTGCCGCCGCTCGGGTCTTGCCGACACGACCCGGATCACGGTGTACCAGCTCGACGAGTACCTCGGGCTCGAGCCCGGGGACCGACGCTCGCTGTTCGGATGGATGCGTCGAAGGTTCCTGGAGCCTTTGGGGATCACCGGCGAGCGAGTGGTCCGGCTGCCGCTGGGCGGCGACCTCGAGGGCGCGTGCGCGGCGTTCGACCGCGCGCTCGAAGAGCGGGGCGGTCTCGACCTGGCGATCCTGGGCCTCGGCCCGAACGGGCACCTCGGGTTCAACGAGCCGCCGTCGGACCCGTGGGCCCCGACGCGCGTGGTCGACCTGTCGCCAGTCACGATCGTGGCCAACGCCAGCTACTGGGGAGAGGTCGCGGACGTGCCCACGAGGGCCGTGACGATGGGCATGGGCCAGCTGCTGTCGGCGCGCGCGATCGTGCTGGTCGTCTCGGGCAAGAGCAAGCGCGAGATCGCGCACCGGGCGCTCGAGGGCCCGGTCGGTCCGGGCGTCCCAGCGTCGTTCCTGCAAGAGGCGGCCTCCGGCGTTACCGTCATCGTCGACCGCGCAGCCTGGGGCAACGGATGAGCGCGCCGTTCGACCTGCTGGTCGCGGGGCGGCCCTCGGTCGATGTGATGTTCTCGGGGCTGCACGAGTGGCCGGCGCTCGGCAAGGACATCGAGGCCGACGGGCTCGGCGTGTGCGCGGGCACGTCGTTCAACACGCCGGCCGCCGCGAACCGCATCGGGTTGCGGGTCGCATACGTCGCGACCATCGGCAACGACGTGTGGAGCCGGATTATCCGCGACGAGTTCGAAGCCGAGCGGCTCCCCACCGACTTCCTCGAGGTCGAGGGCCGACCGCTCCCCGGGATCTCGGTGGCGCTCAACCTCGACGGCGACCGGGGCTTCGTCACCCACTGGGGCTCCGGTGACACGTACGACGCGCAGCTCGACGCGCGTGCGTTGGAGATCGCGACGAGGGTCGACGCCCGGCATCTGCACGGCTACGTGGACGGGGCGCCCCAGCTCGAGGCGATCGCTCGCAGTCGCGGGATGACCGTCTCGCTCGATGCGTGGGGCGGCCCCGGGTGGTCGTCGCCTCGCTCGCTCGCGGAGGTTCTCGCCGAGGCCGACGTTCTGTTCGCGAACGAGACCGAGGCGGCGGCGATGACGGGCGAGGACGACCCGGAGCGCGCGCTGGGGCGGCTGGCGGCGCACTGCGGATGCGTGGTGATCAAGCGCGGCGCGGCCGGGGCGCTCGGCCTGGCCGGTGACGAGATGCGGGCAGTGCCTGCGGAGCCGGTGCAGGTCGTCGACACCACCGGCGCGGGCGACTCCTTCAACGCGGGGTTCCTCCTGGGGTGGCTCGGCGGGCTGGGGCTCGAGGAGTCGCTCACGCTCGGCGTGATCTGCGGCAGCCGCGCGGTCGGGGACTTCGGCGGCTACCGCGGCTGCCCGCGGGAACCCGAGCTGCGTGCGATCGCCGCGTCGCGCGGCATCGCGCTCCCCTCGCGAGGCCCGGTTCCGGAAGGAGATCCGACATGAAGATGACGGCGCTCGGCTCGGGCGTCAGGGCGGAGGGGCACGAAGACGCCGATCCATCATGCGACCACCGCGTGGCACTCGTGGATCAGTTCGCCCAGGACATCACGCCGCTCGATCGAGGGAACCTCATCCACCCGAGCCACCGGGCGGGAGCATTCCGGGCACGCATGACGGATCGAAATTTCCGTGCCTCCAGGTGGCCGCCCAGACCCCGTGCGGACCGGCGCCGGCACGGATCGTCCCAACTCGGTTGTGCGTCGTCGTGTTGTACAGGACCAGTCGCCCGTTCGCGTGGTCGGCGACCACGGCCACCACCACCGCCGTGACCAGGACCGGTCCCGGCTCCCGTCGGTCGATGCCGACGCCATCCCCTCCGCGACCAGAAAGGGTCGCAGGTGAAGAGGATCCGCTCTTCCCTGTCCCGGCCGTTCTCAGCCCTGCTCCCATCCCTGGAGCTCTTCGACCATGCGGCCCGTGGTCGCGTCGACCAGGTACTGGTCGTGCGTGAAGCAAGGGCGCGGGCTGAAGTCCTGGCCCTGGACCGGCGATGGCCCCGGGACCGGCCAGCAGCCATTGCGCTCGACGTCCCATGCAAGCACGTGGTCGAACCGGAGCGAGCCGTCGGGTGCGCTCATCGAGAGGTCGGTGAACAGCACCAAGGTCACGGACGTGACCACGGACGGATCGTGGACCTGCGCCACGCCGTCAGCGGCCGAGATGATCGGCTTCACGTCAGCCGGAGGTGGATCGAGTCGATAGTCCCCGACGGGAGCGATCACGGGCGAGACGAGCGTGACCGGCGAGGAGGCGGGCGAGGCCGTCGCCGCCGCGCAGGCCGTCCCCGAAAGGAGCAGGGCGAACGTCGTCAGGACGAGCTTCATGGTGGTTCCCTTCACGGCTCCTTTCTCCTCGCACCTTGCGCCTTCTCTGCTCCCCAAAGCAACAGGTGCTCCAGCTCCCCGACGAACCGGCGGCCGAGTTCGTTGTCGGAGAAGTGGTTCAGCCCTTCGTCTCGCAGCGTCCACGCGTGAAATCAACGGCCTTGACACGCCCGGCCGGCGGGCGCTCGAATGTGGCACCGTCCGCTTCGATCAGACCCACCGTGCCGCCTCCTTCGTCTCGCTCGCGCTCCGTATCGGCTGCGACTATGCGGGAGAACGCTCCGCGCGGCTCGTCGATTCCGCACGCGTGCCCGAAGCAATGGCCGATACGCTCTGACCCATGTCGTTCGGTCGGTACACTGTGTTCGGCGAGGGCGGGAACCCCGTCGGGACCGAGGAGTTTCGCTGCGCCCCAGGCCCCATGGGCTGGCGCTACTTCAGCCAGGTTGAGGCCACGGACCCTTCACCACACCACGAGACGCTCGACTTCGCGGTCGACGCTGACTGGCGCATCGCCCGCATGCGCATCGCCACCGGCGAGCACGACATCCTGCTGGAACCGGGCTCCCACGGCACCACGCTGACCGGCTACCGAGACAACGAACCGATCGAGATCCCCTACGGCCCCGACGTCCACCTCGACTACTTCACCCCCGCCACGAACGCGATCACCGCGCGCCGCCTCACCGGCACTACCGAGATTGACGTCGTCTACCTGGAGCCGGTCACGCTGGACCCGACCCGCGTCCGCCAGCGCTACGAACTCACCGGCGACGAGCAGATCGCGACACCGGTGGGCACGTTCGCCGCGAGCCGCTGGCGTTTCACTGCCCTCGACTCCGGATGCACCGCCGACCTCTGGCTCGCTGGCGACATCGTCGTGAGGTACGAGGGCCTCTTCGAGCTCACCTGGCTCGACCCCGGCGCCTCCGGTCCACGACCAGTCGCCTGAAACGCAAGAGGGTGGGGGCCAGCGCACGACTTGCAGTGCCAGTCCGGCTGCCGTCGCCCGAAAGGGCGGCTACTCCCGGTCCGATGTAATCTCGATTCCTCCAGGGAAGTGGGCGAATGGCAGGGGCTCTAGGTTCCGCCGACGGCGACCGGTCACCCGGCGATGCCCTAGGCCGGCCTCTCCGGGACCTGAGAGTCTCGGTCACCGACCGCTGCAACTTCCGCTGCGTCTACTGCATGCCGAAGGAGGTGTTCGGTCGCGACTTCCAGTTCCTCCAGCGAGAGGAGCTGCTGACGTTCGAGGAGATCACTCGGCTCGCCCGGGTTTTCGTCGCCTGCGGCGTGCGGAAGATCCGCGTGACGGGAGGGGAGCCCCTCGTGCGGCGGAACATAGAGCGCCTGATCGAGCAGCTGGCTGGGATCGAGGGCCTTCGCGACCTCACCATGACGACGAACGGCGCCCTGCTAGCGCCAAAGGCTCGGACGCTTCGCGAGGTCGGCCTCCGGCGAGTGACGGTCAGCCTCGACTCACTGGAGGACGATGTCTTCAAGGCCATGAACGACGTCGACTTCCCGGTCGCCCGGGTGCTGGAGGGCATCGAGGCCGCCGCCCGGGCGGCGTTGACGCCCGTCAAGGTCAACATGGTGGTCAAGCGCGGCGTCAACGATCACAGCGTGCTCGACATGGCCGACCACTTCCGGGGGACGGGGCACGTTCTTCGCTTCATCGAGTACATGGACGTAGGCATGACCAACGGCTGGCGACTTGAGGAAGTGGTTCCCGCCGCCGAGATCGTCCGGTCGATTGACGCCGTCTGGCCGCTCGAGCTCGTCGAGCCGAACTACCGGGGCGAGGTCGCGGGGCGCTACCGGTATCGTGACGGCGCCGGCGAGATCGGCGCCATCGCCTCCGTGACGCAGCCGTTCTGCCGCGACTGTACCCGCGCCCGGCTCTCCGCCGACGGCCAGCTCTACACGTGCCTGTTCGCCTCGCGGGGCCACGACCTCAGGTCTCTGCTCCGCGGGGGCGCGAGCGACGAGGAGATCGCGGAGCGCCTCATCACCATCTGGACGAGGCGGACGGATCGTCACTCCGAGCTCCGCACCGCTGAGACCCGTCCGCTGCCCAAGGTGGAGATGTCGCGGATCGGCGGCTAGCCTCAGCTCGTCCGAGCACGGACTCGGCTCGGAGGGCCAGCTGGTTGAAGTCGAGCCAGTGGCGGTTCTGGACTGAGCACGGGGGGCAAGCGGGCACAACGAGGAACCGCTGGAGCGAATCACGACGGTGGCACCCCGCGGAGTAGGATCGGTGCGGATTCCTGTCGGGGGAGGTCGCCATGCCGATGGTCTGGGGTCTGTCCAAGTCGGCCGCCAACTACCGACCGGCCACGAAACCTGAGCTTCGGTGCGCCGACTGCAAGTTCATGTTCCCGCGGCTGGCGATCGGCGGCTGCAGGTACGTCCGAGGCGTGATCCACGCCGGCGACTTCTGCGACGAGTTCGTTCCCCGCCCGGGCCAAAGACCTCCGGCGGGCTCCTAGACAAGGCACGTGTCGGTGCCTCGTGGGGATCGATCGCACCCCGATGCTTCGAGCAGACGAGTCCCAGATCCACCGGACGCAGCCCGTGCAGACCCGCGACTCGTACGCTTGGCCCCGCGATGAACGAGAAGGAGGCGCGTGAGCGCTTCGCCACCGCTCGCGTTGCCCGCCTGGCGACGGTCCGACCCGATGGAGCGCCGCACCTTGTTCCCGTGGTGTTCGTCCTCGAAGGCGACACGGTGTGGCTGGTGGTCGACGAGAAGCCGAAGCGGCATCGGCGGTTGCAGCGTCTCGTCAACATCCGCGCGGATCCGCGCGTGAGCCTCCTCGTCGACTCGTACGACGAAGACTGGAGCTGCTTGTGGTGGGTCCGCGCCGACGGCCGCGCGCGGATCCTCGGCGAGGGCCCGAAGTTCGAACGGGCGCTGAGTCTGCTCCTCGACAGGTATCCCCAGGAGCGCGAGCAGCCACCGAAGGGGCCGGCCCTCGCGGTGCAGGTCGAACGATGGCGCTGCTGGCCGGCGGCCGTGCCTAGATCCAGCCGGCGGCTCTGATGATCTCCGACTGCCGCAACTTCTGGAGAGCCTCCCGCTCGATCAGTCGGACCCGCTCCCCGGACAGGCCAAGGTTCTTGCCCACGTCGCGGAAGGTCATGGCGTGCCCGTTCCCCAGCCCGTACCGGAGCACCAGGACCCGGCGCTCTCGGGGATCCAGCTCGTTCATCACCGCCCGCTCGATCTCGTGGCTGAGCATGGCGTCTTCCACGGCATCGAGCCGGCTCTGCTCATCTGCCAAAAGGTCTCCGAGCTCGGTGCCCTCGCCCACAGGGAGCTGTAGCGAGAACGGCTCCCGACGCTCGACCTCGATCAGCCGCTCCACATC
>JACQDK010000073.1 GCA_016201135.1 Actinomycetota bacterium
TCCCCTGGCACCCTCCCCGGAACGGGTAGAAGCTACCCGGAGAGGAGGGGACTTGGAGGACCGCGAGCACCGCAGGAAGCGCCTCACGCCGGAGCAGAAGTGGCAGGTCTTCCTAGAGGCCTCCCGCAAGAACACCTTGGACGCCGCCCGGTCCTCCTCCGGGATGGGGTCAACCATTCCCACAGACGCCGCTCGCGCAATCAGTGCCGCGATGAGCGCCATCGAACGCGTCGTCGGACTTCTCGCACGCCGTCCGCTCCGACTCAGGGAAGGAGAGCCACCCGGCGCTCTGATCGGCGAGTGAAGACACAAGGGTGCGCCGCTCCGCCACATGATCGGGACCCTTGTACCGACGCGACGGAAAACCCCATCTCCTTAGCCCAGCGGCAGGGTAGACCTCAACGAGGACCCCAGCGCCGTCGAGTGTGACGCGAGGCTCGACTGCGGCCAGCAACGAAGCAGCGCGCATCGCCGGGATGCCGATGCAATCCGTCGACACCGACAACGGAGCCACCCCTCCCGTTTTCCAGACGTGGATGTCCGTCCTGCGGTACCGGTATGCCTCCATGTTCAAGTGCTTGTAGTTCGCAGGCCATGTCGCGCGCTCGGAATGCCGCGACACCGCTTCGGCAAATGCGATTGGCCAATCTAGCGGAACGTCGATGCCCAGCTTGTCGACCTCGCCAATGAGACGCGTGATGTCTGCATCGCCGACACCAACCTTGAGCGACACGATGGCGGCCGCGCCGCCCGACCACTCAACGACGCACGCGGCCGACTTCTTGTCCTGCGAAGACAGGTCGATTCCAGCGGTTCTCACGACGTTGCGTGACCCGCGTCGCGAAAGCCTCTCAGAAACTCCCGGACGGTGGCGACCGCCTCCTGGCGTAACCTCGCCTTCTCGTCCTCATCATCCGGCGTGGCGAGAAATGAGCCGTACGCGTTCGGGCCATCCTGGCCGGCGTCGCGGAACCGCTCGTCGAGAAGACTGAGGGCCTCGGTCGCCTGAGAATGCGGAGCCACTGGGCTGGCTGCGGCTGCGCGCCCTGCGGCGCGCGGACCGCCTTCATGGTTGAGGAGCGTGAACACAAGGTCGTACGCGTCTTTGTTCTCGTGCCGGTCCTGGAAGGCGAGGATCTTGAGCACCGTGTACGGGAGGACGTTCGCCACCCGCACGGTGACTCGGGACCCGCCTCCGCTGTCGAGGCGCTCGCCCTCGATGTTGCATTCGATGAAGTCGTCGCGCACCAGATGAGCGCCGCGGACGTTGAACGCGGCGAGCTTCGACCCCGTGTACTCGTCCTTCGGCCGGAAGATGCGGCCCGGCTCCACTTCGTCGGTCTCGCAGAGGAACTCGACGAGGACGGTGACGCCGTCGACGTCGCGCGCCCAGCGGAAGCTCGGTTCCTTCTGCTCGAAGTGCGCCTTCTCCAGATTGTTCTGCAGGGTGCGGTATGTCTCCGGCGTCTCGTCGCCGAGAGCAAGCCCGATGACGAGGTCGACGTCGGTCGTCCCGACGTGGGCCCGTGCGCCCTCGGGGAGCGTCCCGACGAGATATTTCGGCGCGAGGCCACCGGCCAGGTAGATGCGCTCGCGCCAGGGACCGAGGTCACCGAGCAGCGTGAGCAAGGCACGCTCGCAGCGTGCCGTCGTCTCCTCGTCGTAGTCGGTGTGGTGCTCGCGGCGGCTCAAAACCCGATCACCTCCCGGCGCAAGTGGTCCGCCTGCTCGCGGCCGCGGCGGGGATCACGCCGCAGGTCGGCGTAGAGCCGGAAACGGTTGGCCACCCACAGGTCCCTCGCCAGCTCGCGGAAGGCGAGCGGGGTGTCGTCCTTCGCCTGCAGGAAGACGACGTTCTGGCCGTCGGTGACGGAGTCTGCCTTGGCTGCCTCGTACAGATCCTCGGGTGCCGCGGTGGCCGCCACCCACACCTCGACGACGGGAACCGCCGTGATGAAGGGAGCGACCAGGCTACCGGCGGCGGCGCCCGTGAGCGCGTAGTCGCCACCGCTGCGGCCGAGGTTGCCCCCAAGCTCCCTGATGAGCTCTTGTGGCGTCTGCGCGAGCAGATGGCCCAGAGTGCGCGTCGGCCGCTCGACGTTCTCCTCGGCCCACAGGTCGAGGAGGGCGGTCGGGTTGGTGAGGCGCCGCACGCGGTTCGGACCGGTCCCCTCGGCGGTGACGATTACTTCTCCTTCCAGGCGGGTGAGGACCCGGTGCGTGAGGGCAGTGGAGACCTGGGCCTTTTCTGCGAGGTTCTTCACTTGCCATGCGCGCTCCGGGTGGAGCAGGAGCGCCTGAGCAACCACTCCAGCCTTCCCCCTCAGTCGCGTCGGCGGTGTCGTGGCGCCGGTCCGCTGCGGGCGTCGCTGGCCCTCCAGGTGAAAAAGGAGGCCGGGCAGCTCGATGTGGGCGTTGCCAAGGCCGTCGATGACGGCGATGCCATGGTCCTGCAGAATCTCCCGGGCCTCTGCTGTGGTCTTGCCGGCGATGAGCAAGAGCGGCAGGTCCGGACGGGCTTGCGCGTAGTGGACGAGCTGCCACGCGGTGGCTGGGTTGGCGTCGCGTTTGAACTCGACGGCGACTGGGGCTCGGTTGTCGGCGAAGCGAAGGATCGCGTCGATGGCACGATCGGCCCCGCCCGGCTCGGCGATCACGGTCAGGCCCGGGATCTCCCGTAGGATGCGGAGGGCCTCCGCCTCGAAGGGACCCTCGATCTTCACAAGTTCTCTCTTATTCACAACGACTGTGAATATAGCTGATTCTGTGAATCTTGACACGGGAAAGCATAGAGTCGCTCTGTCCAGGGCGTACCTGCGGGGAGCCGGGCGGCACTCTGCAGGCCACAGGTCACACCGATCGCCCAGACCGGGTGGCTTTCGTGTCGAATCCGAGGCTCGCGAACCCGGGAAGACGCTTGGCATGCATGCGGGCGAGCACGGGCACACCCGCGTCGACGTAGTCGTGGACCTCGACCTTGGTCTTCTCGTCGGTCGGGCGCAGCACCCGTCCGACGTACTGGACGATCCTGCCCTTGAAGGCGATCGGGAAGGCGAGGAACAGCGTGTCGAGCGACGGGCAGTCGAATCCTTCGCCGAGGAAGCTGCCGGTGGCGATGAGGAGGAGGCCGCCGGCAGGGCCACGAGCCGTGAGCTCTGCGATCACCGCCGATCGGGCCTTCTTGCCCATCCCGCCCTGGAGCACGAGCGGCGAGAGACCAAGCCGTCCGAGCTCGGCGACGATCAGGTCGATGTGCTCTGTCCACTGGGTGAGCACGAGGCAGTTCCGACCGTTGGCGACAGCAGCAGCGATGTCCGCGCAGATCGCTCTTGTCCGTTCGGCGTCCGCCACGAGTGCGCGGAACAGCTCCTGGATGCCGAGGTCAGCGGCCTCGGGGATCGTGAGCTTCGTCCGATGGACCACGAGCTCGAGCCTGTGAGGCATGGCCTCCGTCGCCGTCGTGATCCGGTGGCGGATCGGTCCGCAATACATGGTGATGAGCCCTTGGAGGCCGTCGCGCCGGTACGGCGTGGCGGTGAGCCCGAGCCATCGCCGGACCGGGATCTGGCGAACGCAGCGCTCGAAGGTGACCGCAGGCACATGGTGACATTCGTCGACGACCACCAGTCCGTAACCAGCGGTGAGCTCCGCGATGTCCTCCCGCCGGGCCAGGCTCTGCGCCATGGCGATGTCGACGATGCCTCTCGTTCGGTTGCGTCCCCCGCCGAGCTGACCGATCGCCTTCGGGTCGAGGCCCAGGTGGGTCGCGAGCCGATCGCGCCACTGCTCGACGAGGGGCTTGCGATCGACGATCACCAGCGTCGGACGGTCGTAGTGGGCAATGAGCGCACACGCGATGACCGTCTTGCCGGTGCCGGGAGGAGCGACCAGGACCCCCTGGTCGTTGCAGGCGATGGCATCACATGCCAGTTGCTGCTCGGCGGTGAGCCGCGCCCGGAGGCGGAAGCCGACCGGCTCCGGGTCGCGGCACTCGTCGTGGACGCCGAGCCGGCTCCCCGCCTCGGCGACGATCGAGGCGGCCTGTTCCCGAAGGCCCCTGGGCAACAGCAATCGGTCGAGGGTCTCGCCGTAGCAGCGGATGAACCGCGGGGTGTTCCAGGTGGAGAGGCGGAGCCGTTCCTTCTCGTAGTACTGGGGATTGTGCAGCGACGCCAGATGCTTGAGGGCCGACAGCAGGGCCGGCGGGATGCCGCTTCGCTCAACGGCCAGCATCGCACCGGCCCAGGCGTGAATCGTCTCGGGAGGCGCCGGAGCGGGCATCGACGATCGAGGTCGCCGATACGTGGCATCATCGGGCCCGGCGCCAACCGGCCCGATCGTCTCGACCATGTGCGCCAGCGTCTCCCGCGCCAGCCGCGGGAGGCCGGCGAGATACGCCCACTGGTCCTTGACGGGTTCGAGCGTCGTCGGGTCGAGGAAGACGGTGGTTCCTTTCTTGCGGCACTGGCCTTGCAGCGGCAGGGCGATGAGGTTGCCGAACGACCCTCTCGGCATGAAGTCCTGAGTCGGAAACAGCCGATCGTAGCTAGCGAGGTCGAGCTCGCCGCGTTCGGTCATCGCCTCCCGGAGCAGGTGCACGCCGAGCTGGCGAGCTGAGGTCGCGGGCACCGGGCCGCTTAACAAGACCCAGACATGGGCACCCTCATCCGAGCGCGACCGCTCGAGTGCCGCAGGGACACCGGCGGCCCGAGCGGCATCGAGGTAGGCAAGGGCGTCGAGCACCCACCCGGTGCCGTCGAAGTCACACACCAGAAGACGGCAGGCATCGCCCCGGAGCAGCGGGTACAACCCGGCGTGAATCTCGCCGGCGAGATGGGATGCGATCACCTGGTCGGAGAAGGCCAGGTACTCGCGTCCTTGCTTGCGAGCATTGACCCAGCCACCTCGGACCGCCGGGCCCCAGCCGGCCTTGCCGGTGCGCTCGTTCTCCCACCTGAGCGCGTACACGTCCTCGCGCCCGGCAAACAGCGATCGGAACAGCGCCACCTTGGCTTGTTGAGACGACGCCTGGCCAACAGACGCCAACCTGACATCGGCGCCCGGCTCCTGGTCCGGGAACAGGCTGGGCTTCCATGGCTCCACCGGGGCGGTTCGGGCGGGGTCGTCAAGACCCAACAGGTCGCGCAAACGCCTGTTCTCGGCTTGAAGCGCCGCGAGTTGGCGGCCGAGCTCGGCGATCGAGGGAGAAGATGACTCGCTCACGTCGGTCTCCCCATGACATCCGGGTGATCGCGGTGTCCGGAGTCAGTCGTCATCCTGCATCTCCGCTTGCCCCTGGCCCCGGCGAACAGGTTGAGTATGCCGCCAAGGCGCTCCACCCTGTCCCTGAAGTACTCGTACATTGCCCGCAGGCGCTTTCGCAGGTGTTCGTCGTCGGGGGCGAACGTCGCTCGTCGCCGTTGGGTGGAGCGTGCCTGTCCGACCAGGGCGCAGGCCATTCTCTCTGAGACCCCGAAGCGCCGGCAAAGGTGGGGGGCCACCCGTCTGCAGCGTTCGGGGCTCAGAAGTTTCCCCGAGCCACCTCCTTTAGCATGTCGATGTCAAGCGCCTGGTCGGCGACGATCTTCTTCAGGCGGGTGTTCTCTTCTGCAGGTTCTTCAGCACCACGACGTCTTCTGGGCGCATGGAGTGGTACTGGTGCTTCCAGCGATGGTAGGTCTGGACCGAGATCTCCAGGCGACGCATCACCTCGGGGAGCTCGATGCCCTCCTCGAGCAGGCACTCGGCCTCACGCAGCTTGCGGATGACCTGCTCGGGGGTGTGGCGCTTCCTCTTCATGAGGGTCACCTCCTGCCCCTTCGGGGCAGTCGTGACTCTCATAGCACGCGTGGACTCGTTTACGGGGGTCAGTTACGGTCAGCCGGACCCCGGCGCGCAGAGTTTGGTAGGCGGGGGGCCGGGTGCCTCCGTTCGCCAGCCACGTTCCGGCCGTCTGCAGATCGCGGTACCCGAGGGCGGGTTAGATCGAACCTTTCAAGGCAGCGGTAGCCGCTGCCGGAGGCGCATCAGGCGTCGCAGGTCTGGTCCAAGGCCCCCTTGGGGCACGAACCTGCGCACCGTCGACGCGGCGCTCCCGTCGGCGCAAGGGGCCTCAGGCGACGCGACCCCACGCCCTCGCGCTCACCCAGACACGCGGGCCCGGCTCACCACGGTTCGTACGCTGGAACCTTCGCCTCCGCAAATTACACGAATGTAGTTTAGATAGGAGTGCCTGTACGCTGCGGCCGAACACCTCGTGGACGCCTGCCGTCGAACTCTCGGGTTGGCGCATGAAACGTCTCTCGGCCCGTACGCTCGACTTCTGGATCAGGGAGTAGGCTGCTCCTGCGCAGCGGGACCCTCTTGGGAATGAAGGCGGCATCGCGTCACTATCAGGTTCCCCTCCCCCAGAAACTCCCGGGGAAACACCCACTCGCACCGGATGCAGACCCGGTCGCCTGCTCTGAGCCACCCACGTGTCTCGGGGAGATCCCGGGCCCGGGCGAGCTCCGAACCGCAGCACCCGCAGATCATTTTCGGCTCGTCTCCTCCGCGTCGGATCGCCGGAACAAGCCGACCAAGCGTCCCTCGGACGTGGTAACGAGTGCTGTGGAGATGTCGCGCTCGTCCATAAAGCGCGTCATCTCCTCCACGACGACGTTCGGACGGAACGTACTCGGACCCGAGCGCATCACATCTTCGGCTGCCGTGGAGCTATCGCTTGAGAGCTCGCTCGCGAAGAGCCGGCCGAGCACGACCCCTTCGTCGTTCACCACGATACAGGTGTCCCACCCGGCAGCCCGAACGCGCTCAGCCACGCCGGACACGGCTTCGTCCAGCCGGCAGGTCGGGACGTCGGACCTAGCGAGACTGCCGACCCGAGGGACCTCCGCCCGCTCGCCTTCGATCGGACGGCCACGGGCGAACCAGTCGGCCTTTCCCGCGGCGTAGTCGTACACCTTCCGAAACCCCAGGCTCTCGAGCCGCCACGCGGCTCGTGGACTCATGTCTCACTGGTAATCGTGGCAGTACACGATCACCGGCGCGTCGCGGTTCAGGCGAGCGACCCGCTCACGGTCCAGCTCTTTCAGAGGGAGGTTGATCGCCCCCGGGAGGTGTTCCTCCCGGTACTCGTCCACCGGAAGGACCTCGACCAGCTGGGCGCCCTCCGAGAGCAGCCCCACGACTTCGTCGGCGTCGATGGCTCTCACGTCCCGCCCTCCTTTCTCCTGTCTCCTGCTTCCTGGTGGACTCGCTGCTCGACGGAAAGACTCCTACCCGTTCATAGTAGAAGCCGTCGATGTGGGCAAATCGGCTTGCTGGGACCCTGGGCGCGTCAACGAGCGACTAAGAATCGGATGTCTGAGGACCTGAGCGTCAACCCGTGGGCCGACGTTGCACGGGTCGGGATGGGCCCGGGCGGCACCGTCAGCTTGGTCGAGGGCTCCACGTTCCTCATCTCGGATGCGTGGGGCGACGTGCTGCCAGGCGGGGCTCAGGGGCTCTTTCATCGAGACACGCGGTTCCTTTCCCGGCTCGAGCTGCTCGTTGACGGGCAGAGGCCAGAGGCCCTGGCGGCCCGGGCAGTCGACCCGTACTCCGCCCGGTTCGTCCTCCGTGTGCCGTTGGAGGGGCCTGGTGAGTCCCCCATCGTGGCGGTGCGGAACCGGTTCGTCGGTGATGGTCTTCATGAGGACCTGGACATCACGAACCACGGGCTGGAGCCAGTCAAGCTCACCGTGGAGTTCCTGATCGAGGCCGACTTCGCCGACCTGTTCGAGGTGAAGGCCCTTGGTGGCGCGGGGACGGCGGACATCACGCGCCGCGTCGTCCCGGAGGAACGCCTCCTAGAGCTCGAGTATGCGCACGACGGCTTCCGCCGCGCCACGGAGGTCCGCCTCACAGCCCGCCCTGAGGAGATCACGACGTCGGGAGCCCGGTTCCGTGTAACACTCTCGCCCGACGAGACGTGGCACACGTGCGTCGAGGTGTGCCTCAACCTAGGTGCGGCCCGGTGCCTCCCCAAGTGCAGGTGCGAGGCTTTTGGAAGTCTCGCCGTCCCCCTTGCGAAGCGGGCAGCGGTCTGGCGCGCGGCGTTCCCGGAGCTCCGGTCGGGCTGGGACGCCTTGAACCACCTGTACCGGCAGGGTGTGGGCGACCTCACCGCCCTACTCATGGAGGACCCGGACGGGCAGGGCGACCTCGTCGTGGCGGCCGGTCTCCCCTGGTTCATGACCCTCTTCGGACGCGACGCCATCCTCACCGCCTTTATGACACTCCCATTCGACCGCGAGCTGGCCGCTGGGGTGCTTCGCACCCTCGCGCGACACCAGGGGGAGAAGGAGGACGAGACGTCAGAGGAGCAGCCCGGCAAGATCCTGCACGAGATTCGCTTCGGCGAGGTGGCCGTTCGCGGAGGTACGGACGTCTACTACGGCACCGTCGACGCCACACCCCTCTTCGTGATCCTCGTGGCGGAGGCGCATCGATGGGGACTTGCCTGGGACGAGGTGAAGGCCCTGCTGCCGAACGTGCGACGAGCGCTCGAGTGGATGCGGACGCACGGTGACCCCGACGGCGACGGCTACCTCGAGTACCCGGGGCGGACCGACCGGGGCCTGCGGAACCAGGGGTGGAAGGACTCTTGGGACGCGGTCCAGTTCGCCGACGGCGCCCTGGCGGAAGGCCCGATCGCCCTCGCCGAGGTTCAAGGCTACAAGTACCGCGCGCTCCTGGATGCTGCGCAGCTGTTCGACGCGGCCGAGGAGGATGTGGAGGCCACGATCGCGCGCCGGGAGGCCGCCGCCTTGGCCGAGAGGTTCCGCCGCGACTTCTGGCTCGAGGAGGGCGGCTATCCGGCCCTGGCGCTGGACGGCAAGAAGCGGCGCGTCGATGCAGTGGCGTCCAACGCGGGACATCTGCTCTGGACCGGGATCCTCTCGGCCGAGCAGGAGAAGGAGGTGGCCCGGCGGATCGTCTCCCCGGAACTCTTCAGCGGATGGGGCCTCCGCACGCTCGCGACGTCGAACCGCGGCTACAAACCCGTCTCCTACCACGTCGGCAGCGTGTGGCCGCACGATACTGCGATCGCCATCGCAGGCCTGGCTCGAGCGGGCTTCGTCGAGGAAGCCCTCACACTCGCGCAAGGGCTCTTGGACGCGGCTCCCCACTTCTCGTACCGGCTCCCGGAGCTTTTCTCGGGGTTCCCCCAGGATAACTTCGGCTTCCCGGTCGGCTACCCGACGACATCGAGTCCCCAGGCATGGGCGGCTGCTTCAGTGCTGCTCGTGATCCGCGCCCTCTTGGGGCTCGAACCGACCGAAGACGGGTTGAGCATCCGACCGGTCCTCCCGGCCAACGCTCTTCCGATCGGGCTGGAAGGGCTTCGCAGAGGCTCCGTGCGTCTCTCGATCAACGCGGCCGTCGATGGATCGGTGGAGCTCACGGAGCTGGCCGAGACAAGACCCGTTGGCTGAGTGAGACTGTCGCCCTCCATGGAGCGGGAACCTCGCCGCTCTACATCACCAGGTCACAAGGCACGTGTCGCCCGGCCCGGGCCGAACGGAGCCTGCGAGACCGCGCATCCTCGCGCCCACCGGCATCGGAGATAGCCCGCTTCGCAGTTACGGCCGATCCCTACCCGGCTGCCTGCATCGACGCCATGACGTCTTGCCGGGCCTCATCGGGCAGGCCCTGCAACCCGGCCTGCGTGGCGCCCATCTCGCGCTGGCGCGCCTCTTCGGGCAGCTCGCCCAGGACCGATAGGTGGGTCCGGATCAAGCTCACCTGAGTCTCGCGAGGGAGCTCCGACAGTGCCCACGTCCGGCTCGCCACGAGCTTCTCGTGGTCGTCGTCGGAGAGCGCGTGGATCGCGTGGAGCATCTGCCCCATCGCCTGCCTGCGCTCCTCGTCACCCATGGCCGCGAACGCCTCGAGCCGAGACCGGAGCATCGTCCGGCGCGCGTTCTCGTCCAGGCTCGCCAGGGTCGCCGCCATATCCTCCATCCCCATCGACATCGTTGTCTCCTTCCCCGCGCTTCTCGCGCGCACTTCCTCAGGCCGAGACGAGCCCGGCCATCGTCTCCATCACCGGCTGGCGTTTGTCCTCCGGCAGCTCGGATACGGACGTCATCATCGCCTTCATGACCTCCCGTCTTGCGTCCTCCGGAAGCTCGCCGAGACACGCCGCGTTCGAGCGCATCACCGCATCCCGAGACTCGGCGGGCAACTCCGCAAGCACCCCAACCATCGACTCCAGGAAGCGGAGCCGGCGTGCTTCTCCGGCCCGCACCAGACCCTCCAGCATCCGGCGCATGTTGCCGCGCCTCTGCGACTCGGGTTGTACCGCAAGGACTGCGACGCGCCGCCTTACGAACTCCCGTCGGCGGTCGTCCTCGAGGTCGCAAACCCGTCCTGTCATGATGCGCGCGGTCGCCCTCCACTCGTTGCGCACCGCCGCAGCCCGCAGCGGAACGGCCAGAAGGAAACCCGCCCCTACCAGCGAGAGCCCCATGGCGAACCCGGCCGGGTTCGAGCCGGGATGGAACCACAGCCATTGGTTCATGAACGAGGACGCGAGACCGTAGATCATCCCGACGAAGCTCGCGTAGAGCAGGAGCTGCTTCGCGATCGTCTGCCACCAGCGCTCGTCGCCCTCCCGGATCGCCACCTTGAGCAGCGGACGTGCGATCACGAGCAGGACGAAGGCTCCGCCGACGATCGACCAGGTCACCCACAGCTTGGGATAGATCGTGGTGAACGGGATCGCACCCATGAACGCGTTGAGGAGCCCGTACATCAGGATCCCCAATCCCAGGAACAGGACGCTCTCCCGCAGGGCGATCGCCCACCACGAGGTCGCCCAGGGCTCCCCGAGGAGCCGGCCCCGGCGCATCAGCATCTTGAGCATGCCCCGTACCGGGATGATCGTGAGGATCCCCCAGAAGGCGAGCGTGAAGCCCCACCAGTTCCAGGCCGGAAGCCTGAATTCCGGCTGGAAGGCGAGCATCAGGCCGAGCCCGGTGAGGATGACGCCCTTCACCAGGTTCACGCCGCCGGGGAGGATCAGGTCGGGGCGGAAACCGAGCCCCGGTAGGTAGTCACCCTGCGCCTGCGGCAGGGCGAGAACGGCGGCGGAGAGCCAGAACAGCCCGAGGCCCACCAGCAGCAGGGTGGCCTGGGTCGAGAGGGGCTCGATGTTCGACGACAACACCGAGCCGATGTAGAGGAACAACGGCATGAACACGACGCCGGTGATGAACACCGGGGTCTTGTAGGCGAGGTAGGCCGGCCTTCCCGCCCACGGGTACAGCATCAACGCGACCACGGTGGACACCAGGACGACGTCCACGTAGGTGCCGATCGAAAGCGGCTGCATCCCCTCACCTCCTCAGAACGCTCGAAGCAGCCTGTACGCGAGGTACAGCCCTGCCGACGTGACGGCCACGCCGATGAGGGCCAGATACACGAACGCGAGGACCAGAACGGGCGCGCTCACGTCGAAACCGAAGGCAGCCAGGATGTTCACGATCCCTCCTCCGAACTCGTCCCCCAGGCCAGGAGCGAGACCAGGGTCGCGGCCGCCGGGAGGGCCAGCCCCACCGCGGCGCCGATGACCGCCTGGCCTTCCTGGAACAGCCGGTACATGGCGAAGGTCCATCCGAGCAAGACGCCGATCACCGCGAGCCAGAGGGCCACGAGACCGACGGCGATGCGGCCGCTAGTCATCCTTCCCTCCCTTCGCCCGAGCGACGTCCGCTCCCCTTCCCTCCCGCAAGCCCCACCAGAAGGCAAGGGAGAGAACGACGATGTTGAGCACGAGCCGAACCGCCTCGTTGTTGACCATCAGGTCGCCTCCTTGATCGAGTTCGATGGGTTTAGTCGCGCCTCGCTCGAAGACGGGTCGCCGTGTGGGCTGCTGCCCCAGAGCTGCGGAGAGGTCAGGTAGTCGAACGGCCCGCAAAGCTCCAGCCGCAACGCGAACTGGGGCGAGAGGTCGCAAGATTGGCTGGCGTGCGCAGCGACCGCCCAGCGTTGACGTTCCCGAAACGGGCCGACATCCACCGGGATGAGCTCGGTGGCCGGCCGTCCCGCGTAGCACTCGGCAAGGGCGTCCTGCATCACAGCGGCGACATGGTCCGGGATCGTCCAGAAGAGCAGGGCCGGCGGGTTCGGCGTCCTGCCCCAAACCCGCATCACGGACTCGCCGACCGCGACGTGGTCGGGGTGGCACGTCACTCCCAGCGGGTCGTACGCGAGCACGACGTCCGGCTGCCACCCGTGCATGTGCAGGCACTCGCGGTCGAGCGCTTCGGGATCGGTCTCACTCAGCAGGCCGTCCGGATACTCGAGGGTGATCCTGCGGTGGACCCCGAGGATCTCCGCCGCGCGACCCAGCTCGCCTTCCCGTGTCGCGGCGAGCTCCTCCCGGCTCCCTCGCCAGGTTGGCGTGATCCCGGCCTCCCCGTGCGTGCATGTGAGCAGGCTGACGTGCTTGCCGAGGGAGACGGCGAGGGCGAGCACGGCCCCCAGGCCGCACGATTCGTCGTCGGGATGCGCGCAGACGGCGAGAACGGTTCCCGCCCGCTTGAAGGCCTCAAGGGGGTCGCCAGCGCCGCGGTTTGTCGCCATGGGAGGTTGGTCGTTCCGGCCGGCGATCGGGGGCCGCGCGACCCTCCGGCGGACCTGCGTCGACCAAACAGCGGTATGGACGTAGACGCGACCGTCGGCGATCCTTCTCGTGAGCTCGGAGAGCTCCTGAGGAGGGGCGCCGTGATCGTCGAGATGCACGATGCGGGGTGCCGAGCCCATACGGGCTCCTCCTGCCTCGTCGTCGTCGTGGACCGGGACGGGACCCGGCACACGTTCCGGGGCGAGGCGCTCGACCTGCTCGAGTCCACGGTGCGTTGCGTGTGTGCCGAATACCGTTGATCCGCGCGTGGTCCTTCGCTCGCCCCTCCTCGGTCGCTCCACCGACTAAGCAGATCGGAACCGGAACCTCAGAGGAGGCGGACATGATGAGCAGGGTCCTGAAGTGGATCACGGGGCTGCTGGCCTTTGGCTGATCGTCGAGATCAGCGTTTTCGGCGCCGGCGTAGCGCTCTGGATCGCGTTCGCGACCGCGACCGCGATCGCGATCATCGGGGTCATCGACTTCGGCGCCGACGTCGCCCGCCGCGATCCCCTCGCGGCCACTGGAGCCGTGGCGACGGTCCTGCTGGCCTCGTTCCTCATCGTGGCGTCGCTCGTGTTCGAGGGTGCCTCGACGAGCTGGCTCATGGTCACGGCCGGTGGGGTGGTCCAGGTGTTCGCCCTCGGAGCGCTCGGCCTGTCGCGCCCGACAAGGGGTGTGAGGGCCGTGGCTGCTGCTGGATACGAGTCGCGCGAAGATATCCGTCAGGCGGCCTGAAGACCCGGCGAACCGAGCGCCGCCGTGCGGGGCGGGGGCCGCGAAGGGCCCTCGCCCGGCACCACGTTTCTCCCCATCCTTGGATGAGCGCCGCAGCAGCGACCCGTCAGCGGATCTGAGGGCCTTCGAAGGTCGAGGCGCAGCAGACCCGGAGGCCGAGGCGGTCGGCCAGCCCTTGGAACTCCTTGACCAGCCACCGGCGCACGTCGCGCGGATCCCGGCGGCGGGCGATCGCATCCAGCAGGATGAGGTCGAGAGCCGCCGACTCCAGCCAGTTCACGTCCTGCGTGAACCCGATGACGCAGGGCGAGCCGCTGAGGTCGCAGAACGCGTCGAGGTCGCGCCCGGGGACGCGGAGCACCGAGCACGACCCGAAGTACAGGATCTTCTCGGACGAACCGCGAAGCGCCTCCCCGACCTCCTCGAGCGAGACGGAGCGGCGACCGACCTGGATCCGCCCCGGCTCACCGTGGAACGCGAGGTAGCCCAGGGAATAGCGAGCGTACTGCTTCTGCTTCCAGCGGCGGAGGGCGTCGAACAGGCCTTCGACGGTGTCGACAGGGTGATGGATGAAGGGGATCCCGTCCACCTTCTCCAGCAGCTCCAGCAGGTCCCTCACGCTCGCCTTGCTGGTCAGCTTC
Source organism: Actinomycetota bacterium (assembly GCA_016201135.1). GTDB lineage: Bacteria > Actinomycetota > UBA4738 > UBA4738 > HRBIN12 > JACQDK01. Next base: position 14,050 of record JACQDK010000073.1, read on the forward strand.
GGGGACCACGCTCCCTCCACGCAGAAGATCCCGAGCGGCCTCTCACGCGGCGGCCGTGAACGCGTCTCCGACGAGCCATCGGGCCGAGCCGCTGTGGCCACGAACGGGTCACCTATTCCCGGACTTCCATTCCCGGCCAGGAGCCCACACCGCGGACGTCGATCCACTTCTTCCGCCAGCCCGCAAGGGCGAGCTTGAGGGCGGCGGGCGATTCGAGCCCCTCGTCGCTGAAGAAGAGTTCGAAATCCTCGCCACCGAACCGCCGGAACTCGTGCGGGTCCTTGGGAGCGTCGACCGAGGTGGCGAGGAACGAGCACCTGGGCCCGGTGCAGCGCAGCAGGTCCGCCCACACGTAGAGCCGGCCACCATGCTCCCGGATGAACCCCACCGCCTCCCGGGAGGCAATGACTTTCACGTTGCCACCGCCCCTCACGGTCTCACGCGGCGCAGCACGAGAGCATGGCCACGTCTTTGCTGAACGTCTGCGAAGCGAGCTTCAGACCTTCCGCGATCGTGAGGTACGGGTGGAAGGTCTCCGCCACTTCCTTCACCGTCAAGCGGAACTTGATCGCGAGCACTGCCGACTGGATCACCTCACCGGCGCTCTCGCCGAGGATCGAGACTCCGAGGATCTCTTCCGTCGATGCGTCTGCCACGACCTTGATCAACCCCCTCGTCTCGCGGTTCACGATCGCCCGCGGGACCGATGACAGCGGGAGGACCGACGTCTTCACAGCCCGGCCTTGCTCCTCGGCCTGCGCCTCCGTCAGACCCGCCGACGCGATCTGGGGGCTGGTGAACGTGACCCTGGGCAGGGCCCGGAGATCCACGGTTCGGGAGGCGCCCTTCAGGGCGTTCTCGGCCGCCAGGTTGCCCTCGTAGGCGGAGACGTAGACGAATTGGGGCGCGGGCGTGCAGTCGCCGGCGGCGAAGACCCGCGGGTTCGTGGTCCGCAGGTGCTCGTCCACCACGATGGCCCTACGCGGATCGAGCTGCACACCGGCCTCCTCCAGGCCCATCCCGGCCGTGTTCGGGATGCGGCCCGTCGCCACCAGCACCTGGTCGACGGGGAACTCCCGGAGGGCCCCATCCACCTCCGCGTACACGATCCGCTTCCCGTCAGTCGCCGTCACCTTCACGATCCTGGCCGGGGCGAGGACCTCCGCACCCTGGTCGCGGAGGATCCCGGTGAAGGCCTCGGAGACCTCGGGCTCCTCGAAGGGAGCGATCCGCTCGAGGACGTCGAAGAAGAACACCTTCGTCCCGAGGTGAAGGAAGAACTGGCCGAGCTCGAGGCCGATGGCGTTTGCCCCGATCACCGCCATCGACCCGGGCAGCTCCTTCAGGTCGAGCGCCGTCGTGCTGGTGAGGTAGCCAGCGTCCTGCAGCCCCTCGATCGGCGGCACCGCGGGGGATGCGCCGGTCGCGACCAGGTACGCGCCGGCCGTGATGGTACGGCCGTCGACCGAGAGCGTGTCCGGACCGACGAACTCGGCATGGCCCGGGATCAGCTCGAAGCCATAGGCGTCCACGAGGTCGATGTACTTCTCCTGCCGCATCACCTCGACGAGCTCGTCCTTCTGGGCGACGAGCGCGGCGAGGTCCGCCTTGCCGGCGGAGGTCTCCACGCCCGCGAAGTCCTGGTGGCCTGCCTGGAAGCAGACCTCGCCCGCCCGAAGCAGCGCCTTGGAGGGCACGCATCCCACGTTAACGCAGGTGCCCCCCACGGTCCCGTGCTCGACGAGCGCCACCCGCGCGCCCTGATCGCGAGCCTTGATGGCAGCCGCGAACGCCGCCGAGCCGGCCCCGATGATGAGCAGGTCGTACTCGGAGGCGTCGACCCTGCCAGCCCTCGAGCCCTCCGTCTCGAGCGCCTCGACCTTGCCGGGGCCGTAGCCCGAGTCCCGCACGGCCTCGGCGAAGCGGTCGACGCTGATGTCCTCGCCGACAGCGAAGACGGCCTCGCCCTTCCGCCAGTCCGCCGCCACCTCGCGCGCTCCGGCCCACTCGAGCGCTCTCGCAACGTGAAGATTGCAGGAGTCACAGGTCATGCCGGCCACTTCCATCCGAAGCTTCGTCATCGGTCTCCTCCTTGTCGCTCGTTCACCGAAGGCTTCCCCAAGACTCGCGGCCGAGCGCCTCGACTTGGGACAGACTCAGCACCTCTCCCCGCGGGTCGCCTGAACCTGCTCGCCAGGACCTCAGGTGCTCCTCGTCACAGAACAGGTTCGCCTGCGGGCACAGCTCCTCCCGCACGTTGGAGCACGGGTCGGTTGGGAGCCACGCCACGAACCCGGGCTCGGAGGCGGGGCGCCCGCGCTCGAACTCGATCCAAAGCTCGCGGCCGCACTGTGGACAGGAAGTCGTCGCGAGGGCGTCCTGATCGAGGGCCGCGGGGATGCCGATCGCATCGATCGCGCACCACGTGTACAGCGCAACGCCGCCGAGGGTCAGTCGGTGCGAGGTCGGAAGCAGCGTGAGGCCGGCCGAGCCTACGACTCGACCATCCGTGTCGAGCTCGACCTGCCCGCCCGAGGCCAGCGAACGAAGGGCATCATCCACCTCACCTACGGAGAAGCCCGTACCCTTAGCGATGGCCGCGGAACTCGCTACCTCGCCTCGGCGCAGGATCCGGAAGGCCAGTCGCCGCACGGCCTCCTCGCGCGGACCCCGGACGCGCTCGAGCACGTTGAGATCACCCATGGCTAGATCCAGTCCGGTCCGATGCGGCGGCATGTCGCCAGGTGATCGCGGTGCTCACCGACCAGGGATCGTGCCATGCGCATCAGGTCTCTCACGCCAGGGTCGGCGATGCGGTAGACGACCTGGCGGCCGCGGCGCTCGGCATCGGCGAACCGGCACCACTTCAGGCAGGCCAGGTGGTTCGAGACGCGACTCTGGGGCGCCCCAACGAGGCTCACCAACTCCGACACCGTGCGCTCGCGCTCGAGCAGGGCTTCGATGATCCGGAGTCTGGTGGGATCGCCGAGGGTCCGGAAGTAGCGCGCCAGCGCCTCCGGCCCGCATGCGTCTTGCGAACCCGACCGGCTTCTTGCTTGCCTCGCGCCCATCTCTCCTCCCGGCCCGGCCTTACAACAGGATATCCTGATTGTATCCCTCGCTTGCGCTTCCGTCACCCGGGGTGGTTCCAGCGCCTCGGGGCGATCAGCGCGTCGGCCTCCCTCGGTCCCCAGGAACCGGGGAGGTACCGGTGGGGCGAGGGCGGATCGGCGAGCGCTGGCTCCAGGATCTCCCAGGCGCGCTCCACTCCGGCACCCCCCGTGAAGAGCGTGCGGTCTCCCTGCATCGCGTCGTATAGGAGCCGCTCATACGCCTCGACGAGCCGGGACTTGAACGTCGGCTCGTACCAGAAGTCCAGGGCCGCCTCACCGAGCGCGAGGGCGGCGCCGGGACGCTTCGCCATGAACGAGAGGAAGATCCCCTCGTCGGGCTGGATCCGGACCGTGAGGTGGTTGCCGCCACGCCCGTCCGAACGCGCGGACCGGAACAGCTCTATCGCGGGCTCCCGGAAGGCGATCGTTATCTCGCTCGTTCGGCGCGCCAGACTCTTGCCGGTCCGCACGAAGAACGGGACGCCCCGCCACCGATCGTTCTCTACCTCGAGCCGGAGGGCGACGAAGGTTTCCGCCTGCGACGCGGAAGCGACCCCCGGCTCGGACCGGTAGCCGAGGTACTGGCCGCGCACCACGTGGGACGGCTCCACCGGCCGGATGGCTCTCAGCACCCTCAGCTTCTCCGCGAGGAGGGCATCAGCGTCGAGGGACCCGGGCGGCTCCATGGCCACGAACGTCAGAACCTGGAGGATGTGGGGCTGGACCATGTCCCGGAGGGCGCCGACCTCCTCGTAGAACGAGCCCCTCCCCTCGATCCCGATGTCTTCGGCGACGGTCATCTGGACATGGTCCACGTGGCGACGGTTCCAGAGGGGCTCGAGGATGGCGTTGGCGAAGCGGAGGACGAGGAGGTTCTGGACGGTTTCCTTGCCCAGGTAGTGGTCGATCCGGAACACACGGGTCTCGTCGAACACGGCCGCGATCGCCCGGTTAAGCGCCCCGGCACTCGCCGCGTCGTGCCCGAACGGCTTCTCCACGATGACCCTTGACCCAGCCGCGAGCCCCGACTCTGCGAGCCCCCTGATCACCTCCGCGAACGCGGAGGGAGGCGTGGCCAGGTAGAAGAGCCGGCGGCCCTCCGTCCCGTGCTCCCGGTCCATGCTGCCGAGGTGTTCTGCCAAGCGATCGAAGGTCGCGAGGTCACCGAGGTCTCCCGACAGATGAGACAGGCCGGCCTCGAACCGCCGCCAGTCCGGGGCGTCGACGTCGCACCGGCAGAAGCTCTCGCTCGAGGTGCGGGCCCACCGCCGGAATCCCCCTGGATCGAGCTCGCTCCGGGACACACCGACGACCGCGTAGCGCTCGGGGAGGAGGCCCGCCACGCCGAGGTGATACAGAGCCGGCAGCAGCTTGCGCCTCGTGAGGTCGCCGGAGCCGCCGAGGATCACGATGCTCTGTGGAGGCGGACGCGACAACCCGCCAGATTCCCCCCCGAGTGCTCCCCCCACGACCGGACCCACGCCGATCCTCGTCAAGGCCATGACGCCCTTAGTCGATAGAGCCGCTGGTTTGGGTCCCATGCCCGCGGGTCGCGGCTGCCACGGGCACGATCGTCGTTGCCTCGGGTTGCCGGGGAGTGGGGCCCGTCGTGGCCCGGCGCCCGGTGACCTATGCGCGGACGGAACGGAAGGGCCGGAGGCCGATCCAACCGAGGAGCGCCGAGCAAGCGACGACGCCCGTCCAGAGGGCGCCCGGGTGAAGCGCGCCGCACAGCGCGGCCACCACGCCGATCGCCAGGAGCCCCGTCAAGGCCAGAGCGACGGTCGCCCGCGTCCTCGATTCCGGGTACCGACCGAGCAGGCGACCCACGCGGTAGCCGAGATCAGCCTCGTCGGCCAAAGCAGCGCTCGGAGCGGGCGCCGCACTCGTAAGGCCCACCTTCGCGATGGCCCGGGCGACGACCTCTGGGTCCCCGACCGCCCTCGCCGCATGGTCGTCGGCCGCCGCCTCCAGCTCCCGCCGCAGCGACGCGAACGCGCGTCGGGCAGGCGGGAGCACTCCGAACGCTTGCGTCATCACGTGGCCGACGAGCAGGAGGCCAGGATGGCCCCCCTGGACGTGGGCGACCTCATGAGCGACGGCCGCCCGCCGTTCCTCCTCGCTCAGGAGGTCCATGAGGCCTTGGGAGACGACCACCCGCGCCCGCCGGAGACCTACGGCGAAGGCCACGGGCCGCTCGACCGGCAGGATGTAGACAGGCACTCCCTCCGGCGTTGCGGTCGGCTCGCCGACGCTCAACCGTCGAGGCCCGACGGCGAGCGTCGCGCGAAGCGTCCTGACGGTCGCTACCGCGAGCCACCCGAGGATCGCGCCCACGACCCCGAGGGCGACCCACGCGAGGATCTGCCTGTCGTGCTCATGAGCTCCGTGAGAAGTTCCGCGCAGCAGCGAACCGGGCCCGGCGAGACAGAGCAAGAACGCGATCGGTGCAACGGCAATCCCGATCAGAGCCCAGAGATGGAGCGCCGCGGCCACCCGCGGCGATGCGCGTCGATCGGACACGACCCCGCCGAGGGCGGGAGCGGCAAGGGCGAGCGCCCCGACCAGCGCGATGCCGGCCGCGTTCACCGTGCGCTCCGTCCCCTACGCAACCGGTCGAGCGTCCTGAGCAGTTCCGGGTCCTTCGCCAATTCCTCGACGAAGTGCGCCAACACAGCCTTCGGATCCTCCGACGCCGCCAGGAGATCCTGGATCCTCCGGGCCTCGATCTCAGCGGGCGTCCCCGACGCCCGATAGAGGTAGGCCCTCCCGGAGAGGACGCGCTCCGCCAAGCCTTTCCCGTGCAGTCGGGTAAGGACGGTCATCACGGTGGTGTAGGCCCGCTTCCGACCCTTCAGCTTCGACGCGATGTCACGTACCGAGAGCGGCTCCGTCGCGTCCCAGAGGCACCCGAGCACCTGGGCCTCGAGGGCCCCGATGCGATGCCCGGCTACGATGCGGCTTCGCGTCATGCCACCCGCATGCTGGCCGCCCCACGCCACGTTCGTCAACCGGGAGGCAGCCGGCACCAGTACATTCGGCCTCATGACGCCACACTAGTGTGCGAACGCATCGGAGAGCTCTCGCGCCGCGATCCGCGCGGCGGTGACGACCGCAACGCTCACCAGCAGGTACGTGACGATCGCCGTGGCCCCGGCGACCGCCAGGGTCACCGCGATCGAGGGAGCGCGCTCCGGCGGCGGGAGGCAGCGCCGCGCCCGCCGCAACGTCAGCCACCCGCTTACGACGAGGATTGTCACTCCGGCTACGACGAACGGCCACCGGGCAAGCCCGATACCGACGCCGGCCGCCGCGGCGCCGACGCCGGCGCACGCGGTGCACAGTGCCGCAAGGACGGGACCAAACGACGGTACCGAAGCGAGGAGTCCGCCGAGCGCCCCGCGGCCGGCGCCGCGGGCGCACCCGTCAGCGATCGGAGTTCTGGTGTCCACGCAAAGCCCGACTCCGTGCCCGCTTGAGCCTGCCCAGCTTCAGGCCGGCCCACACAGCGACGACGATCCCGAGAACGGTGAGCGGCCAGTAACGCACGGCGAGTCCTCCGGCCGCGGCGACGGCCCCCCCGGCCGTGATGGCCAGCAGTGGCACCGCGCAGCAAGCGATCATCGCCACCACGGCAAGCACCGTCCCCGTTCCACTGCCCTTACTCACTCCCGCCGTCCCTTCCCGTTCCCGGCCCCAGATCGCTCATCCTGTCCCTTGGACGGCCTGCTGGAGGAGGCTCAGGTAGGCGGGATCGGCCTGCACGTCGTTCACATCCTCTAGGACCCCTCGGCCGTTCAGAAGGAACTTCGTGTCGAGCGCTCGAAGGCTCACGGCCCGGGCGAACGTGTCGTTCTGATCGAGCGCGACGATCCAGTCGGGCCTCGCGAACTTCTCTCTCCAGCCCCTGAGGGCAGCAGGTCCCTCGGTCGTGTCGACGAACATGACGAGGACGTTGAAGGCGTTCCCACCCAGCTGGTCGTCGAGCCGGGAGACCAGCTTCGCGCCCTCCTGGCACGGGAGGCAGTACGACGTCGTGAACCAGATGATCGTTGGCTTGCCGCTGAGTGAGTCTTTCGTCACGACGCGGCCGTCGACGTCGGTAACGCTGAACGCCGGGAATGGCTTTCCGATCCGGATTGCGCCCGCATCGACGCTGACCCTTGGCGCCGTCGACCGGGCTACCGCCCCCGATGCCCGGCTCGGCTGGGGACTTCCCCTCGCGAACACGAGCGCGGTGGCGATCACCGCCACGAGCACCACAACGGCCGCCGTCCCAAGCGCGCGGATGCGCTGGTTCCGGCGAGCAGCCTTCCGGCGGGTCTCGTGGGCTCGCGCTCGTGCCGGCTTGACACGGGTCTTCCCGCTCATAGCTCACTCCTGGATCCGGACGCGGACGCGTCCAACGTCTCTTCTTCCAGCTCGCCAACCTCTGTCGAGGGTTCCTCGTCCTCTGGCACCCGGTCCCGCATCCGCCGGCCGACCAGCACGATCGCCGCTGCGAAGAAGAGCGCGACGCCGACCGCGAACCAAGCGCGCTCCCCGACGCGGGTGATGAGGTTCTGGGCGTCATCCTGGAGGGTTTGCATGAACCGGACCGGGCCACTTTCCGCGTTGCCCGACAGGAGCGAGAGCCAGTAGTACGCGACGTACGCGCCGCTCAGAACCAGCAGACCGCCGCTGATCCTGCTCATGTATGGCATCACCAGACGGGTCCTGCGGATGAGCACGTCTCGGAACCCCGCGGTGGCGAGGCACAGGAGCATGAGGACCGTTGCCATCCCCAGGCCGTAGGCTGCGAAGACCCCTAGGATCCCCGACGCCGACCCCTGTGCGAGACCGGCCCCGATCACCACGAGAAAGATGGGCAGCGTGCACGAGAGCGAGCCAACACCGTAGGCCACCCCGAATGCGAAGATCGAGCGGTACCCGGCGCCCCCCGAGCCGTGCCGAAGACCTGGAAGACGAAGAGCCAGATGCCGTCCGGCGAGGAGCCACAGACCTAGCACCATAAGGACTAGGCCGATCACGACCGTGACCCACGGGAGGAACCGGAGGACCGCCCGCGCCCCCAACGAGAAGACCAATCCGACCGACGCGAAGACGAGCAGGAAGCCGGCCGTCAAGACCAGGCCGACGACGAGGCCGTCGCTTACATGACCGGGTCGATCATCCTGCGGTGATCCGGCCCCCAAGTAGTAGGAGATGAAAGAAGGAAGCAGCGCGAACCCGCACGGGTTCACCGTAGCGACGAGGCCCGCGGCGAATGCAAGAGCTAGAGGCACTCCTCCGACCGTCACCTACGCCCCTCCTTCCCGGTGCCGCGCTGACGACGAATCCGACGACACCGTGGTAGCGCCGAGGGCGGAGACGGAGGTCATGCAAGAGACCTCCCGACTGCCGCCTGCAGGGTTGCCCGGGATGTGAACCCCGAGTCCCGGAAGGTCACCTTGCCACTCGGGTCGATGACGACCGTGGTGCTGACGTCGATGACCCCGTACGACTGCGCCACCCGGAAGCCCACATCCTCGCCATACGCCATGTCGCCGCCGCCGAGGCTCCGGTAGTAGTTCGCCGCCTGCTGAGGTGACATACCGCTGTCGTCGACGACGAGCACGACGAGTCCCTGGCCCTTGAGCGCTTCCCACGTTTTCGTAAGCGTCGCGATCTCTGCGGTGCAACTGACACAGCCCTGTGCCAAGAAGTCGACGACCACCGTTCGGCCACGGTAGGACGACAGCCGAAACGTCCCACCATCAGCCGTCGGGATGGCGAAATCAGGCGCGGTCTCGCCCGGCCTGCTGCCGAGTGGGGCCCGCCCGACGGAGGGCCGCGGGGCCCCCGCCGCAACGACTGGACGTGAAGCTGAGGAATGGTCGGGCTCCCTCGCGAGAGCGAGATCCCAAACGACGTAGACGCCGCCGATCACAAGCCCCGCGACGACGAGGAAGAAGCCGGCTCGACGAACGATGCCCTGCCGGACCCCCGGCTCGGGCGCGCGGGCTCCCTCACACCTGTTCCCTGTCACCGCTGAGGTTCCCTGGACATGACCTTGCGAACTTCCCGCGTGCCGATCGCGGCCGGTGTTCGGTGGCTCGCACCCGAACGCCGGATCCTGCGATCCAGAAGGACCACGTTCAACCCAAGGAGGATGAGGGAGAGCCCCATCAGCACGGGCGTCGACCGGTAGAGCGCGCCGACCGCCACGCCGCCCGCGACGGCGGCGACCGGCGCCCCACAGCAGACGGGGACCGTCGCGAGCGCGGGCAGTGCCGCGAACAGTCCGTGGCGTCGCACCGAGCAGCGCTCGACGGCCGGGAGCCGGAGAGACAGCGAGACGGTCCGAGCGACCAGGACCGACCCCAAGGCCAAGAACCCGATCGTCACCCAGGGGATGATCGCCGACCACCGCCCAGCAACGACGATCCAGATGCCGGTAAGCCGCCATGACGGAAGCGGATAGATGCGGAAGAGGAACGACGGCCCGGACCAGGTACCCGCCTGGATCGGGGTGACGACCCCGGACGCAATGACCACGAGGGAGGCGAAGCCGGCCCCGATGGCGGCCGCGATCACGCGCCTCGCGAGTCTGGACGGCGATGGACCCACCGAGGGAAGGTTCGAAGCGAGGGCCACGATCGCGGCGATCTCAAGCACCGTCGCGACCACGCCCCAAAGCTCCACGGGCTCGGGCCTCGGGGCTCCCGGGGGTGGGATCAATCGCGTAGTCATCCAGGTGGCTACTAGCACGGCGCCTCCCCACAGCCCGATCCGATACACGCGGGGGCTTGGCATCAGGAGCAAGGCGAACGCCAGCCACAGCTGGAACGCGTCCGCGGCCAGGAAGAACAGGCCGAACTGCGGTCCGTCGCGGAAGTGTTCCGGGGTCAGGAAGAGGTGGACGTTCGCTGCCCCCAGCACGAGGGCCACCGTTAGGAAGGTGGCCGACGGCGATATGGCCCGCGCCCCCGAGGCCGGCTCCGGCCAGTTGCTCAACTCCACCTCGTGAACGTCATGGACCTTCATCCAGGAAGGGATTCTACTACGAGCGCGTAGGACTCATGCTCGAGGCCCGAGCGCTCCACAAGCAACGACCGGGGGTGTCAAACGTTTGCGCCGAAGTCGCCATCTTCGCCTGCGGGGCATCCTCGGCTCGGGACGTCGGGGACGTGATGTAGCACTGGTCGAGGAACTCGCCACAATCACGATGTCTGGGTGACGAAGCCACCAGCGCCGTGCGGCCCCACTTCGCAAGCGGCCGACCCTCTCGCACCAGGACCTTGTGTCTTGCTCCGCTACTTCCTCGCGAAGTTCAGCAGCCGGACCCCCCAGCAGCCTCGTCTCGTCGTTGCTCCAATCCTACTACGTAGCCGTAGTAGCCCGTCGGCGGACATCGACGCGTAGTTCTTCTCTTGGCGGAACGCTTCAGATCGGGCCGTCCCAAGACGTCCTGATCCGTTGATGCCACCGGCCTCGCACGCTCACCTCCATCTCAGCCGGCGGGTCGCCGATCGATGGATGCACGAAGAGGAGGAAGTCACCGGCATTGAGTTCCCTGAAGTTCGAGAGGCGCGAGGGCGCCTCCGTGGAGGTGTGAACAGTTCTCACCGACGCCCCGCAGCAAGTGAGCCTAGTCACCCAAACGTAGAGGCGGCCGCCTCTCCCGTGTATGAACGCACTTGCCTCGGGGGAGGCCACTACGCGAACCGGGCTCAGTCCCTCCTCGGCCACCTCCGGCGTGCCGACCGGGTGGGCCAGATCGAGCGGTGTCTTGCTCGTTGCTTGCCACGGCCCGCCTCCATCCTCGACTTCGCGATCGATCTACTACTTGATTGTAGGAGCTGCCACCTGCGGCTGCGGGTCTCGCTGAACTGGCTCGTCGCGGAGCCGCAACAGCAACCCCGCGAGGCCAAGAGGTAGACCGTCGTCGCCAGGAGCGGAGACAGGAAGAAGTTCCAGCCGGCGCCGACCATCAGCCGGTCGATCGCCCACGTCCCGCCGACGGCGGGGACGGCGAAGGCGTTCTCCCAGAGTGCCGCCGGGGGCCGCGCCGCCCGAATCGTCCGACCACGAGTAACGAGGAGGGCGAGCCCAACGTACGCGAGGGTGCCGCCGGCCACGAAGAGGAAGACTTCAGCCTGGGACGGAAGGCCGAACCTACCCAGACACAGGGCACCCGTGGTCCAGATGGTGAGCGTATAGCCGTATGGAACGCCGGCCTTGCTCACCACCTCGGTGAGCGACTCCGAGATCTTCAGTCCCGGTACTCCTTCGTCGATGCCCAGGGATCGTTCTTGCAGCACTCGTCCTCATCGTCGTCGGGCTCAAGATCTGGGTCAGTGGCGGTCTCCGGCTCCGTGTCCGCGCTCCAATCGAGCCGCTGTGGGGCACACCAGCACATGCAAGCCTCCCTTCGGTCGTCATTCTCATTAGTCGTGCTTGACTCGATGCAGGGCGCGTTTTCGTGCGGCGGCTGGTAGGAACCTCGGGTGAGCCGAACGAGCTCCGCCCGCCGAGGTGTATCGGGCAAGAGAGCCTGTCGATGGGACTCACCTACACACCCCTCGCAGGTCATGCCGTGGAACCGCATCCGCTTCATGGGCCACCCCCTCGTCCTCCACCGGCGTCCGACGCTGCGCTCGAATCTACTCCTACCCGGCAGTAGTAGGCTGACGATGGCCCGTCGGCACGAGAAGGCTCAGAAGTGACGGAACAGGCTCGCCGCGTTCGCATCGGCCCGCGAGATCCAGGTCAGGGCGACCCAGCCGATCGGAAAGGCCATGACCAGATGGGCGAGGAGCGGCCAGAGCGGGAACCACTTCGGGAACCTGATGGCGGGCATCATCGGCGGCATCACGACCATCATCGCCAGCCACACGAAGACGCCCCAGGCGAAGGCCAGCCCCCAGTTCCCGTCGCCGGCCAGCATCGTGTACATTATCCCGAAGCTCACCCCGTTCAGCGCGTGCCAGGTGTAGCCCCAAAGTGTCACCTTGGCTCGGGAGGTCCCCGTCTCCTCGAGTGTGTCGGGAAGCGCCCTGGAGGCGAGGTGACGAAACGTGTTCATCGGTATCTTGGGCAGACCGCGAGGCTGCGAGTATGGGAGCCCGTCCACCCCCTGGGCGGCCTCATCCATCGCCCGCATCAAGATCAGACGGGTCTCCTCCGGAAGCTCCGCCAGCACCGCCATCTGGGTGGCCATGACCTGCCGGCGAGGCGGATCCGGGAGGCGCCCCAGTCCGGCCATCATGGCCCCGACGACGGCTCGGCGCTTGGCGGGCTCCAATCTGGCGACGGCGGGGAGCCGAACGGCCATCATCCGCCGGCGTTCCTGTTCGGGGACCCGGGAAAGGTGCTCGACCAGGCGGCCGATCATGTTGCGCTGAAAACGCGGGGCATCTCCCAGGGCGATGACCCCGAACATCATGGGCATGTCCATGGGGAAGAGGCGCAGGCCCAGCCCGATGAGGCGGACGATGTCCAGGGCGATCGTGGCCAGGAGGCCGCCCAGGGCCCCCCAGGCAACCAGCTGGACCACCGGCTCGTCCTGCGCGATTCCGTAGATCATCAGCGCGGCGTAGGCGATCAGAGCGGGCACCCCCAGGTGCCGGATCACCTTCGGAGCGGGAACGCCGAGGATCCGGTCGGCGAGGAGCAGTGTGATGGGGCCGGCGGTGAGCGCGAACAGCGGGATCAAGAGCCACCAGTTCATGACGAACCTCCCAGAGAGCGTTTCTCCAGTGATTTGGTCGAGGAGGAGGCGACATCGGGTCCCCGGTTCCGCCTCCTGTACGACGGGCGCTGCGGGTTGTGCGGCCGGTTCGCCGGGCCCGCCGGGCGGCTGGACCGACAGGGTCGGCTCGCCCTCCTGCCCTTCGACGATCCGCTCGCGGCAGTAGATCTGGCCCGCCTCCCAGACGAGAAGCGCTACTCGGCGTTCCACCTGGTGGCTCCGGCCGGAAGAATCCGGAGCGGAGAGGAGGCGGTGCTTCCCACCCTGGACCTGCTCGCCGGCGGGAAGGAGCTCGCGGCCGTCCTCCGCCTGGCTCCCGGCGGCGAGCTAGCGGTGCGGGGAGCGTACCGGTGGGTGGCCCGGAATCGCACGACCCTGGAGCGGTTGTTTCCGGATAGCAGGGATCGCAGGAAATCCTGTGACGTTGAACGAGATGGAGGGTGAGCGCCGCATGGTGAGCCGGACCGATTGGGCCGAACTGACGGACGAGGAGCTCGCGATCCGGTGCTCGGAGCACGTCGCCGGCTGCATGGACGAGCTCGTCGGCCGGTACGAGCAGCGGGTGCGGGACTGCGCCCAGCGGATGAGCCTGGATCGGCAGGACGCCGAAGACGCGGTGCAGGAGATCTTCCTCCGCATGGTGAGCTCGCTGCCTCGGTTCCAGGGGAAGTCGGCCTTCGCCACCTGGATGTACCGCCTCTCCCACAACACGTGCATCGACGCGTTCCGCAAGGGCACCCGAGACAAAGAGCACCGGCTCACGACGGTTCCCAAAGACGAAGAGGGGGATCCGCTGGATCGCGTCGCGGCGAAGTTCGGAGACCCCGAGGCGGAACTCGACGCCACGATCCAGGAGTGCTACCTGGGGCAAGCCCTAGCCGGCCTCCCGGAGAGTTATCGGGACATCGTCCGCCTGCGCCTCGGGGAGGGGCGATCGAACGGGGAGGTCGCCCAGCTCCTCGGGACGACCGTCGACTCGGTGAAGTCGAAGCTGCGGCGCGCGCGCAAGCTCCTGCAGGAGCGCCTGCTCGAGCGGCGATCCTGCCCGATCTGCAAACAGATGGGCCCCTTCAGGCTGGAGGCATCGGGGGTCGACTGAGCAGGCGGCCCGTGCCGTCTTGCTCGATCGAGGCATCGCAGCACCATTCGGCGGAACGTCCGAAGCGCGCCTCGCATCGCGCGCGTTGCCGCGCGACCGCCTCGTCCACGCCACACGCAGGATCGCCCCCTGAGGGTTCAAGAGTCACGTCTGGTGTGCGCGCAGCCGCGCCCGCGATCCGGCGGCGGACGAGCGTGAACGCGATCAGCACGTTCGGCACGAATGCCACAGGCACTGAGACGATCGTGACCGTGTCGTGGATCTCGACCGCGTGGGCCAGGTACAGGGACATCGAGACCAGCAGGAGCGCGTACGTCAACAGCGAAACGCCGCTCCCCGGCTCGCGACGGAGCTTCAGCACCTGCGGCCACGCCACGCCCTGGCCCAACACCAGCCCGATCCAACCGTAGACGTCGCCCACGTTGTTCTCCTCGTGATGGTGTTGGTCGCAGCTGAGCCGGACGCGAGCCACTCACCGACGCGAATCCCGACTAAACCATGCAGGAGGACACAGGCGATGTTGACGATCCAGTGCCCGGAGTGTGGCGAGAAGGTCCCGGTGCCGCCTCAGGAGGTCGGTCTCTGGAAGCGCCCGGATGGGTGCAACCTGCTTCGCTTCACGTGTCCGGTATGCGGTCGCGGAAGCGGCGGGTGTCTCGGAGAGGACGCTTTGGAGCTTCTGCGATCCGAAGGCGTGATGGGGATTGACGTGCCGGCCGAGGTCCTGGAGTCGCACGACGGGCCGCCGCTAACGCTGGACGACCTCATCGATTTGCACTTCCTGCTGGAGTCGGACGGCTGGAAGAGGCAGCTCGCGGAGACGACGGGCGAAGGCTGGGTGCGCCGTCTCGCTCGGGTGGCGAACAAGCGCAAGGCCGCCGTGTGACGATCGGTGGATGGCGAGCAATGAAGCAGATCAGGATCCAGAAGAAGGTCCCCCGTCCGAGACGGGACCGGTACGAGGTGCTGCCGTTGGACCCGCGGGACCCCGACATCGTTCGTGCGAAACGGGGCGGGACCCGGCTCACCCACGACGCGACTGGCAGGCGAGCTGCCTGACGTCCGTGCTGCTGGCATAGGATCGCGGCGTTAGTTCGCGCGCTGGAGCAGTGCGGGCGGCTCGGGCCGCGTCCGCGGCCCGGGCCAGCGACTCGGCCGGCAAGGCGCTGGATCATGGCGGCCTGGTCCACAGACTCGATCGCCTCCTCGCAGTAGGTGCGCCGAACCCGGCGGATCGCTTCTCGTGGCGAGAGCCCCTGGAGCACGAGAAGCCCAGCGAGGGTTGAGCCCGTCCGGCCGTGGCCTCCGGCGCAGCCGATCTCCGCCCGGCGACCTTCGGACTCCTGCTCGAGCAGCCACCGGAGTGCCAGCTTGAAGCGGCTGGAGTCTTGAGGAACCCCGAGATCGGGCCACGGTAGACGACGATCTGGCCCCTCGGCCTTCGGGCTAACGGCGGTCGGAGCCCGGGCGAGCACACCAGCCCCGCCGACGCCCAGCTCCCGCTGGTGGAGGATGGAGAACGAGGGTCGAGTCTCACAAGTGGTGGGCCGATGAGAGTGGCCGAGTCACGTGCAGGGCGCGAGGAGGCCGGGAAGTTGAGCCCACCCTCGAGGACATCGCCAAGCTCGGGCCGACTGCGCCTCTTCCCGTGGCTCCATGCGGTCTCCTCGATGACCGTCCATCGGCTCCTGTACGAGCGCTTTCCGCCAGATCGCCCCGGTGTCTCCGACATCGTCGAGGCCGACGACGGTCACCGCGGGAGCCTGCTGTCATGGCTGGTCTGGCCGTACGGTATCGGGCTCGTGCAGATTCTCGAACTCGAATCCACCGAGCTGGCCATCCGTATGAACCAGGCTGTCAACGCGATCGTTCTCCGATCCACTCCTCGGCAGAATCATCGGCGCGGGCTGAATCTCTCGGCGCCCGCGCCGTGTTCCATGCAACTGGGCGCCAGACACCCGTTATATGAACGGGTCCCACAACGAAACGTCCCATCAGACCTGATGGAAATCTGATGGGCTCGCTCTGCCCAGGGGATCGGCTGTTGGCCGGCCTTGGCTCAGGCAACTCGGCCCCAGGAACGGCTGCTCACCCAGAGCTCTGGGCCGGGCTCACCCCGGTTCGTACGCTGTAACCTTCGCCTCCGCGAAGGTTCCAGCCTGCGAACCGCGGGCGCGACGAAGTACTGCTGGATCGATGCCCCAGACCCTCGACGATCCGCAGATAGGGGACGTGGGAGATCTGGTCGGCGCAGGTGAGACGGCGGTGCACGCTTCGAACCATCCGGCGCGGAGGATCTATGCGCCGTCCGCGTGGCCGAGCGCAGCCTTCGTGCGCGCGTGCTCCTCGGGATCCAGGATCTCGAAGTAGCCACGCCCTATCGCCAGCACCGCGCGCGCCGACACTGGGATGTCCCCGATGCGGGGCGTCTCCCGGCTCCGGATGATGTGGCCGAGATCGACGCCGTCGAACTCGGCCCGCGACCAGACGACGGGGTACATGCGGCGCGGGGAGAGCACGCCGTACTGACCGTTCGGCATCGTGCCGGACATGCGGACGGATCCGAGCCGCAGGAACGTCTTGGCGGCCCGTTCCATCACGCGATGTAGGGACCGGGAGCGCCATGTTCGCTCCGGGATCCTCGATCCCATGGCGCTCATGACCGTGAACATCGGCGAGGTCGCCATCTCCATCTCCCAACGACACCGGGGCCGATCCATCTCGACGGTAAGGTTCATCGGTCCCGTCCAGATCAGGTCGAGCCGACACGGGGTGTTCGCACGAGCTGCCGCACCGTAGTACCGGGGGCAGGTCGTCTCGGCGAGGGGGCCGTCGTAGTGGATCGACCAATCGCCCTCGGGCGTTCGATGCCAGAGGGTCCGGAACGGAGCGAAGTCGTTCTGCGGGAACACGCGCAGGGCGAGCACATGTCCCGACGAGAACGGCGCGCCGAAGATCCCCCAGCCGCGAACGTGCTCGAACCCCTTCCAGGGGGACGGCACGACCCCAGGCGTTATCGCGTTGACCTCCGCGGCCAGATCCACGGGCTCATCTTGGTCTCTGGGTGCCGCGAGGGCAAACGGACTCGCCGGCTCCTCGGGGCGGCTCTGATCGAGATGCGTCAGGCACGTCGAGGCTCCAACGCTCGGCGTCACCGGGCTGCGAGGTGATGACTTACCTCTGATCGCGCGGCACGGCCTCGAGCGAGTCCAGAAGTCCGTGCTGCAGGGCGAAGAGGGTGGCGGTCGATCGGGTCGACGCGCCGATCTTGGCGTAGATGCGCTCGATGTGAGTGCCGGCGGTCTTGGCCGTGATGCCCAACGCCTGGGCGACCTGGCGATCCACATCGGTACTCCGGTTCCCAGGCGGCGAACGGTGCGCGCCAGAAGATGCCGCTGAAGGTGTGCACGCTTTGGCGCGATACGCCGAGGCGCCGAGCGACCTCAGAGACCTGCCAGCGATCCTGCACCACCGCCAGCACCGCCTGACACCGCTGCTCCATGACACACCGAGCTCCACCCGGATCCGAGCATCACGTCACGCGGCTCCACGCCGCCCGACCCCAGCGGCGAGCATCCACCCGGACACTCGGACATGGAGCGTCGTGGTTCTCACTGCGTTCCCTTCGCCTCCACCACGAGGCGGTTGGTCGATCGGGCCGGCCACGGCTGCTGCCGTTCGCCCGGTCACCCCAGATGCGCCCTGGAGATCCGCTGCCCAGACGTTCACCCGGCGTCGGGGCTAGGATGCCCGAGTGGATGCAGACAGCCTGCTCGCCCTCGTCCGGTTCCACGCGTGGGCGAACGACCGGATCCTGACGACGGCGGCCGGCCTGTCGGATGAGGAGTTCCGGAGGACGGCGGATCTCGACCACGGCAGCGCCCTCCAGACGCTCCGGCACGTCGTCGACGTCGACTGGAGCTGGCGCGAGTTCTGCATCGGGAACGACGTTGGAGATACCTACGTGTGGGACCACGGGTATGCGCTAGACGACCTCCCGGCCATCCACGCGTTCTGCCTCGAAGAGGACAACCGCCTGCGGAGCTACGTGGAGTCCCTCGACGATGCGGCGCTGACCGAGTCGCTGGTGGGGAGCGCGGACTTCGCGAGGCCACGATGGCTGATCGTCGCCCACGTCGTGAACCACGGAACGCAGCATCGCAGCGAGCTCGCTCGCTACCTCACAGAGTGCGGCCACTCACCGGGCGAACTCGACCTCCTGGACGCGCTCGAGCTGCAGTGACCGGGCGACCCCGGTGGGCCGGCTGACCGATGAGGAGCGGATGTCCGGCGGGAGCCTGACCGATACTCTTCCGGCAAGCCCTCGATCTCCGCGAGCGAGCGAACAGGATGGGAGCTGCGGATGGGCAAGCTGATCTACTCGATGAACGTGTCGCTCGACGGCTACGTCGAGACCCCCGACCACGCTCTCGACTGGGCGAACGTTGACGATGAGCTGCACACGTGGTTCAACGATCGCGCGCGCGAGTCGGACGCGTTCCTCTACGGTCGACGGCTGTACGAGGTGATGACCGCGTACTGGCCGACCGCGGAGTCCGACCCATCGGCAACGGACGCCATGCTCGACTTCGCCCGGATCTGGAACGAGAAGCTGAAGGTCGTCTTCTCGTCGACCCTCGCCACCGTCGATCGGAACAGCCGGCTCGTGAGCGGCGACGTCGGCGACGAGCTCGCGCGGCTCCGGACCGAGTTCGACGGCGATCTCGACGTCGGTGGCCCGACACTGGCCTCGGCGTTCATCCGCCAGGGCCTGGTCGACGAATATCGGCTTCTCGTCCACCCGATCGTCCTGGGAGCCGGGACCCCATTCTTCCCGAAGCTCGAGACCCCTATCCGCCTCCGGCGGTCGGAGACCCGGACGTTCGACTCCGGAGTGATGTATCTGGGCTACGCCCCGCGATAGCGAGAGTCGTGCTCGGTCGACAGCCACGATCTCCTTGTCGTGTGAGTTCGCGCTTTCGGCCGGGTGAACACAAGGGGAGAAGGTATGGACGACGCTCACCCACTGTGGCCTCCCCCCCAGACTCTTTGGCCCGCGATCCTACAACGCGCCCTTGCCAGGATTCTCCTCGGTCGGCAAGCCCATCTCATGGCCGCGATCAGATGACCCCGCCCACCTACGAGCATCGACCCACACTCTTTGACCTGAGGCTTTGCCGGCTCGTCGAGCATCGCAGCCGCGATGACCGGTTGACCTCCCGTTGCGATCGGGAGGACCCGACGGTTCGCATAGGATGCGTTCGTGACCGACTTCCATGAGGAGGCCCTCGCGGCGTTCCGCTCGGGCGACGACGAGCGCACTCGGGAGCTGAGCGAAGAGGCGCTCGCCGCGGCGCGAGCCTCGGGGGCGGTGGAGGCCGAAGTGGACGCGCTGTGCTGGCTGGCGCGCGTTGCGCTCCGGGACGGTGACGTGCGGCGAGTGCGGGCCCTGGCCGAGGAGGCAGAGGCCATGGCTCGCGGGCAGGGCGATGAGCGGCTCGGGCAGATGCCTCTTCACATGCGGGCTGTCGCCGCGCGTATGGACGGCGACCACGCGGTCGCCCGCCGCCTCTACGAAAGAAGCATCGAGCTGAACCGGCGACTGGGTGACGAACGGATGGTCGCTGGTGAGCTCAGCAACCTCGCGTACGTCGAACTGCACGACGGGCGAGCCGCGCGTGCGAAGGAGTTGTTCGCAGAGGCTCTTGAGGAGGCGCGAAGGCTCACCTACGACGCGTTCCTCCCCTATCTGGTGGGAGACGCCGCGGTGGTCGCCGCGGAGGAAGGAGACGCCGAGCGGGCAGCCCGTCTGGCCGGTGCGGCGAGCGCGGCGTTCCTCGCCGCCGGCCAGGTCCTCGATCCGGACGATGCGGCCGAGCAGGATCGGCTCCTGACGAAGTTGGCCGGCAGCTTGGGAGAGGAGCGCTTCAGGGCCGCCTACGACGAGGGAGCGCGGCTGACGATCGACGAGGCGCTCGCCACAGGCATGTAGAGCCACGACGTCCTCGACGTTCCGGCCCACGTCCTCGAAGCCTTGCCCCCGGGTCTTCTCGCCGGCGTGGAGTAGGCCCTTCCCGGCGAGCGCCGAGGTCACATGCTTGCCGGGCCCTCCTCGGCGAAGTGTAATCACCTCATGGTCGATCCCCGCCCTCCTGTCACTGTGCCACCCAGGCGGTCACCGCTCGTGATGGTCGCGGTCGTGACGCTCGTCGCGGCCCTCCTGCTGGCGTTCACCCTGCCCGATCGCGAGCCGAAGATCATCCCGTGCCCGCCATCGCTCGCGGGCCAGGGGCTCGCCGGGTGCGACATCCGGGTGGACCACCGCATGCCCGAGCGGATCGCGATCGTCGCGGTCGGCGCCGGCGTCGCCGTCCTGCTGATCGCGGCCTCGCGGCGCATGAGCCGCCGGGCGGGAGAGACTCCTCCCTCATAGCGAGCCAAAGCCGAGCCCCCAGGGCTTACGATGCCTGAGTCAGGTCAGGCAGAGGGGAACCCGTGGACGTCTTCATCTCGATCGACATGGAGGGGATCGCCGGCATCACCACGATCCGGCAGACCTACCGCGGCACCGACGACTACTCGTGGGCGCGGGAGCTGATGACCGAGGAGGCCAACGCCGCCACAGGGGGGGCGTTCGATGCCGGGGCCGACCGGGTCGTGGTCTCGGACTCGCACGGCGACATGGCGAACCTGCTGCCCCACAAGCTGGACCAGCGCGCCGAGCTGGTCCAGGGCACGCCCAAGCTCCCGCACAGCATGATGACCGGCATCGAGGTCGGGTACGACTGCGCGCTCTTCCTCGGCTACCACGCCGGAGCAGGGACCCAGGCCGCGATCCTCGACCACACCTACGCGGGCTTCTTCACCGACGTGCGGGTGAACGGGGAATCATGGAACGAGACCGTGCTGAACGCCGCGCTCGCGGGGACGTTCGGCGTTCCCGTTGCGCTCGTCGTCGGCGACCGGGCGTGCTGCCAGCAGGCGGAGGCGGCGCTGCCCGGCGTGCGAACCGTCGCCGTTAAGGAGGCCTTCGGGCAGCGCGTGGGGCGCTCGCTCTCCCCCGAGTGGGCGCGCACGGTGATCCGGAGCGCCGCGGAGCAGGCGGTGGCCGCCGCGGGGTCGCTGCGGCCGTTCCGCCCCAAGCCCCCCTACACGTTCGAGGTCGATGGCATCTCGACAGCGATAGCCGACATGGGGATGCTCGTGCCGCGCACCGAGCGGCCTGCCGGGCGCACGCTGCGCTACGAGACGGACGACATGCGGGAGCTGTATCAGGTGCTGCTCGCGTGGATGAGCCTCGGGGCACGGGTGGCGCCCCGCTACCAGATCGACTGAACGGGCGCCCCAGTCCCTCAGGGAACCGGCTGGCTCTCCTCGGCTTGCTCCATGGGAAGCCAGCACTCGAGCGTCGTCCCCGAGCCGGGCGAGCTGTGAACGCGCGCCCAGCCGCCGGCGATCTCCGCCCGCTCGATCGTGGTCGCCAGACCGAGATGCCCGGGAGTCGCGCGGGTGAGGGCCAGCGGATCGAACCCCTTCCCGTCGTCGCGCACCCGCAGGATCACGCCGGTGCCGGCCGTGGCCACCGTGACGTCCATCTCCGAGGCCGCCGCGTGCTTGCGCACGTTCATCACCGCCTCCTGGGCGATGCGGTAGATCACTGCCCGCAGATCGGGCGCGGGCTCCTCGAGGAGCCCGTCCGCGTCGAGCATCCACGAGAGCCCCGTGCGCGCCGCCGTGTGCTCCAGGAACTGACGCAGGGCCACAGCGAGCCCCTCCTGGTCGAGGGAGAAGGGCCGGAGCTGGAAGAGCAGGTGGCGCAACCGCTCGATCGCATCCTGCACGATCCCGTGGAGCTCCAGCAGGGAGGCGGCGTTGGCGCCTCCCTCCAGCGCGAGGGTCTGAAGGCGCATGTCGACCGCGCTCATCACCTGGATCGAGTCGTCGTGGATGTCGGAGGCGATCCGGCGCCGCTCCTGCTCCTGCGCGTTCTCCAGGCGCTCCATCAGCTCGCGACGCTGCTGGCTGGTGCGGCGAAGGACCTCCAGGCTCCAGCGGAGCTTCTCCTCCGCCTCCTTCTCGTTGGTGATGTCGAGCATGATCCCGCGCCAGTGCAGCGGCTCGCCGTCCTCGTCGCGGACGAGGACGGCCTCGTCCCGGAGCCACACGACCCGCCCGTCCTTCGCAATCATCCGGTACTCGGACAGGAACCGATCGCTCGTCTGGTTCGTCCGGCGGTTCTCCTCGATCACGCGCTGGACGTCGTCCGGATGGATCTGCTGGAGCCAGAGCTCGGGCGTGCTCCCCCACTCCTCCTGGGTGAACCCGAGCAGGTCCACGGCCTGGGGGCTCGTGTAGAAGTTCGTGGAGTACTCGTCGGGCTTGTCGATGTACAGGATCGCCGGGATGCCCTCGACGAGAGCGCGGTGGAGGTCCAGATCCTCCAGCTCCCGCGGTCGATCGACCTCGCTCACAGCCGAGAGACTATCCCGGCGAGCAGCGCCACGCGCGGCACCACGCTCTCCAGGTCGATCCACTCGGCGGGCGCGTGATCGTCCCCGCCGATCGGGCCGAGGCCGTCGATCGTGGGAGTGCCGGCAGCGCTCGTCGTGTTCGCGTCCGAAGCTCCGCCCGTGGCAGCGTCGCGGAGCTCGAACCCGAGCTCCGACGCTACGCGGACCGCGATCGCGACCAGGCGCTCGCCGCCTTCCTTCTTCTCCATCGGCCGGTGCCAGCCGTTGCCGACCACCTCGACCGTCACGTCGGGCACGACGGCCTCAGCGCAGATCCGCCGGATCTCCTCGTCGGCCCCGTCGAGCATCTCCGCGAGCGCCGAGCGCAGGTCGACTTGCAGCTCGCAGTGCTGCGGGACGACGTTCGTGCGGGTGCCGCCTCGGGCGACACCGACGTTCACCGTCACGCCGGGCCACCGGCCGTTCAGGGCCTGCAACGCGAGGATCTTGTGCGCCGCCTCGAGCAGGGCGCTCCGGCCCTTCTCCGGCTCGACGCCCGCGTGGGCGGCTCGGCCGCGGATAGTGATCAGATAGTCGGTGACGCCCTTTCGCGCGGACACGATGTCGCCGTTCGCGCGCGCCCCCTCCAGGACGAGCGCGGCGTCGTTCGCGGGAGCGAGGTCGCGGATCACCGGGCCCGAGAACGGGGACCCGATCTCCTCGTCCGGGTTGCAGACGAAGGTGATGGTCCCGAACCCGTCGAACCCCGCGTCCTGAAGCACCTCGACGGCGAAGAACCCGGTGAGCAGGCCGCCCTTCATGTCCGAGACCCCGGGCCCGTAAGCGGTGGTGCCCTCGATCCGGAAGGGGCGCTCGGCCACGGTCCCGGCGTCGAAGACCGTGTCCATGTGGCCGACGAGCAGCACGTTCGGTCCGCCGGCGCCCTCCAGGCGGCCTATCACAAGGTCCCCCAGTTGCTGCTCGCCCTCCCCAGGAACGTGGGGGCGGCGCTCCACCTTCCAGCCGCGGGCTTCGAAGCGCTGCTCGCACAGGTCGGCGATCCGGTTCACGCCGGCGGGCGTGTACGAGCCGCAGTCGACGTTCACCATCTGCTCGAGCGCCGACACGAAGTCCTCGTAACGGCTGAAGGCAAGGTCCCGGATCGTCGTCGCGTCCACGCGTCGCAGTATATGGAGGCGAGCGCCCGAGCCGGCCGGACGAGATCCCTTCTGCGTCCAAGCGCGGCGGCGGGTTAGCATCCCGGTCGGTGCCGGGGAGCGATCTGAACGGCTGGTGGAAGCTGGGGCTCCTGATCTTCGCTCCCTTCGCGCGGCTGCTGCTCCGGCTCCGCGTCGAGGGGATCGAGCGCGTCCCCCTCCAGGGCCCGGCGATCCTTGCCTTCAACCACGTGAGCGTGCTGGACGGGCCGGTGATCGCCATCGAGACCGGGCGCCGTGTTCGCCGGCAGATCAGGTTCCTGGTGGCCTCCGAGGTCTTCGACCAGCGGGTGGCCGGGTGGATCCTGCGCCGTTTGGTCCAGATCCCGATCCGTCGCGGGGAGGGGGACGAGGGAGCGCTCGACGAGGCAATCAGGACCGTGCGCTCCGGCGCGCTCGCTGCGGTCGCGCCCGAGGGCCGGGTGAGCGACGACCCGGAGGCCGGACTCCAGCGCGTCCGGACCGGGGTGGCGAGGATCGCCGTGCCGACCGGGGCCTGCGTCGTCCCCATAGGCATCTGGGGCACTCAGGCGCGGTGGGGACACACTGGCTTCCGCTGGGGCCGCCCCCTGCGCCCGCACGTGGGGATCTCGGTCGGCGGACCGATCCTCGGGGCCGGCGACGCCGACGACCCGAGCGTGGTGGAGGCGTTCACCGAACGGCTCCGCGTGGCTCTGGAACAGCAGGTGGCCGAGGCGCGCCGGCTCGCGCGCGCGAGCGGATGACGACCGCCGTCCCGGACAGGGATTCCCGCTACAGGCGGAAGCTGCTCTTCCTGCTCTCGTCGGCCACGTTCTTCGAGGGCTACGACAACTTCGTGCTGTCGTTCGTGCTCGCGCTCGTGCTGGGAGACCTCGGGGGCAGCGAGTCCCAGGCGGGATTGATCCGCGCGATCACGTCGGTGGGAACGGTCGTGGCCTTCCTGCTCGCCGCTCAGGCCGACCGGATCGGCCGCAAGCGCCTGCTGCTCGTCACGATCGTGGGTTACACGGCGAGCGGGCTCTTGACCGCCCTTTCCCCGAACCTCGTCTGGCTCACCGCCGCCCAGTTCCTGGCGCAGGTGTTCCTGGGCGCCGAGTGGGCCGTCGCGATCACCATCGTCGTCGAGGACTTCCCGAAGGAGGGGCGCGGCCGCGCGCTCGGCATCGTGACCTCGATGAACACGCTCGGCGGGATCTTCGTCGGCGTGCTCGCGTTCGTCGGGCTTCAGGACCTCACCCCCCTTTCGTGGAGGGCGTTCTACGTCGTCGGCCTGGTCCCGCTGGTGCTCGTCGGGATCGGGCGGCGCGGGATGCTCGAGACCGAGCGCTATTCGGCCGTGCGAGCCGACCCCGCGGCGGAGCGCCTCGACCACACGAGCATCTGGGAGCCGTGGAAGAAGCCATACCGCGCGAACGTGCTCGGCGTGGGCCTGATGCACTTCTTCCGGTACGCGGCGGTCTCGGCGGGGGCCTTCTGGTGGGCGTACTACGCGCAGCGGGAGGTGGGGATGTCGGTGTCGCTCTCGGGCCTTTACCTCGCGGCGTCGGGCGTCCTGGGCGCGGCCGGCTTCATCGTCGCGGGGAGGCTGATCGACCGCTGGGGCCGGCGACCCACCTTCGTCGTCTACAT
Source organism: Actinomycetota bacterium (assembly GCA_016201135.1). Taxonomy (GTDB): domain Bacteria; phylum Actinomycetota; class UBA4738; order UBA4738; family HRBIN12; genus JACQDK01. The sequence goes on from JACQDK010000073.1 coordinate 39,273, forward strand.
GGCCGGCGCGATGGTCTTCGGGGCGTGGCTGTTCCAGATCCACTCGCAGCTGATGATGCTGCCGGTGCTCTGCGCCACGATCTTCTTCGGGCTCGGGTCCTCGTGCATCACGAGCGCGTTCGCCACGGAGCTCTTCCCGACGTACGTGCGGAGCCGCGCCGCCGCGTGGTGCCGCAACGCGTTCGAGATCCCTGGAGGTATCGTCGGGCCCCTCGTGGTCGGGATCCTCGGCGATCACGTGAGCGGGCCGATCGGCTCGATCGGCGATGCGATGTCGCTGACGCTGGTCGCGTGCATCCCGGCCGCGATCGTGCTCTGCCTCCTCCACGTGCCCGAGACGCGCGGGGCGGACCTCGTGGCGCTGGACGAGGTGCCCGCATGAGGCCGCTCCGCCTGGCCGGGCCTGCCGTGCTGATCGGGCTGCTGGCGCTCACGCTCACCGCGTGCGCCCGAACCGACCGGCCCGAAGGCGTGGTCGAGAGATGGCTGAGCTCCCTCAACCAGGGCGCAGCCGGTGAGCCCGGCAGGTACGCCGCGGGTGGGGTCTCCGAGCAGGTGCTGCCGGGCTGGAGCGCGCTCGACCCCGGAGAGCTGGACGTGATCGAGGTCGGACTCGGACGCCCGACCGGGGCGGCTGGGGAGCCGTCCTACGTGGTCCCCTTCAGGGTCGTCACGAGCACCGGCCAGACGCGCCGGCTGGACGCCCTGCTCACTTCCCAGGAGGGGACATGGCGTATCGAGGCCCTCCGCGACCCGGGGAACCCGCCGGATCCCAAGCTCCCTTCGGAGGGCGGGCCGAGGATCGAGACGGCGCATGCGGCCCTGTGGGTTGCGGCAGCCGCCGCGGCCGCCGCGTTCATGGTCGTGTCGCTGGGCCTGATGGCGCTGGTGAGGAAGGGGTCCGGATAGCGAGAGGCCGGGCCCGAAGGCCCGGCCTCTCGGCGGTTCCGCAGGTCGCTCGCCGCTATCCGAGGGCAACCGCGCTGATCAGGTTCGAGTCGCGCAGCTTGCGCAGCGCCTCGCGCTCGATCAGGCGCACCCGCTCTCCGGAGAGCCCGAGCACCTTGCCGGTCTCGCGGAGCGAGAGCGGCTGGCCGTTCTCCAACCCGTAGCGTAGGGCCACCACGTGGCGCTCGCGCTCGTCCAGCACTCGGTCGACGGCGTCCCCGATCTCCTCGCGGAGCAGGGCGTCCTCCACCTCGTTGAACGCGGCGTCGGAGTCGACCTCCTCGATCAGGTCGCCGAGCTCGGTGTCCTCGCCCACCGGCGACTGCAGGGATAGCGGCTCACGACGACCCATCTCGGTGAGATCGTCGATCTCCTCAACGGTGGTGTCGAGGGCCTTCGCGAGCTCCTCGCGCGAGGGCTCGCGGCCCATCGACTGCGCGAACTGGAACCGCGTTCGGTTCAGCTTCCGCAGCCGGTCGTGGATGTGCACCGGCAGACGGATCGACCGCGAACGGTCGGCGATCGCCCGGGTGATGCCCTGGCGGATCCACCACGTGGCGTATGTCGAGAACTTGAACCCTCGGCGCCAGTCGAACAGCTCGACCGCGCGCATCAGCCCGATGTTGCCCTCCTGGATCAGGTCGAGCAGCGGCAGCCCCTGGCCCTGGTACTTGCGGGCCACGGAGACCACCAGGCGCAGGTTCGCCATGATGAAGCGCTGGCGGGCCGCCTCGGCCTGCCGGACGTCCAACCGCGCCTTCGCGATGGACTTCTCAGACCGCAGCCGGCCGGCTCGGAGGCGATCCTCGCCCTCCTTGCCGCGCTCGATCGTCATGGCTAGCTCCACCTCCTCCTCCTTGGTGAGGAGGGGCTCCCGCGCCGCCGCCTCGAGGTACAGGCGGAGATCGTCGGCGTCATCGGTGCCCAAGGGGCGCGCTGGCTCCGGCATCTACGTATCACTCTCCCCCTCGAAGCCGCTCGGCGCGTTCGCGCGCCTGGCCGGTCTTCGGGACTCGGTCATCAGGACGGGCCGTGGACGTGCAGGGACAGACGCCTTCTCGGCCGCTCCTGTGCATGGTAGGCGGGCAGACTTACTCTGTAAAGAGGAAGAAACATGAAGGTCGTGTGAAGACCCGACGCCCCACCCCCTCGTACGCACGGCTCCTACTTGGGAAACACCCGCTCCGGGCGGGGTGTTCCCGCTCCTCCCGGCGTTCGACGCCGCGTCGCCGCGGGTTCGGCGGAGCGGGCAAGAAGTGCGAGAGATGCAGGCGATCCCGGTGCCGAGGCGCTCTCCCGGCGGGGTATAGGCTCGGACGAGGATGCCTCTGGAACTCCCCGATCTCGAGGAGATCGACCTTGGCGGCCCGGTCCGCTACCGCCTTTGGGACGGGCCCGGAGAGGCGACCTTCGTGCTGGTGCACGGCCTCGGCGGCTCCTCCATCTCGTGGATGGCGGTGGCGCCGGACCTGGCGGGGCTCGGCCGGGTCCTGGCGATCGACCTCGTGGGGTTCGGAGAGACGCCTCGCGCGGGCCGGGACACCTCCTTGATGGCCCAGCGGCGGATCCTCTCCAGGTTCGTTTCCGAGCTCGCGACCGGACGCGTGGTGCTCTGCGGTAACTCGATGGGGGGTCTGCTCTGCGTGCTGCAGGCCTCGGTGGAGCCGGCGTCGGCGGCTGCGCTGGTGCTCACTTGCTCCGTGTACCCGCCGGCGCACCGCACCCTGCCGCATCCGCTGGTCACGGGCGCTTTCTCGGCCTACGCGACCCCCCGGGTCGGCGAGTGGTTCGTGGGCGCGCGCTACCGCGCCCCCGACCTGGACAGGCTCGTGCGGATCGGGTTCGGCGTGATCGCCGCCGACGCCGGAACGATCCCGGAAGAGGCGGTGCGGGCGACGATCGACCAGGAGCGCAGACGTCGCGACGATCCGGAGGCGGCGTCCGCCTTCCTGGATGCGGCGCGGTCGATGCTCCGGCTCGGGCGCAGGCCGGACGTGGCGCGACGCGCCTTCGACGGCCTCAGGTGCCCGGTGCTCGTGATCCATGGGCATCGAGACCGGCTCGTCCCGATCGCCTGGGCACGGGCCCAGATCGAGCGACACCCCACGTGGCGGTTCCGCTTCTTCCCAGACGTGGGGCACGTGCCTCAGCTCGAGGCGCCGGGGCGCTGGCTCGCCGCGGTGGCCGACTGGCAGTCCGACGTGCTCGGCTAGAGCCGGATGGCTAGATCCCCGCCGCCTTCTCGAGGCCCGCGAAGGCCGCCTCGATGCCGCGCGTCAAGACGTCCAGATCCGGAACCGCGTCCCAGTCCGCGGTGAGACCGAAGGCCATCGTGCCGGCCAGCGACGAGCACGCGATCGAGAGCGCGGTGTTCACGTTCAGCGGCGTCGACGGGTAGCTCGCCACCAGACGAGCGCCGGAGAGGTAGAGCGGGACCTGCGGCGCGGGGATGTTGGAGACGACCAGGTTGAACCAGCGGCCGCGCGACGCGAGTCGCGCGGCCGCTGCGTGCAGCGCTGGGGGCGCGTACGCCCCCAGCGCGATGATCGAGTCGGCGCCCTCCGCCATCGCCGAGCCCCTGAGCACGGAGGTGGCCTCGCGGACCTCGGCCAGGCGGCGCTTCGGCGACATCGCGCCGACCGGAACGTCCACGAACGCGGGCGCCACGCGGTTGCCGATCGTGCCGAGCTCGTCCTTCGCGCGCACGCTCACCGGCACCATGACCCGGAGCGTCCGGCCACGGGTCGGCTCCCTTCGCGCCTTCAGCAGCGCGTGCAGACCGCCGGCGACCGTCGCGAGCACCACGTCGTTCACGGTGCCGCCCAGCTCGCGCTTCACCGCGCGGAAACGCTCGAACGGCGCCTCGGTCATGGCGAACCTGCGGTTCGGTCCGATCTCGGCGTCGAACGGACCGGAGGGCGTGCGGCCCATGCCGAGGATGTCCCGAGCGCTGGCGAACGCCCCGCCGACGATCTCGGCAGCCCGCGCCGGAGCCTCGGCAGCCCGAAGGAGCGCCTCCACGGGATGCTCCACCTGGTCGAGCAGGGCCTGCCGGACGAGCTCGGCTGGTGGCGGCATGGTCTCGGGACGCCATCGCGCGGCGGGGGGCGCAGGCGGAGACGCGTCGGGCGCGAGGTCGAATAGCGCCGAAGCGATCAGCATCCCGGAGATGCCGTCGGTCATCGCGTGATGCATCTTCAGCAGGAGCGCCGTCCGGCCGTCCTCGAGCTCCTCGAACACGTAGACCTTCCAGAGAGGCCGCGACCGGTCGAGCGGGCGAGAGAGGATGCGCCCGACCGCCCGCTCGAGCTGCGCGCGGTCGTGGGGGCGAGGCACCGCGGTCCGTTGCACGTGGAACTCCAGCTCGAACCGATCGTCGTCCATCCAGACGGGGCGTCCGAGGGCGAACGGGACCGTGACGACCTTCTGGCGCAGGCGCGGCGCGAGGTGGATCCGCTCACGGAGGGTCCGCTCCACGTCCTCGTGTCGAAGGGTCGTGCCGTCCGGCCGCGGGTCGAACACCGACAGGCCGGCGACGTGCATGTGCATGGACGGGCGTTCGAGGTAGAGGAAGCTGGCGTCCAGGCTCGAGAGCCGTTCGGGGACCATCTCCGGTCCATGCTAGGTTGCGGGCCATGAGCCGACCAGTCCGGATCGGGTTCGTGCAGATGGCGATGACCGACTCGCGCACCGAGAACGTGCGCAAGGCCTCCTCTCTCGTCGCCGACGCCGCCTCGCAGGGGGCCCGGGTCGTCGTGCTCCCGGAACTCTTCGCCGACCGCTACTTCCCTCAGAAGATGGAGCAGGCTCGCTACGAGCTGGCCGAGCCGGTTGGCGGCGAGCTCACCGCAGCCCTCCGGGAGATGGCTCGGGCGAACGGCGTCACGCTGGTGGGCGGCCTGTACGAACGCGCGAGAGAGGGATTGCTGTACAACACCGCGCTCTGCATCGGGCCCGATGGGGAGGTTCTCGGACGGTACCGGAAGGTCCACATCCCCCATGGGCCCGGATACGAGGAGAAGTTCTACTTCGCGCCGGGCGACCTGGGATTCACCGTGGCGGATGCGCCCGATCTCCGGGTGGGCCTGGCGATCTGCTGGGACCAGTGGTTCCCCGAGACCGGGCGGGCGCTCGGCCTCGGCGGCGCCGAGCTGATCGTCTTTCCCACCGCTATCGGGGACGAGCCGACGGAGCCCGGGTTCTCCTCGCTCGAGGCCTGGCAGACGGCCTGCCGCGCGCAGGCCCTGTTCAACCAGACGTTCGTCGCGGCGGTGAACCGGATCGGCGGCGAGGAGGTCCTCACGTTCTACGGCGGGAGCTTCATCTGCGACCCGTGGGGCCGCGTGCTGGTGGAAGCGGGGAAGGAGGAGGGCGCGTTCGTGGCCGGATGCGATCTCGACCTCATCCGCGAGACCCGAGGGCTCTTCCAGTTCTATCGGGACAGGCGACCGGAGACCTACGGCCCGCTGGTTGGGCCCGTGTAGAGGCCGGACCTACACGTCCGGCTCGCGGACGCGCGTCGTGCGCCCGAGCGTCGCGAGCCCCGCCGATCACGCCGAGGATGCCATTGCGCACAGCCCCGATCCGCTGGAGGCTCGCGAGCATCGCCACGAACGCCCCCAGGGTGAACGCCGACATGCCGGCGACGCTCCACCACTGCGCGCCGTGCGGCACGAGGTTCCCACCGAAGCCGGCCGCGAACGCCGCGTTCGATGCCGCAGCGCCGGCCGCCAGCCAGAGCGCCGCCGTCATCGGGCTCGTGCGCTTGAGGACGCGGTCGATGCCGACCAGGTAGCCGCTGTAGGCGGCGGCGCAGCCCAGGACCAGGACGATGCCGACCGCCTGTATCTCGACGCCGGAGCCGCCCACCACGACGATCGAGGCCCCGCCGAGCGCGAGCGCGAGCGCGGCGCCGAGCTTGCGGTCGGGAGGGCGCCGGTCGATCGCGATCGTGGCCAGCATCACGAGCACGGGGTAGACGTAGAAGAGGAGCGTGACGGCCCCGGCGCTCCCATGCCCGAGAGCTGCGAAGTAAAGCGCCGACTCCGTGCCGTACCCGAGGGTTCCCGCCAGCATGACCCCGAGGCGTTCTCCCCGCTCGGGCAGGAGCGGTCGTCCTGAGAGCGCCACGAGGACCGCGAGCGCGGCCGCGGTGCCCGCGAATCTGGCGGCCAGCACGACGAACGGGTGCCCCGAGTCCCTCAGGATGTCCTTGCCGAGGATGACGACCATCGAGAACTGGATGCCCATCAGGACGCCGAAGGACGAGCCGATCAGCTCTCCGCGCCGGTCCGTGGCTCGCCGCGAGGCGGGGGTTCCTGCCGCCCCTTCGCTCACGACAGGAACCCGGCGACCTTCTCGACCAGCACGGGGATCGAGGCCAGCAGCTCCTCCTCGGAGTCCAGCACGATCAGCTCCGACCGCGGCATCAGCCCGGCCAGCGCGCGGCCGACCTCGGCGGGGTGGATCGAGTCGCCCTCGTGGCTGATGATGAGCGTGGGCGCCTCGACGACCCGCAGGGCCTCCCGGTCCCTCACCGCCCGGTCCTGCACCACCTCGCGGATCGCGCGGGCGACCCCGACGGGGTTCATGTCCTGCCACAGGAGCAGGTCGAACTCGCGCAGCCACGGCCGTTCCTCGTACCGTTCGGCGCCCCGCGAGAGGATGCGCTCGATCGCCTCGTCCTTCGGGTAGGTCTCCAGGATCTCGGCGGTGCGCAGGAACATGTCCTCGTGCTGGAAGGGTAGGTCCAGCGCGGCCGGCAGGAGGAACACGAGACGCTCGAACCGGGCGGGCTCCCTGGTGAGCAGGTTGCAGATCGCCCCGGCGCCCAGCGAGGTCCCCACGGCGCGGGTGGCGCCGTACTCGTCGGCCACCTTCTCGAGGTCGCGGGCGAAGTCGGCGAACAGGTAACCGCGCTCGGGAGCGGACGAGTGCCCGTGCCCCCGGAAGCAGAACCTCACCTTCGTGCCGGCAAGGGCCGGGGTGAAGGCCGCGAGCTCCTTGCAGGAGTTCGTGAGGCCGTGGGCGAACACCGTGACGGGAGCTCCCTCGCCGTCGAGCTCCACGTGCAGGGTGACGTCGGCGGCTTCGACCTCGGGCATCCTTCGCTCCCCCACGACTTTCCCGTACGCTTCCAGTCTGTCAGCCCAGGAAGGATCCGAGGTGCAGATAGAGGTCAGCCGGTCCGACGTGGAGCAGTTCCTCTCCAGGTTCACCGTCCGGGTCTCCGACGAGGAAGGCGCGTCCGAGCACGAGGTCACTCTGTCGGGGGCCGACTGGGACCGCCTGGGCCGGCACTACCGCTCGCCCGAGGAGCTGGTCCGGGCGAGCTTCGCGTTCCTCCTGGAGCGGGAGCCGAGGCAGAGCATCCTGCCCTCCTTCGACGTCTCGCAGATCCAGGACCACTTCCCCGAGTTCGACCAGGTGATCGACCGGCCGCCGGCGTGAGGCCCGCGGCTAAACCGTTGCGTCCTCGGTGAGCTCGTCCTGCGGCGCGAAGCGCTCGCGCATCCGCCCGGCCCAGACGGCGACCAGGGCCGTCAGCCCGAGGAACACCACCCCCGAGCCGATCAGGATGAGGCGCGTGCGCGTGGCGCTCCCCTCGATCCATATGAAGGAGAGGATCAGCGCGGGCACTATGAACCCGAGGTTGTAGGCGATGTCGAACAGGGCGAACGCACGGCCCCGGAAGTCGTCGGGCATCGCCTGCTGCACGATCGTGTCGACCGAGATCTTCCCGAGGAAGAACGCGAAGAAGCCGAGGAAGAGCATCACCGCGAAGCCGGGGGTCGAGACGAGCCCGCCGAACAGGAGCGTTCCGGCTCCCAGGAGCGCCATCGACGCGAGCAGCAGCCGGATCGGCGGGATCCTGTCCTTCCACTTCTGGGCGAGGACCATCCCCAGGACGCCGCCGAAGAGCCCCCCCACGCCGGACAGGACGAGCGACAACGTGTCGGCGCTGTTGCCTTGAACCAGGTTCTTCGCGTAGAGCGCGAAGACGAACAGGCCGAACCCCCAGAACTGGTAGCGCAGCATCTGGAAGGCCGACAGCCCGAGCGCGGCAGCCGGGCGGGCGGCCACCTCCTTGATGCCGTCCACGATCGTCCGGATCACCCTCGACGCCTCCTGAGCGAAGGTCGCCTGATGCGGATGGGCCTCGACGCGCTGCATCCGCATCGCGACGAAGGCCGCGATCACGAGCACGGCGGCGCCCCCGACGACCGCGATCCACGATCCCAGGAGGCCTGCCGCGACGGTCCCGAACGCGATCCCGATGATCTGGAAGAGACCCCCTCCGGCCTGCGACAGTCCGTTGCCCTGCATCAGGTCCTTGCCCGAGAGCACGTCGGGGATCGCCGCCGACTTGACGGCCAGCACCACCCGCACCACGGCCTGTGCCGCAAGGAGCGCGACCACGAGCCCGGCGGTGGCGCCCACCCTGCCCTCGGTGGTCCGATCACCGAGAGGGAGCAGGACGGTAACGGCGAGGACCGCCACGATCGCCGCGGCGACCAGGTTCGCCCACCACACCACGCGGCGCCTGGCGAACCTGTCGATGAACACGCCGATGAACGGCGACAGCAGCGTGTACGGGACGTACAGAGCCAACACCACCTTCAGCAGGTAGTCGGCGGACGGGACGTTCGAGACGTCGAACCCCTTCTGGCCCCCGAATGCGATCGACTTCCCGATCGCCCCCTGCACGACGCCCTGGCCGGTCTGCGCCAGGAACTGGACCCCCATCAGCACGGCGAAGGCCGGGTTCGAGAAGACCCCGAACATCTTGTTGAAGAACCCACCGAAGCTCGCGAGCTTCTCCGTGAGCGGCGCGCGCGCGGCGCGGAGCCCGGCGGCCACGCCGGTGGCCACGGCCACCACCACCCACGCCTTGGCCGTCGTGAGCGAGCCGCGCCAGATCGCTAGGACCGCGATGCCGGACAGCAGGGTCAGCACGATCGACATCCCCGGGATCAGGGCCAGCCTGCTGGGGAGGTCCTCGGCCTCGAAGAACGACGACGCGACGAGCCCGGGCAGCACCGCCAGGAAGAACAGGCCCGCAAGGACCCTAAGCAAGTGGAGCGGGTCGCCGAACGGACCGGGGTGATCGTCGAGAGACGCCTTCTCCAGGGCCGCCGCCGCCTGCGCCCTCTGCACCACGTCGGCCGGAGGCTGGTAGAGCCCGTTCCCTTCCACCACGACCACGCCCGGCCCGATCTCGGTGCCCTGGGCGAGGGCCGCCGCCGCGTCGACGTCTCCCTTGTAGAAGTCGCCGTACAGGAAGACGACCGGGTCCTGCGGGAATTGAGCCTCGCGCAGCTTCACCTCGTCGAAGTACTGCTTCGCGATCGTGTCGTAGCCCCGGCTCCCCGAGGCCGACGTCGTCGGGCGGCCTGCGAGGAAGTTCTCGAGCGTGCCGAGGTAGGTCGCGGAACGGACGTCGGCGGTGCCGGGGAGCCCGGTGCGGAAGACGTTCGTGTACGTCTTCGCCCATCCGTAGGCGACGTTCGTCTGCGTCGAGGCGTCGTTGCGGTCCGAGTAGTTCACGATCAGGATGCTGGGGCGCTCACCGGCTCCGGCCACGACCTCATGCACGGCGGCGAGAGCGACCCGGACGTTCTCGTCCGCCCACTGGTTCCCCTCTGTGACCCATCTGTGACGAAGGCCGTCCTGAAGGACCCATCCGAGCGAGCCGATCACGAGGACCCCCACGAGGATGCCGGCGATCCTCGCCGCGCCCGAGCGCCCGAGGAGCCACCGGATCGCGATCACGGCCCCGAGCGCGGTGAGGGGCATGATGGCCGCCGTCGCGTTCATGAACCGGTAGTAGGGGACGACCGGAGAGCCCGGGTCGCCGGCCACCTGGAACTTCGTGCCGGCGAAGAAGGTGAGCGAGCCCAGCAGCGGCAGGAGCCACCACATCGAGACGATCTCGTACTGGCCCACCGGCTCGCGCGAGCGCCTCGTCCGAAGGACGGTGGCGACGATCGCGATGAGCACCAGCGGTCCGATGACGATCGGCTGAAGCGACAGGAACCATTGGGAGAGCCGTGCGAGGAAGAACGCCTTCGTGTACGGAGGCGGCACGGCCGCGTCGTTGAAGTTGCCCGCCGAACCCCATATCCCGAACCACGTGGAGAGCCCGAAGATCATGCCGAGCCCGATGGACCAGAGCATCGGGGCGTCGGACCGGAGCGCGTCGCCGAACCGGAAGCGGCTGGTCAGCACGTGCCAGCCGAAGACGGCCATCAGGGACAGACCGAAGAGCACGCAGGTCGTCGGATGGGTGAACGCGGCCGCGATCCCGATAAGGAAGAGCGCGACCCGCGCCGGCCACGAGGTCCGGGCCGCCGGGATGAACGGCAGAGTCAGGCAGAGCAGGAAGATCATGAGCGTGTTGTCGAGGTAGCCGACGTACGGCGTGGTGAGGAAGAGGGCCGCCGCGGCGAGCATCGAGAGCAGCACCAGGAGCGGATCGCGCCGCGCCCGGTATCCCGCTGCCCCCAGCGCGAGGCCGGCAAGGACGGGGATCCCGACCATCAGGAAGGCGCTGAAGCTGTACTGGTCGATACCGGCGACGCGCTGGAGCAGGGCGCCGGCAAGAGGTGACGTGACCCGGTACCCGCCTGCGAACACACCCGACGGACCCCACTCCCTGGCCAGCAGTCCCGGGGTCGACTGCAGGATCACGTTCGCGCGCCACGTGTACCAGGCGGGGTCGCGAGTGGGGGCGGTCCAGGTGGGATGGAGGATCAGCTGCCACCCGAGGGTGAGCAGCAACAACAGCGCCAACCCCGCGATCGCGGGCCAGCTGCCGAAGAGCTTGTTCCCGTCCGCGTTCGGAACCCGGACGACCTCGCCGGTCCGGCTCTCGGTCAGCGCCATCGCCCGGCTGCCACGGTCAGGGAGCCTGCTGCGCTTCGGGCAGACACGGCAGCTGCGAGAACATGGCCGTCGGCAACACCGAGGCGAAGACCGGGTCGCCGGCGGTCGCCGGGTTGGGCACGGACCCGCTCGCGATCGTCTGGGCCTGCGTGAGCCCGAGGATGAAGTGCGAGATGTCGACCGCGGTCACGTGGTTCCGCGCGAGCTCTTGAGGGTCGAGCCAGATCTGCGTGGGCCGGAGCTTCTCGATCAGCGGGATCTTGTCGCCGTCGTGATCGAACTGAGCGTTGATGGCCTTCTCCAGCCTGCCGACGTCGATCAGGAACGCGCCACTCACCGCCGGCGAGTATTGGGTGCCGTGGTCGGCGGTCAGGGTCATGACCCACTTGCCGGCGCCCACGGTCTGGTTGAGGAACCCGACGAGCTGGCGCAGGGCCTGGTCCTGGATCGAGACGGTGTCGGACATCTCGGGGCTGTTGAGGCTGAACAGGTGCCCGATCGTGTCGATCGCCTTGTAGTTGAGGTAGAGGAGGTCTGGAACGGCGTCCTTGCCGAACCCCTCGCGCTGGATCACGGTCTCGACCAGCTTCGTCTGGAACGGCGTCCTTGCCGGTGTGTCGAACCCGCCCTTCAACTGCTGGATCGAGCTGCCGCGCCACAGGCCGTCCAGCTTGCCGTCGAGGGCATCGATCTGACGCGTGTAGCTCGAGAGCGGCGGGAGCGAGTTCGCGTACGCAGGGAACGTGTAGTAGGGCCGGAGCGACTGGCTCAGGACCCACTTCGGAGCCTCGAGGCCGGAGGTCACCGCTCCGCCGAACTGGCGGGTGAGCGCGAGGTCGCGGTCTCCGCCCTGCCAGAAGGAGCCGTGGCTCATCATCATCACGTGGCTCGAGAGGGTCGCCACGATCCCGACCAGCGGGCGATTGTGCATCGCGCGGTCGTACAGATCCCCGAGCGTCGGGAGGACGAGCAGGCCGGGCCCCATGTCCGTCGGTTGCGCGATCCGGTCCCCGATCCGGACGAAGTCGTCGACGAAGCCGTTGTGCATCGGGAACGCCCCGGTGCCGATCTCGGAGTGCCCAGGCGGGGTGTTCGAGGGCGACGCGCCGACCGACGCGTGAGTGAACCACGCCCCTCGAGATCGGAGCGAGTTCAGGTACGGCGTGTCCTGCTGCCACGTGTCGAGCACGTCGTTGCCGCCCGAATCCCACACGAGCGTGACGACGAGCCTCGGGAGCGGGCGCTGCGACGCCGGAAGGAGCGCCTGCGTCTGAGCCGAGCCGTCGGGAGCGTTGAAGGGGAACTTGAGGAGCGCGCCTTCCGTCGGGGCTATGTCCGTGAGGTAGACGGGCTTCGTATACACGCCCGGTCGCACGAAACCGGGTCCGTAAATGAAGATCGGAACGTTCTGCGTGTAGTCGTAGGGGGTGGCATGCGAGAGACCGGAGTTCACGAAGTTCGGGAACTTCGGGATCATGGAGATGTCCCCGGAGCGACCCGGCATGATGCCGTGCCAGGTGCGCAGCAGCACCTCGTGCGTATCGTTCGCGCAGGCGGCCTTGACGAGCGCCGCGGCGCCCTGCCCGGTCACCTGCACCAGCGTCTGGGTCGGCGAGGTCGGTGCGGCAGCGGACACCGACGAGGTGGTCGCTGCGGCGGGGGAGGACGGGCTCCCGCCCGACGCCCCGGTGGCGGCGCTGCACGCCCCGGCCACGAGCGTGGCCACCGTCAACATGACGAGGGTCCGGCGCCGGCCCCTCCAGGGCGGCCGGGCCGCCCCAGTGCCTCCGCGCGCGATCGATCCCATGATCACCTCGACGTCCTCGGCTCCGGAGCGCGATCTCGCGCCCCGCGTCGTGATCCAGCCACCACCGACGACCCGGTCCCCCTGGTCCGCGGTGGTGTCTGCCGCGAGACCCGCGGCGACCGCACATACTACCGTCCTGTGGGACCGGCGCCGGAGGCCCGGGGGGCCGCTGGGGACCGGCTCCGGGGCCCGCTGCGCAAGAACGTGCGGTAGCCTCGTGCGGTGAGTCCCGGACGACGTCTGAGTTTCCTGCTCGTCGTCCTCCTGCTAGCAGGCCTGCCGCCGGTCGTTCTCCGCGCCCTGTGCGTGGGAAAGACGTGCGGCAGCTCATCGTCGGTCTCCGCCCGCGTACCCTTCTGCCCACTTCCGGACGCGATCAAGACCCTGGTGGCGGCCGGCTACCGGAGCGGGCGCTCGCCCGACGTGCTGGGGGTGACCGTCTCGACCACGCTGGCGAGCCGCGACGGCGTGGCGTGGCCGACGACCACACCTCTGCCCGACACCCGGGTGCCGATCGCGCTGTTCGGCGCCGGGATCGCGCCGCGAGTGCCCCTGCCGGAAGGGACCGGCCTCGATCAGATCGCACCCACGCTCGCGGACGCGCTGCACTTCCGACGGGACCACCCGGAGGTGCGCGCGGGAACGGCGGTCCCCGGTGTCGCCTCCGGAGCCGCGCCCCGTCTGGTCGTGGAGATCGTGTGGAAGGGCGTCGGGACCGCGGACCTGAAGGCCGCGCCGGGCGAGTGGCCCTACCTCCGGAGGCTCACCAGCGGCGCAGCCGACGCGACGCTCGACGGCACCACCGGCTCGGTGCCTATGGAGCCGGCGGCGACCCTCACCACGATCGGGACGGGTGGTCTGCCCTCCCAGCACGGCATCACCGGGCCCATCGTGCGCAACGACTCCGGCGACATCGTGCCGGCTTGGGGGCCCGGCGCCCCGGCCTCGATCATCTCGACGCTCCCCGACGACCTCGACTTCAAGCTCGGAGAAGCCCCGAGGATCGGCCTGGTCGCGCCCGACGCCACGGACAGAGGCCTGATCGGCGGGAACTGGTACGTTCCGCACGACCGGGACGACGTCGTGATCGGTCGGGGCGATCCGATGACTGCGGTTCGGAGGCTGCTGGCATCCGGGTACGGCGCCGACGGGGTCCCCGATCTGCTGGGAGTCGTGCTGGGCGGCTCCATCCCTTCGATGGACCGGATCACGCGCGAGGTCGTGGCGGCCGCGGAAGCGCTGCACGTTCCGGCCGCCTTCGTGGTGACCGCGACTGGCACCTTGGCTCCGGCAACGGCGATGGACGCCGCGAGCGTCGTCGCCGGCGTTGACGCGGCCGTGCCCTCCGGCCGCGCGGTCGTGGCGGGCGCCGTTGCCGGCGGGGTCTTCCTCGACCAGGACGTGCTGGCCCAGAGCGGCCTCTCGTCGAACGCGGCGGTCGACGCGATGCTGAAGCTCCGCTCTCCAGGCGGGGATGAGAGGCTGTTCACGGACGCCTTCCCCGGGTTCGCCGTCTCCTTCGCGAGGTACTGCTGATGGCCGGCATCGCATCTCCGGCGCGGCGAGACGTGGCCACGGCCAGAACGGCCGCGATCCTCGTCGGCGGGCTCGCGGCGATCGCCGCCGCGCTCCGCCTGATCGAGCCGGGTCGGGTAGCGTGGATCCAGGCCGCGCTGATCGTGTTCGGCGGGCTCGTGATCCAGGCTCTCCCGTTCGTGCTGATCGGCGCGCTCGCTTCGGCGGCGATCGAGGTGTTCGTTCCGCCGACGGCCCTCGACAGGCTCGCCGACCTCCCGCGCGCGTTGCAGCTCCCGGCGGCGGGGCTGGCGGGGATCGCGTTCCCGATCTGCGAGTGCGGTTCGGTTCCGGTGGCGCGCCGCCTGATGGCCAAGGGCCTGCTGCCGTCGGCGGCGATCACCTTCATGCTCGCGGCGCCCGTGCTGAATCCAGTCGTGATCGCCTCGACTTTCGTCGCGTACCGGGGCCGGAGCGCCCTCTGGACGATGGTGATAGGCCGGTTCAGCCTGGGTCTCGTGGTCGCGATCCTGGTGGGTTGGGTCCTCGGCGGCCGGTCGAAGGCCGAGCTGCTCCGGCCGAGCGGGCACCACGAGAAGCACGAGCACGTGGAGCTCGGCCGCCCGGAGCCGAGGTGGCGCACCTTCTTCGTTCACATGGGGAACGACTTCCTGTTCATGGGACGGTTCCTTCTGCTCGGCGCCACCGTGGCGGCGCTCGTGCAGACGTTCATGCCCCAGGGGATCGTCTCGCGCGTGGCCGGGGTGCCGATCCTCGACATCGTCGTGATGATGGGACTCGCGGCCGTGCTCTCCCTCTGCTCTGAGTCCGACGCGTTCATCGCGGCGTCGTTCGTGCAGTTCGGGCCCGCTGCGCAGCTCGCGTTCCTCGTGTTCGGGCCGATGGTGGACTTCAAGCTCGGCGCGCTCTACGCGGGAACGTTCGGAAAGGCGACGCTCCGCACGATCGTGATCTCGGTGGGCGCGGCGACGCTGGTGGGGGCGCTCTGGGTGAAGGTGTTGACAGGATGAGGGAGACGGTCCCCGCGTCGGCGCCCAACGGGAAACCCGAGGCGGAGCCGACCGCGTGGAGCCCGTCCCGGTTGGCCGGCGGCCTCGTGCTCGCCGCGTGGGCGTTCCTGTTCTGGTTCCTGTTCTTCACCGGCCGCGTGAACCTGTACCTGTCGACGCGGACCTCGTGGGTGGTGCCGGTGGGCGCGGTCCTGCTTACCCTGGCGGCGGCCGGGCGCCTGATCGCCGCACGCGTGAGGCGGCCCGAGCCGGTGCGACGGCGCGAGGCCGCGGTGATGGCGCTGATGGTGCTGCCGGTCGTGGTCGTGCTCGCGCTGCCGACGGCCACCCTCGGCTCGTTCAGCGCATCGAAGAAGACCACGTTCACCTCGGCCGCCTTCTCGAGCGTGTACGGACAGATCACCGCGACAAGCGAGATCACCCTGCTTTCCGTGGCTGCGGCGCAGACGACATCCAACGGCGCTCAGGCCCTGGCCAAGCGCGCCGGCAGCGAGGTCGACTTCGTCGGGTTCGTGACGCGCTACGCGGACACGCCGGCCGGCGAGTTCCTGCTCACGCGTTACGTGATCACCTGCTGCGTGGCCGACGCGACGGTCGTGCAGGTCCTCGTCGTGAACGTGGTGCCCGGGCGGTTCCAGACCAACGACTGGGTCGAGGTGAAGGGCCCGATCTACCCGATCGGGCGCGAGGTGATCCTGAACGCCGGGTCTGCAGACTCGATAGTGAAGATCCCTCGCCCGGCCAAGCCCTACCTCACGCCCTAGCCGCGGTTCCCCTGGTTGCGCAGCGGCCGCAGCGGCCTATCAGGTCGAGCCGGTGGGCGACGCTCGCGAAGCCGGCGCGGCGAGCCAGCCGGTCCAGGGTGCGGTCGACCTCGCGCTCGAGGTCCTCGGGGACCTCGACGTCCTGGACGCGGCCGCAGCTCGAGCAGATGAGGTGGTGGTGGTGCTCCGTGAGGTCCTCGGTGAGCTCGTAGCGCCCGAAGCCCTCGTCGGCCGGAACCCGGCGCACCACGCCGGCCCGCTCGAGTGCAGCGAGGTTCCGGTACACGGAACTCTGCGCGAGGTTGCGGCGACCCCTCAGGATGTCGGGGATCGCGAGCGGCATGCCCGCTCGCTCGAGTATCTCGACCAGGTGGCGGCGCTGTCGCGTGTAGCGCCCGCCAGACTCTCCGAGCCGCACGGCGGTCACCTCGTGCAAATCGGCGCCCATGGTCAGTGGGCCCCCTGGAGCAGCGGGACCGTGCGCTTGGCCACGGCCACCACCGCGAACAGCGCCGCGGCGACCATGACTATCGCTCCCCCGGGCGAGAGGTTCAGAGGCCGCGAAAGCGCGAGTCCGATCACCGCCGAGCCGGCTCCGATCGCGACGCCCAGCCGCATCGTGTCGCGGAACGAGCGCGCGAGCAGCTGCGCCGTTGCGACCGGCAGCGCCATCAGCGCGGCCACAAGAAGGATCCCCACGATCTTCATCGCCGCCACGATCGCGGCCGCGGTGAGCGCCGCCAGCGCGGCGTTCATCGCATCCACCGGAAGGCCCGCCACGCGCGCCCAGTCCTCGTCGGTGACGATCGCGAACAGCACGCGGCGAAGGGCCCAGACCCCGGCCGTGATCCCCGTCCCGAGAAGGATCACCGCCCCGACCCCAGCGTCACTCACCCTGAAAGGGTCGCCGAACAGGTACGGCAGCGTCTCGAAGTCGATCGAGCCGTTGCCCGCGCGGCTCGCGAACACCACTCCGAGCGCGATGCCGGCGTAGAAGAAGAGTGCGAGCGCCAGGTCGCCCGAGGCCTTCTTGCGCATCCGCAGGTACTCGACGCCGACCGCTCCAGCGACGGCGAACGCGAGCGCAGTCCACACCGGCCACACGCCGGCGAGCAGCCCCGCGCCGACCCCGGCGAAGGCCACGTGCCCTATGCCGTCGCCCACCAGTGACAGCCGCCGCTGCACCAGGAACGTCCCGATCACGGGGGCGAACACGCCCACCACGACGCACGCGGCGAGGGCCCGCTGCATGAACGCCGCGTCGAACGGATACGGGAGCGGGATCGCGCCTATCACCGCAGCCCCTCCAGCCACAGCGGGAGGTCGTCGCGGTGCACGCCGAGGGAGACTCCCGAAGCGGCGAGCTCGTCCGGCGTTCCGTCGAACAGAACGTGCCGTTTCAGCACGACGACGCGGTCGAGGTCGCGCGCGACCGCGGCCAGCTCGTGCGAGACGAGCAACACCCCGGATCCGTGCTCCTGGATCAGGTGCACGAGCGAATCGCGGAACTTCCTCTGCGACTCACCGTCGACGCCGGCGATCGGCTCGTCAAGGACCAGCAGATCCGGCCCGCTCGCGAACGCGCGCGCGATGAACGCGCGCTGCTGCTGGCCTCCGGAGAGCTCGTTCAGCGGCGTGTGGGCGAGGTCGCCCAGGCCCACCGAGGCGAGAGCGTGGTGCACGGCGTCGTGGTCCTCGGGGCGGAGCGTCCTCCACCAGCCGCGCTGGCGGAGCCGGCCGGCCGACACGATCTCTTCGACCGTGGCCGGCAGCTCGGAAGAGAGGATGGGCCGTTGCGGCACGTACCCCAGACGCCACCGGTCGTGCACGTCCTCGGGCGCCGCGCCGAACAGCCGAACCGAGCCGAGCGACGCGGGCAGCGAGCCCAGGAGGATCTTCAGCAGCGTGGACTTGCCCGCGCCGTTCGGCCCGACGAGCGCAACGAACTCGCCCGGATGAACGGCGAGCGAGACCTCGTCCAGCACGGACCCGCGCCCGAAGGAGAACGAGACCCCGCGGGCTTCCAGGAGCGGCACGCCGGGGGCCGGACCGGGCTCCGTCGCCGCGGTCATCCGGCCCGGCTCCAGGACATGAGAATGGTTCTCATCATCATTTCCTGAAGCGTACGGCGCCGAGTGGCCCAGCGTCAATCGGATGGCCGCTTCGCGCAGAGCGGGTAGAGGACCTGCGTGAACCATCGCACCTCAGCGGCCTCCACGGCCCGGTTCACGGCCCTTGCGGACCGTGAACCGGGCCGTGCCGCAGCCCTTGGCCACTACTCCCCCGACTTCACGATCCCGATCACGTTTCCCTCAGGGTCGGCGAACTCCGCGAACACGACCATGCCCATGTCCGTCACAGGTGTCACGGTCTTGCCGCCCGCCTGCTCGATCTCGGCGAGCTTGGCCTCGAGGTCGGGGACCTCGATCACGATGTTCACCCGGGAAGCTCCCTGCGTTATGCCGCCGCCGATCCCCTTCTCCTGGGCGTTGGTGTGGACCATCCCGTACCCCATGTTCTCCGGGTCGTGGATCTCCCACCCGAACGCCTTCGCGTAGAACTCGTTCAGAGCGGTCGGGTTGCTCCCGTAGATCTCGAAGTGCACGACGGGGTTGCCCACGTCACATCCCTCCTTCCGTCTCGACCCAGGGATCGGGCCCCGGGTCTCGTCCCTCCGCGGCCTCCACCAGGCGCGGCAAGAAGTGCTCCCAGCCCTCGGCGTGACCAGGCCCTGCGGCCTCGGGCAGGTCGCGGTGGGTCAGCGTCACGACGGTCTCATCGCCCTCGGGCGTGAGCGTGATCTCCACGGTGCTGGAGCCGGGCGGCACGTTCGGGTCGCCCTCCCAGCCCCACGTGAAGACGACTCGCCGAGGCGGCTCCACCAGGACGTACTCGCCCGCGACCACGGCCTTTCCCGTCACGTTCACCCGGTACTTCCCACCGGGCTTCGGCTCGAGCGTGGCCTCGACCCCCTTCCACCTCATCATCTTCTCCGGATCGACGAGGAAGCCGAAGATCGTCTCCGGCGTCGCCTTGATCCGGACCTCACGCGTGACGACGACGGTCCCCTGCGCTTGCACGGGCCTTCCTCCTCTCCTCTTTCTCCGCTGCACGCTTCAGCGCGGAGAGGTTCTCCTCCCAGAAGCCCTCCAGGAACTCCCGGAGCTCCTCGAGGCCCTCGGGGTGGGCGCGGTAGTAGCGCCTGGTGCCCTCCCTCCGCTCGAAGATCAAGTCGGCCTCCTTCAGGACGCGGAGGTGCTGCGAGATCGCTGGCCGGCTGACGTCGAAGTGGGCGGCTATGTCGCCGGCCGAGCGCTCGGCGTCCCAGACGAGACGCAGGATCTCCCGACGGCGGGGCTCGGCGATCGCCTTCAGCGCGGCTTCCACGGTCAGATATTTAAGGCTTAGCTTACGTAAGTGTCAACTTAAGGATTCTTGCCCCGCGGGTGCCCACGTGCGCGGGCTTGACCCGCGGGGCTTCCCGCGCGCTAGCCCCACGGGCTACGCTCCGAAGGGAAGATGGCGACCGTCCGGGAGATCATGAGCACGGAGCTCGTCTCCGTCGAGACCACCTCGACGGTGGCCGAGGCCGCGACCGTCATGGGCGGACGTCACGTGGGCTCCGCCCTCGTGATGGAGGGCGGCCGGCTCGCCGGCATCTTCACGGAGCGAGACATCCTCAGGGCACTCGCGTCGGACTTCGACGCGGCGCACCACGGCGTGGCCCAGTGGATGACGAGCGGGCCGGTGAGCGTGTCTCCTGACACGCCCATCTCCGAGGCGCGCGACCTGATGCTCGCGCAGGGCTTCCGGCACCTTCCCGTCGTCGAGGACGGCCGGGTGCTGGGGATCGTGTCGCTGCGCGACGTCACCGCTCGCGACTAGAACCCGGCCTTACCGCTCCGATCGGGCAGCGCGTCGGCGACCTCCTTCAGGGCCTTGAACACCTCGCGGAACACCTCGGCCACGAACGGGGGAGGCTGGCTGCCCGCGCCCCCCACCGCGCCCCGTAGGGCCGAAGCCGTGAGCTCCACGGACTTCTCGAACACCATCCAGTCGTGCTCGCGCGACATCTGAACCTCCATCCGATCCCCCAAGCTCGATCCGTGACGACAGGCTACCGGACCGCCGCAGGTTGACCCGGCGCGGACCCGGCCCGCGTGTTGCGACCCGCGGCGCCCTATTCGTAGGCGCGGAGGCCGGTGAGGGCCTCACCGACGATCAGCGTGTGGATCTCGTTGGTGCCCTCGTACGTGAGGACCGACTCGAGGTTGTTCATGTGGCGGATCACCGGGTACTCGAGCGTTATGCCCGAGGCACCAAGGATCGAGCGGGCCTCGCGGGCGATCTTCAGGGCTTCCCGCACGTTGTTGAGCTTGCCGTAGCTCACCTGCTGGGGCTGGAGCCGGCCCTCGTCCTTGAGCCGGCCCAGGTGCAGCGCGAGCAGGAGGCCCTTCTCAAGCTCGACCGACATGGCGGCGAGCTTGCGCTGCGTGAGCTGGAACGCGCCTATCGGCTTGCCCCACTGCACCCGGGTCTTGGAGTACTCGAGCGCGCACTCGAAGCACGCCCGCGCCGCGCCCAGAGCCCCCCAGACGATCCCGAAGCGCGCCTCGGTCAGGCACGACAGCGTCCCCTTCATGCCGGTGACGCCCGGCAGGACCGCCTCCTGCGGCAGGCGGACGTCGTCGAGCACCAGCTCGCTCGTCACGCTCGCGCGGAGCGAGAGCTTGCGGTGGATGTCGTTCGCGGCGAAGCCGGGGGAATCGGTGGGCACCAAGAACCCGCGGATCCCCTCGCCGGTCTGCGCCCACACGATCGCGAGGTCGGCGATCCCGCCGTTGGTGATCCACATCTTCGTGCCGGACACGATCCAGTCCGAGCCGTCGCGCCGGGCCGAGGTCCTCATGTTCGCAGGGTCGCTCCCGAAGTCCGGCTCCGTCAGGCCGAAGCAGCCGATCGCCTCGCCGGCCGCCATGCGAGGCAGCCACTCCTTCTTCTGCTCCTCGCTGCCGTGCTTCCAGATCGGGAACATTGAGAGCGAGCCCTGGACCGAGACGAACGAGCGGAATCCTGAGTCCCCGGCCTCGAGCTCCAGGCACGCGAGGCCGTAGCTCACCGCGTCCGCGCCCAGGCACCCGTAGCCTGAGAGGTGCATCCCGAGCAGCCCGAGCGCCCCGAGCTCCTTCGCGATCTCCTTCGGGAACTCGCCGCGCTCGAACCAACCTTCGATGCCCGGCAGGACGTTCGCGTCGACCCACTCGCGCACGAGGTCGCGGATCTGGCGCTGCTCGTCCGAGAGCAGACGGTCGACGTCCAGCGGGTCGCGCGGGTCGATCGGCATCGCCCGAAAGCCTAGCGGGTGGATCGGCCGGTGCGATCGCGGTGCGGGCGCCGATCAGCCCGGGAGAGGCACCTCCGGCACGCCGGCCATGCTCTCGGCGACGTCCTCCTCGCGGAACTCGACCTCGGGCAGGCGGCCGTTCAGGTAGTCGTCGTAGGCCTGCATGTCGAAGTTCCCATGGCCCGACAGGCCGAACAGGATCACGCGCTCCTCTCCCGCCTCGCGCGCCGCGATCGCCTCGTCGATCGCGCCCTTCACGGCATGGGCCGACTCCGGCGCCGGAACGATGCCCTCGGTGTGAGCGAACCTGAGCGCTGCCTCGAACACGGCGTTCTGGGTGTAGGCCGCGGCCTGCATGTGGCCGTGCTTGACCAGGAGCGAGAGCGACGGCGAGTCGCCGTGGTAGCGAAGGCCCCCGGCGTGCACCGGGGCGGGCACGAACCCATGACCGAGCGTGTACATCGGCATCAGCGGGGTCATCTTCCCGGTGTCGGCGAAGTCGTAGCGGAACTCGCCCCTCGTGAGCGTGGGACAGGCCGCGGGCTCGGTCGCGAGGAACCGCATGTTCGGCGTGACCCCGCGCAGGCGATCTGCCATGAACGGGTAGGCAAGGCCGGCGTAGTTCGACCCGCCACCCACGCAGCCGATCACGACGTCGGGCACGTCGCCGGCAAGCTCCATCTGGGCCTTGGCCTCCAGCCCGATCACCGTCTGGTGCAGCAGCACGTGGTTCAGCACCGAGCCGAGCGAGTACCGCACGGCCCCGCCAGAGGTCGCCGCCACCTCGACGGCCTCGCTGATCGCGATGCCGAGCGAGCCGGTGGAGTCCGGGTGGGCCTCGAGGACCGCCTTGCCCGCCTGCGTGGTGGCAGAGGGCGAGGGGATCACCTCTGCGCCGAAGGTCTCCATGAAGATCCGCCGATAGGGCTTCTGCTCGTACGAGGCCTTCACCATGAAGACCTGGCAGTCGATCCCGAAGAACTTGCACGCCATCGAGAGCGCGGAGCCCCACTGGCCCGCGCCGGTCTCGGTCGCGATGCGCTTGGTGCCGGCCTCCTTGTTGTAGTAGGCCTGCGCGACCGCGGTGTTCGGCTTGTGCGATCCGGCCGGCGAGACTCCCTCGTACTTGAAGTAGATCCGCGCCGGCGTCCCCAGCGCCTGCTCCAGGCGGGCCGCGCGGTGAAGCGGCGAGGGCCTCCACAGGCGGTAGACGTCGAGCACGCCGCCCGGGATGTCGATCCACTCGTCGGTGGAGACCTCCTGCATGATCAGCGACTCGGGGAAGAGCGCCGAAAGCAGGTCGGGCGTGACCGGCTCGAGGGTGCCCGGGTGAAGGGGCGGCAGCGCCTGGATCCCGGAGCCGGCGATCGCCGGCATCAGGTTGAACCACGCGGTGGGGAGCTGCTCCTGAGTGAGGTCGAAGCGGGTGCGGTCGCTCATGGGAAGGCCCTCCTGGGATGGTGAGGGCGCGAGCCTACCGGGAAGCCGGACCGCTGGCTAGACCCCGTGATCGTCTGCCGACAGGTGCCAGCGGCGCGGCGCGATCAGGGCATCGGCCTCCGGCGGCCCCCAGGAACCGAAACCGTAAGGGACCACCTGCCCCGGATGATCGAGCACGGGCTCCAATACCTCCCAGGCCCGCTCCACGCCGTCCTGGCGGATGAAGAGGGTGCGGTCGCCTCGCATCACCTCGAGGAGGAGCGTCTCGTAGGCCTCCATCAGCCCGGAGCCGAACTCCTCCTCGTAGTCGAAGTCCATCGTGACCCGGCCGAGCTCGAGCCCGAGCCCGGGTCGCTTCGCGTTCATCGCGATCGTGATCCCCTCGTTCGGCTGGATGCGGATCGTGAGGTGGTCCCTCCGGGGCAGACCCGCCTCGGTGCCGCGGAAGACGTTGAAGGGAACCTTCCGAAACTTGAGGGTGATCTCGGATGCCTTGGCGCCCAGACCCTTGCCCGTGCGCAGGAAGAAAGGCACCCCGGCCCAGCGCCAGTTGTCGATCTCGAGCTCGAGCGCCGCGAAGGTCTCGACGTTCGAGTCGCCGGAAACCCCTTGCTCCTGCCGGTATCCCTCGTACTGCCCCCGGACCAGTCGTGCGGGATCGCACAGCTGCGCCGCGCGGAGCACCTTGACGGTCTCGTCGCGCAGCCGGTCCGGCTCGAACGAGACCGGCGGCTCCATCGCGAGGAACGTCAGCATCTGGAAGAGGTGCGTCGAGACCATGTCTCGGATCGTGCCGGTCTGCTCGTAGAACGCGCCGCGGCCCTCGATGCCTATCGACTCCGCCACCGTGATCTGAACGTGGTCGAATCGAACACCTCGTGGATCTGGGCGTTCAGCTCGCGCGCCGTCGCCGTGTCCCGGCCGAACGGCTTCTCGAAGACGATCCGCGAACCCTCGGCCAGCCCGGTCTCCCCGATCCGCGCCACGATGTCGGGGTAAGCGGCCGGAGGCGTGGCGGCGTAGAAGAGCCGGTTGCCCGACGTGCCGTGCCGGGCATCGGTCTCCTCCAGCACCGCGACGATGTGGTCCATGGCTCCGGGGTCGGAGAACTCCCCCGGCACGTACCTCAGGCGCCGGGAGAACTCCGCCCACGCCTCGGCCTCGGGCGCCCCCCGGCCGAACGTGCGCAGGTCCTCGTGCGCCGCCTCGCGGAACCCGTCGTCGCTCTCGGCGGTGCGCGAGTACCCGATGATCGAGAACCCGTCTGCCAGCAGTCCCTCCAGGAAAAGGTTGTAGAAGGCCGGTAGCAGCTTGCGCCGGGTGAGGTCGCCGGAGGCGCCGAAGATCACGATCGCCTGGGGCGGCACCTTGGGGGCGGCCATCAGCCCTCCCCGGCCGGCTCGGTCGTGACCTCGATCCAGCCGCCTTCCTCTCGTGCGACGAACACCGGCAGGGGATCCGCGGCCGGGCCCTCGACGGGCTCGCCCGTCTCCACGTCGAAGACGCTCGCGTGACAGGGACATTCCACGGTGGCCTTCCTGTCGTCGAGCTTGCCCTCGGCCAGGGAGCATCCCGAGTGCGTGCACTCGTCACCGAACGCGAAGAGCCGGTGCTCGATGTGAGCGATTGCGACGCGACCCGAAGGCGTGTCGTAGGCGCGAACCTCGCCCTCGGGGATCTCGGCGAGCGCCGCGATCCGGATGAACTCCACGGGCACCTCCCGGCGGGACGGACCCCTAACGGTACCCTTCCCGGCGCCATCGGGCGGCGAGGTCTGGGCCGGTCAGGCGGGTCGGTGCAGCGCCGACCAACCTCGCTGGAGCGCCGTGATCCCACCGAGCGCCGCGAGCAACACGAGAGCCGGCAGCATGGCCCCCGGCACGGCGAGGCCCAGGATCAGGGCTATGAACCGCTCGAGCCTCTGGAAGAGCCCCTCCGAGAGCGCCATGCCCGCGGCCTCTGCCTCGGCGCGGACGTGGCTCACCAGCAGGCTCACCACCAGCGTCGCCAGCGCGAGCGCGGCTTCGAGCTCGCGGCCAGTTCCGGCCAGGTACCAGAACAGGCAGGAGAACAGGATCGTGTCCGATACCCGGTCGAGCACGGAGTCCAGGAACGCTCCAGATCGCTTCGACTCGCCCCGGTGACGCGCGACCGAGCCGTCGAACACGTCGGCCATGCCGGCGCCGAGCAGCAGCACCGCGGCCGCGAACCAGTTGCCCTCGAGGATCTGCCACCCGGTGAGCACGTTGAGGAGCAACGAGATCAGGGTGAGCTGCCATGCGCGGACGCCCGTCCAAAGGAGGAGGGCGAGGAGCGCCCGGTAGGGCCAGGCGAAGAGCCGCTGCATCGTTCCGCCGGTCGCGCTCTCGCTCCTCCGCGGGGCCGGCATGTCGCGGACCCGTGGCAGCTCGCGCTCCTCGTGACCGGGTCCGGTCGCGTCGCTCATCGGAGCCTCACCCGGTCGCGCGGGGCTCGAAACCGACCACCACGTAGCGGAAGCTGCCGCCGGGCGCCTCGTACAGGACCTCGTCGCCGACGGCGGCGCCCAGCAGGGCCGAGCCGAGGGGCGAGGACGTGGTTATCGTGCGCGCGTTCGGAGCCCTCTCCTCCGCGTGCTCGGCGAGCAGGTAGGCCTCGTCGTCTGGATCGTCCTCGTCGAGCGGGCGGATCGTCACAAGCATGCCTGGGCCGACCGCATCCGCCGCCGCCGGCGCCTCGACGATGTCGGGGTCCCGCAGCATGTGCTGGAGCTTGCGGATCCTGGACTCCATCAATCCCTGCTCGTTCTTCGCGGCGTCGTACTCCGCGTTCTCGCGGATGTCGCCGTGCTCGCGAGCCGCCTTCAGGCGCTCGGAGATGTGCTGGCGGCCCGCGGTGGTGAGCTCATCGAGCTCGGCCTTCAGCCGCAGATAGGCGTCGAGCGTGAGCGTGGCCGTCGGGTCGTGGCCGGGCTTTCGTTCCGGACGGTTCCGCAGCTCTTCGGGCAGATCCACCATGATCGCGAGTGTACCCAGGCGCCGGGGCGCGACGCGCGGGGGCGATCCGCCCGGCCGATGCTAAAGGTCGCCGCGGGCATGCCGAACCCCTCAGGAGGAAGGGCGCCCAGAGCGCCCTCCCGGTTCCGGAGGTCCGGCGGCGCCGGAAGAGAGACCACCAGGTCTCCGGATCCCATGGGAAGGACCGGGCAAAGAGCCCGGAGTCGAAGGGAGGGCCTTCGCCATGTTCCGTTCGATCCCCGGCGCGCTCCGCCGCGCCATCATCCTCGTGACGGTCGGGGCGCTCTCGACCGTCCTCGCCGCTCCCGCAGCGATGGCAGCCGGCGGCTCCCCGACCGCGCCCGAGCGGGCGATCACCCTCGCGAGCCCGGGGGTGGTGTTCCTCGACACGGCCGTGTCGGTGAAGGTCGTGCTCACGTACTCGAAGTCCAGCAACCTGTCGGGTCTCGGGCACGCGAACGGGCGGTACTCGTTCGACTACGCGACCGGAAGCGGGTTCGTCGTGAACCCCGACGGCGTCGTCGTGACGGCCAGCCACGTCGTCGAGCCCGACGAGCAACAGATGCGGAACTACGCCGCGAACCAGCTCATCCTGAAGGGGCTCGGTTACAGCTACCCGGGAAACGGCAGCCCGTTCGAGCAGTACACGCTGCCGGTGAGCTTCTTCAACGTCTTGCTGCAGCAGTGCTACAAGGGCGTCGTGTGCGACTTCACGATCACGCCCAGCGTGACCGTGTACTCCGCGGTCGACATCGCACAGACCCAGCTGCCGAGCGGCGCGCCGGCACGGATCCTCACCTCGACCGGGTTCCAGAACACGGACGTGGCGGTGCTCCAGGTCAACGGTTCGAACATGCCCACGGTGCCGCTCGCAGGGACCGCGGCGGACCTCACCAGCGGCGACGAGATCACGGCGCTCGGATTCCCCGGCTCATCGCGGGACGCTCTCGAGACGGGCGTCACGCAGCCGACGAAGGTCTTCGGCCACGTGAGCGACATCCGGCCCCAGGGCACGAGCGACCTCATCGAGGTGGACGCGAACATCCAGCCCGGCATGAGCGGCGGTCCGGTGATCGACGCCCGGGGTGATGTGGTCGGGCTCGTCTCGTTCGCCCTCCTACAGTCGAGCGGAGCGGCAGGCTCGAAGTACCTGCGCACCGTGGACGACATCAAGGCCGCCCTGTCGGCCGCCGGCGTCACGGCCGCTCGCGGGCCAACGGACACCGCCTTCTCGAAGGCGATGAACCTGTTCTGGGCCCATCACTACACGGCCTCGATCCCCGAGTTGAATCGGGTGCTGGGCCTGTACGACGGACAACCCCTCGCGAAGGAGTACCTGGCCCAGGCGGAGGCCAAGCGTGGAACGGTGGCCGACGTCCCGCTCGCCTCGGGCGGAGGGTTCCCGATCTGGATCATCGGGGTGGTCGTCGCGGCGCTCGTGCTCGTGATCGGTGCGGGCCTGTTGGCGGCCCGGCGCAAGAAGCCCGCTCCGAGGATGGAGAGCTTCGCGGTCCCGGTGGTTCCAACCATCCAGGCGCCCGCATGGGTCGGCGTCCCCGCCGCCCCACCGGCCGCCCCACCGGCGGTCGCGGGCCTGCCGGCCGTCGCCGGTCCGCCAGCCGTCGCGGGTCCGCCGGCCGTCGCCGCAGAGCCTCTGCAGCCGCAACCAACGGCCGCCACTCGCGTGGCGGCTGCGCCCCCGGTCTGGGACGCGCCACAAGCGGTCGCGGAGCCCGCCTCCGGCAACGGCTCGGCTGTCGAGACCGCGCACGAGCGGTTCTGCTCCAACTGCGGCCACGAGCTCGAGGCATCCGTCCACTTCTGCCCGAGCTGCGGCAACAGGGTGGGCTGAGGGACCATCCCTGATGGGGAGGGCCGGCCGGTCTTCGCCGGCCTCCCCATCGCCGGGGCCCGCGGGCCCCGGCGACGGGGAACGACGAGCTCCCCTGCCTAGACCTCCGAGAAGTAGATGTTCTTGACCTCGGTGTAGAGGTTCACGGCGTGCATGCCCATCTCGCGCCCGATCCCGCTCTGCTTGTATCCGCCGAACGGCGCCTCGGTGTGCACGCTCGAGGAGGAGTTCACGCCCAGGACCCCCGTGCGGATCGCCTTCGCGACCCGGATGGCCCGGCCGATGTCGCGCGTCCAGATCGACCCAGACAGGCCGTACGGCGAGTCGTTCGCGATGCGGATCGCGTCGTCCTCTGTGTCGAAGGGGATCACGCAGGCGACCGGTCCGAAGATCTCCTCCTGCGCCACGCGCCAGGAGTTGTCGACGTCGGCAAGGACCGCCGGACGCAGGAAGAACCCCGGCTCCTCCGGCATGTCGCCGCCGGTCACGCGCCGCGCGCCTTCCTCGATCCCGATCCGCAGGTAGTCGAGCGAGGTCTGGCGCTGGCCCGCCGAGATGAGCGGGCCCATCTCGGTCGCCTCGTCGAGCGGCTGCCCAACCGCCATCGACCCAGTGCGCTCAGCGAACCGCTCGACGAACTCGTCGTAGACGGGACGCTGCACGAGCTGGCGGGAACGCGCGCAGCAGTCCTGGCCCGCGTTGTCGAACACCGACCAGAGCGACCTCTCGACGCACACGTCCAGGTCCGCGTCGGCGAACACGACGTTCGCGGACTTGCCTCCGAGCTCGAGCGAGACGCGCGTGATGTTGGTCGCGGCCGTCTGCATCACCTTCGTGCCGACCTCCGTCGACCCGGTGAACGAGATCTTCGCGACGCGAGGGTCGGCGATGAGCGCGCCGGCGATCGCCGATCCGGGGCCCGGAAGCACGGATAGGGCGCCGTCGGGAAGACCTGCCTCGCGGAGGATCTCGCCGAGCACGAGCGCCGTGAGAGGGGTCTGCGAGGCCGGCTTCACGATCGCGGTGTTCCCGCAGGCGAGCGCGGGCGCCATCTTCCAGCTGGCGATCACCGCGGGGAAGTTCCACGGGGTGACCAGGACGCACACGCCGACCGGCTCGCGGAGCGTCAGGTCGATGCCCGGCGGAACGATCGGGATCGTCTCCCCGAAGATCTTGTTCGCCGCGCCGCCCCAGTACTCGAAGACGTTCGCGACGATCTCGATCTCGCCGCGTGCGGCCGAGATCGGCTTGCCGCCGTTGCGCGCCTCCAGGCGCGCGAGATCCTCCAGCCGCTCGCGGATCAGGAACGACGCCTTCGTCAGGACCCGACCGCGTTCGCGTGCGCTCGTCCTCGGCCACGGGCCCTCATCGAACGCCCCCGTGGCGACGTCGACCGCCCGGCGAGCGTCCTCGGGCGAGGCCTCGGCGACCTCGGCCATCGGCGCGGCCGTCGCCGGCTCGACCACTTCGAACGTCTTTCCTCCGGCGGCGGCGACCCGCTCGCCCCCAAGCATCAGCATCTCGGCCATCGATCTCTCCCCTTCCGGATCCGAGGCGATGGTACGCGTGAGCGCCGAACGGCGGCGACCCGGGTGACCTCGGGGCTTGACCCGGCAAAGCCTCGGTGGGTAGCCTCGCGCCCCTGCACCCGTCGAGGAGGCCCCGATGTCCGAGCGACCGAACGTGCTGGTTACCCGACCGATCATGGACGGCCCCCTCGCCACGCTCCGCGAGCGCTGCGACGTCACGATCCACGAAAACGAGTTCGGGATCCCCCGCGAGGAGCTCCTCCAGGTCGTGAGGGGCCGCGACGCGATCATCACGATGCTCACCGAGAAGGTGGACGCCGAGTTCCTCTCGGCAGCGGGACCGGGGCTGAAGATCGTCGCGAACCACGCGGTCGGCTTCGACAACGTCGACCTCGAGGCCTGCACCGCGGCGGGAGTCATGGCCACCAACACACCCGACGTGCTCACCGAGACCACCGCGGACACGGCCTTCGCGCTCATCATGGCCGCCGCGCGCCGCCTCGGCGAGGGCGAGCGTCTACTCCGGGCTCGCAGGCCCTGGATCTGGGGGCCGCTCATGATGCTGGGCCAGGACCTTCACCACAAGACGATCGGGATCGTCGGGTTCGGCCGGATCGGCCAGGCCGTCGCGCGACGGGCGCGCGGCTTCGGGATGCGGGTGCTCTACACCGACGCCGTGACGCTTCCGCCCGAGGTCGAGGCCGAGACCGGCGCCGAGCGCCGCGAGCTCGACGCCCTGCTCGCGGAGGCCGACTTCGTCTCGATACACGTGAACCTCACGCCCGAGACCCGTCACCTCTTCGACGCCGAGCGGTTCCGGAAGATGAAGTCGAACGCGGTGCTCGTGAACACCTCGCGAGGGCCGGTCGTGGACGAGGAGGCGCTGGCAGACGCCCTTTCCTCGGGCGAGATCTTCGCCGCCGGGCTGGACGTGTTCGAGAAGGAGCCCGAGGTGAACCCCCGCCTGCTCGAGCTCGAGAACGTGGTTGTCATCCCCCACCTGGGATCGGCCACCGTCGACACCCGGAACGCCATGGGGGCGCTCGCGGTCGAGAACGTGTTCGCGGCGCTCGACGGCAAGCGTCCTCCCACGCTGCTCAACCCCGACGTGCTCGGCTCGTAGACGCGCTACGCTTCGCCCGACGGACCAAGGGAGGCAAGCGATGCGCCTCGAGGGGAAGGTCGCGCTGATCACCGGAGGCGCGAGCGGGATGGGCAAGGTGGCCTCGGAGCTCTTCGCGCGAGAGGGCGCGAAGGTCGTGCTCACCGACGTGTCGGACGAAGCCGGTGAGGCCGTGTCGAAGGCCATCGGGGCGGCTGGAGGTGCGGCCGACTTCGTGCACGCCGACGTGTCGAGGGAGTCCGACGCGAGGGGCATGGTGGACTTCGCCGTGGAGCGCTTCGGGAAGCTGGATGTCCTCTACAACAACGCCGGGATCATGCTGGACAACGACGGCTCGGTAGATGCCACCGACGAGAGCGTGTGGGACCGGACCCTCGCGATCAACGTGAAGGGCGTCGCGTTCGGCTGCAAGTACGGCGTGCCGGCGATGATCGCCTCCGGAGGCGGCTCGATCATCAACGTGGCCTCGTTCGTGGCCTGGCTGGGCGCCGCGACGTCGCAGACCGCGTACACCGCCTCGAAGGGCGCCGTGCTCGCCATGACGCGCGAGATCGCGGTCGAGTACGCCCGGAAAGGCATCCGCTGCAACGCACTCTGCCCCGGCCCCATAGAGACGCCACTTCTGATGCAGCTCCTCTCCGACGAGCAGAAGAGGCGGCGGCGGTTCGTGCACATCCCCATGGGGCGCCTGGGCCAGGCCGAGGAGCTCGCGAAGGCGGCGCTCTTCCTCGCGTCCGACGACTCCTCGTACATGACCGGAGCGTCGCTGATCGTCGACGGAGGCATCACGGCGGCGTACGTGACGCCCGAGGACTGACGCCGGTTCAACGGACCCAATCCCACCGAAACGGTCGGAAACGGTCGCGTCCGCAACCAACTTGACACCTCCCGACCCCGAGGTTCCTAATACGCCCAGCGGATTTTTCGCCCCGACAAAGGGGGGAAGGGGGAGAGGATGGACGAACAGACCGGCATGCCCGCCTCGACGGGGACGTCTGCCCACGAGCGCGACAAGCAGAAGCTGCACGAGATGGGATACGCGCAGGAGCTCTCTCGGAAGATGAGCGGGTTCTCCAACTTCGCCGTCTCGTTCACGATCATCTCGATCCTGTCGGGGTGCCTCACCCTGTACACGTTCGGGATGCAGGTCGGTGGGCCCGTCGACATGAACATCGGGTGGCCGCTGGTGGGGATCATGGTCACGATCGTCGGCCTGGCGATGGCGGAGGTGTGCTCCAGCTACCCGACCGCAGGAGGGCTCTACTATTGGTCGGCGAAGCTGGCTAAGAAGAACGCGCCCGCCTGGAGCTGGTTCACGGGGTGGTTCAACCTCATCGGGCAGGTGGGCATCACGGCCGGCATCGACTTCGGGCTCGCGTTCTTCACCGACGTGTTGTTGAACTTCCTGTTCGGATACCCGACGACCCCGGGCTGGATCATCGTCGTGTACGCCGTAGTGCTCTTCCTCCACGGCCTGCTGAACACCTTCGGCGTACGGCTCGTGGCGTTCCTGAACGACGTCTCGGTCTGGTGGCACATCATCGGCGTCATCGTGATCGTCGGCTTGCTGTTCGCACTCCCCGACCATCATCAGTCCGCGTCGTTCGTCTTCACGCATTTCGAGAACCGCACCGGATGGAGCAACAGCTTCTACGTGTTCCTGATCGGGCTGCTCCTCGCCCAGTACACCTTCACGGGCTACGACGCGTCCGCGCACATGACCGAGGAGACGGTTGCGGCGGACGTAGCCGGGCCCCGTGGCATCGTCATGTCCATCGTCGTGTCGCTGGTTGCGGGGTGGATCCTGCTGATCGGCGTGACCGCGGCCATCCAGAACTACGACACCGAGCTGACGCGAGGGATCGCCGGGTTCGCGCCCGCGTTCATCTTCATCGACGCTGCGGGACGGCACCTCGCCGAGCTCATGCTCTTCATCGTGGTGGGTGCGCAGTTCTACTGCGGGATGTCGTCGGTCACCGCGAACTCACGCATGATCTACGCGTTCTCGCGCGACGGTGCGCTGCCCGCGTCTGCGTTCTGGCACAAGATCAACAAGCGAACCAGGACTCCCACGAACTCGGTCTGGTTCGCGGCGGTCGGGGCTTTCATCCTGGGCCTGCCCTACCTCTACAGCCCGGTCGCATATTTCGCGGTCACGTCGATCGCCGTCATCGGCCTGTACATCGCCTACGCGATCCCGATCTACCTTCGACTTCGGGCCGGCGATGACTTCCAAAGAGGCCCTTGGCACCTCGGGAAGTGGAGCTACCTGGTCGGCTGGATCGCCGTGATCTGGGTGATCTTCATCTCGATCCTGTTCATGCTGCCGCAGTTCGCCCCGATCAGCATCGCCACGTTCAACTACGCCCCGGTTGCGGTTGGAGTCGTGGTGATCTTCGCGGGCGTGTGGTACGCGGTGTCGGCCAAGAACTGGTTCAAGGGCCCGAAGGTTCAGGGCACTCCCGAGGAGCTCGCAGCGATCGAGCGCGAGCTGGAATCCATCTAGACACGGAGGGAACCGACAAGCAGCGAGCACGGCGGGCCGGGAGGCCCGCCGTGCGCATCTCGTGACGCGAGGAGTGAGACCCGATGAAGCAAGGTCTGATCGACGCCAAGACCCTGGAGGAGCTCGCCCACACGGGCGAGATCGACACGGTCCTTTGCATGTTCTCCGACCTCCAGGGCCGGTTCATGGGAAAGCGCGTGCTGCCCGATTTCTTCCTGGAGGAGATCCTCGGCGAGGAGGGACTGCACGCGTGTCTCTACCTGCTTGCGATCGACATGGAGATGGAGCCGCTGCCGGGCTACGAGTACGCGAGCTGGGACACCGGCTACGGCGACTTCCGGATGATCCCCGACCTCTCGACCCTCAGGATCTGCCCGTGGCTGGAGAAGACCGCGATGGTGATCTGCGACATCACCGACGAGGAGGCCGGCGATCCCGTGCAGGTCTCGCCGCGCCAGATCCTCAAGCGGCAGATCGAGCGCGCCGCCCAGAAGGGCCTCGTCGTGAAGACCGGCTCCGAGCTCGAGTTCTACCTGTTCAAGGACTCGTTCGACACGCTCGCGGAGCGCAGCTACCGAGACCTTCGCCCGTCGTCCACCTACATCATGGACTACCACATGCTTCAGACCACGAAGGACGAGTGGATCATCCGGCAGATCCGCAACGGCATGCGCGGCGCCGGGATCCCGGTGGAGTTCTCGAAGGGCGAGTTCGGCAAGGGGCAGCAGGAGATCAACATCACCTACTCCGACGCCCTCAACAACGCCGACAACCACTCCCTCTACAAGCACGGCGTGAAGGAGATCTGCGCCATGAACGGCGTCGCGGCGACGTTCATGGCGAAGTGGACGATGGCCGAGGCCGGCTCCTCGTGCCACCTGCACTCGAGCGTGTGGAGCCCCGACGGAAGCGAGTCCCTGATGTGGGACGCCGACGCCCCGAACCACATGAGCGAGACGTTCCGCCACTACCTCGGCGGGCTCATGGCGACCGCGCGCGAGATGTCCTGGATGTACGCGCCGTTCGTGAACTCCTACAAGCGGTACCAGCTGGGCTCCTGGGCCCCGACCGCGATCGTCTGGAGCCACGACAACCGCACCTGCGGATTCCGGATCGTGGGCGAGCACAAGGGGAATCGGGTGGAATGCCGGATCCCCGGTGCCGACGCGAACCCCTACCTGGCGTTCGCCGCCACGATCGCGAGCGGACTCTGGGGCATCGAGAACAAGATCGAGCCCCCGGAGATGTTCGTGGGCAACGCCTACGAGGCGAAGGGCGTCCCGAGAGTGCCGTCCTCCCTGCACGAGGCGATCGACGCGTTCCGAGGTTCGCAGGTGGCGCGCGAGGCCTTCGGCGACTTCGTCTTCGAGCACCTGCTGAACACCGCGGTGCAGGAGCAGGTGATATTCGACAACAACTGCGTGACCGACTGGGAGCTCGCCCGCTACTTCGAACGAGGATGAGGGGACCGACGTCGCCACCGCCAACATGCCGGCA
This sequence comes from Actinomycetota bacterium, assembly GCA_016201135.1. GTDB lineage: Bacteria > Actinomycetota > UBA4738 > UBA4738 > HRBIN12 > JACQDK01. Next base: position 73,510 of record JACQDK010000073.1, read on the forward strand.
GGCGCCGAGCTCCCGCCCCTGGGCGAGGTCTCCGGAGTCGTGATGTTCGGCGGCACCGCGAACGTGGACCAGACCGACGACCACCCGTTCCTCGCGCGGGTGCGTGGATACGCCCGCCAGGCCGTGGAGGCCGGGGTCCCCTACCTGGGGATCTGCCTCGGCTCGCAGATCCTCGCCCGCGCGCTGGGAAGCGAGGTCGTGAAGTCCCCCGTGAAGGAGTGCGGGTTCGAGCCGATCCGGCCGACCGCGGAGGGCAAGCAGGACCCACTCCTGTCTCAGTACTCGGACGGCGACATGGTCGTGCAGTGGCACGAGGACACGTACGAGCTGCCGCCGGGCGCGGTGCTCCTCGCCACCGGCGACTCGATCGCGGTGCAGGCGTACCGTGCCGGCGAGCGCGCCTGGGGCATCCAATTCCACCAGGAGGTGGACGCCGTCGAGTTCGGGTGGTGGGTGGACATCGCGGCGGCTGATACGGACCTCGCCGCCGTCTGGGGCAAGTCCGCAGATAGGCTGCGGGACGAAGCGTCCCGGCTCATGGCGGCTCACGAAGAGCGTGGTCGCGAGCTGTTCGGCCGCTTCGCCGAGGTGGTGAGGGGAGCCCGGTGAGCGACCGGCCCCTGGTGGCCCTCGTCGGCTACCACCTGGAGAAGGACCGGGTCGCCCGCTGGCCGTTCGGAGGCTACGGGGTGCCGGCGCCCTTCGTGGATCGCCTGCGAGCCGCCGGGGCGCGCACGGCGATCGTCTCCCCGGGCGAGGCGGGCGACCCCGAGGAGCTGCTCTCACCCTTCGACGGCCTGGTCCTCGTGGGAGGGGGCGACGTGGACCCGTCACGCTACGGAGCCGAGCCGGACGCCGAGCACAACTACGGGATCGAACCCGATCGCGACGAGCTCGAGATCGGGCTGCTCCGGGCCGCCGACCGCCTGGCGCTCCCCACTCTCTGCGTCTGCCGCGGCATGCAGGTCATGAACGTCGCCTTCGGCGGCACGCTCCACCAGCACCTGCCGGCGATGGCGGGGATGATCGAGCACGGCGTTCCCGTCGCCGACACGCAGACGATGCACGACGTGAGGGTCTCGCCGGGGAGTCGCCTGCTGGCAACGGCCGGCGTGGAGACCCTCTCGTGCTCATCCCACCACCATCAAGGCGTCGACCGGGTGGGCGAGGGCCTGCTCGCGACCGGGTGGAGCGACGACGGTCTGGTCGAGGCCGTCGAGCGCGCGGTCGACGATCCGTACGCCGGCGTCTGGATGGTGGGAGTGCAGTGGCACCCGGAGGACACGGCGCCCGAAGATCCTGCGCAGCAAGCTCTCTTCGACGCCCTCACGTCGCTCGCGAGGTGGCGCAGCTCCCGTGCGAAGCCGGGTGAGATGGAAGGGCGCGGTCGCGAGTACGGCATGCTCGACCACGACCCGGCCTGGCGCTCGTGGTTCGAGGAGGAAGCGGCCGCCATCCGGGAGGCGCTCGGAGACCTCGCGCTCCGCATCGAGCATGTGGGGTCGACCTCCGTTCCGGGTCTTGCCGCGAAGCCGGTGATCGACGTCCAGGTCTCGGTGGAGACGCTCACGCCACGCGCGCCGCTCGTGGAGCCCTTGAAGGCGATCGGGTACGTGCACGCGATCGACCCGATCGAGACCGAGCACGACTTCCTGTACCGCGGGCGGGACGACGGCTTCCCGCACCAGGTCCACCTGCACCTTTGTCCCGCGGGAAGCGTGTGGGAGCGGCGACACCTCGCCTTCCGCGACTGGCTGCGGGCGCACCCGGAGGACGCCGAGGCATACGCGCGCCTCAAGCGGGAGCTCGCGGCTCGCCATTCCCCGGACATCCAGGCGTACGTCGACGGCGAGGCGGCGTTCGTCCGGTCGGTCCAGGAGCGGGCCGAGGCCGGTGCCGCGCCCTGAGCCGCAGCCTGGAGCGCGCGCCCCTCGTTGGGGTACGGTTGTCCCCGTCCAGAGAGGGGACGCATGGCTGAGCTGAGGGTGGTTCGCGCGGAGGGGTCGGCGGAGATGCGCGGGCGCCAGGTGGGGCGCGCGCTCTCCGACCGGATCCAGGCGTCGATCGACTTCTACCACCGCTACCTGGAACGCCGGGGGGTCTCCTCCGCGAAGCTCCACGACCTGCTCGCCCCCTACCTGATGGCATCGGAGGTCCGCTTCCCCGAGCACATGGAGCTCCTCAAGGGAATGTCGATGGGCGCGCTCGTTCCCGTGCTCGAGCTCTTCGCGGTCAACGCCTTCGAGGAGCTCGAGCCGCTCCTGCGGGCACCGGAAGGGGGACTTCTCTTCCTACAGAAGAAGGAGGGGCACGTCCCGCCCCCTCCGATCCTCGAGCGATGCTCGAGCCTGACGGTGCGCACCGGCGAGGGACGGCTGCTGTTCGCGCACAACGAGCACTGGCTCGCCGGCGACACCGGCAACGTCGCGGTGGTGATCGACTTCCCGGGCGGAGGACGCCCGCCGGTCGCCTCGCCCACGGTCGTTTGCTGCCTGCCGGCGGTGGGGATGAACGCCCACGGGACCGTGCAGGGGATCGGCTCGCTGACCGCGGCCGACGACGGCCTCGGCGTGCCCCGGGTGCTTGTCTCCCGCCACGCGCTGGAAGCGCGCGGCCGCGAGGACGCGATCTCGCGAGCGGCGCTCGAGGGCCGCGCCGGAGGGTACGGCCACGTGTTCGGGTTCACCGGCGGCGATGCCATCACGGTGGAGACCACCGCGAAGGAGCATCGGGCGCTCGAGGGACCCGGACCCCACACGAACCACTACCTCGACCCCGATCTCGCGGCGCTCGCGCCGGAGGCCGCGGAGGGCAGCCAGGCCAGGTACGCGCGGCTCACCGAGCTGCTGGAGCGGCACCCCCCGTCGGAGCCCGAGGACCTGATGGAGATCATGCGAGACCACGGGTCTTCTCCGCAGGCGATCTGTCTTCACCCGGACACTGCCGACGGCGAGGAAGCCTCGACGGTGATGTTCTCCGTCGTCTGCGACGCCGACGAGCGACGGATGTGGGTGGCCGGCGGGATCCCCTGCGAGCACCCGTACGAGGAGATCGACCTGTCGGACCTGAGGGTCTGAGGGTATGAGGGTATGAGGGGGGCCGATGGTCTGGACCACGCCGCTTAGATACGAACGGCTCTCCTGGCCGGAGGTGAGCCGCGCCGTCCAGCAGGACCGCGTCTGCCTCATCCCCGTCGGCACCCTCGAGGATCACGGCCCTCACCTGCCGCTCGACTGCGACATCAGGATCGCGTCGGAGATCTGCGATCGGGCGGCAGCCGACGCCCCCGACGAGATCGTGCTGCTGCCCCCGCTGACCCACGGATTCACACCCCACCACATGGGGTTCCCCGGGCCGATCACGATCGGCTGGAAGACCTTCGTCGACTACGCGGTGGACGTCGGCAGGTCGCTCGCGCGCCACGGGTTCAAGCGGATCCTCTACCTGAACGGCCACGGGTCGAACATCCCGCTGATCGACATGGCGGCGCGGCTCGTTTCGCTGGAGCATCCCGACGTACTTGCCGCAGGCGCCTTCTACCTGACCGGCGAGGAGGCCAAGCGGGTGATCGAGGACGTGCGCGAGTCCGGCCTCGGGGGCATGGGACACGCGTGCGAGCTCGAGACGAGCATCTACCTGGCGATCGACCCCGAGGCCGTCGCGATGGACCGGGCCGTCGACGAGAACTCGTTCCGCGAAGGCAAGCACGCGTGGATGGACTGGTCCGACGGGCCGCTGCACCTGATGCCCTGGTGGAACGCGATCAGCCACACGGGCGTGCACGGCGACGCAACGAAGGCGACCGCCGAGAAAGGCCGCGTTCTGCTCGATGCGGCCGTGAAGGAGTGCGTCGAGTTCGTAAGGGAGCTCCGGGAGAAGCCGCTGCCGGTCCGGTGGGAACCGACGGAGGTGCCGCCGTCGTGAGGTTCATCTAGGCGACGCGGGGAAGGGTCCCGCCCCGGGACACAGCCGGCGCACGCGCCGGCCAGACGCGCCTACGGCCCGGAGACCTCGTCGCCGGCCTTCAACACCCCGAGGATCGCCTCCATCTCGGTGTCGGGGATCGGCTGGTCACGTAGCTCCCGGCCGGCGCCTTTGGCGGCGGCCAGCAGCGCGCGGAGGTTCGACTCCGCCATCTCCGCGCGGCCCTCGAGGTCGCGCGCGCGGCCGGCGAGCGTCTCGGCCCGGTGCTCCGCGTCGATCCGGGCTTCCCGTGATGCGCGAGCCTCCTCGCGCGCGGCCTTCAGGCTGGCGCGCAGGGTGCCCACCTCGCGCCCGAGCTCGATCACGCGCTCGACGAGCTCGCGGCCGACCTCCGAATAGGTCGGACGCCCGTCCGAGGGTCGACGAGGCGCGGCCGGGGCCCTCTTGGCGGCGCGGCGGCGCCTCGGGCGCTCGACGGTCTCACGCTCCCCCGGATCCACCGGCCTCGAGTCGAGCAGCCGGTAGGAACCCTGGGCCGGTTCCAGCCGCTTGCGGGCGATCAGGGCCCGCACCGCGCGCGCCGCCGACAGGGCATCGGGCAGCTGGATCTCCCGGCCGACCTCGGCAGGCGTGACCTGGAGGCGCGGGCCGGGCACGAGGGTGACAAGAACCGGATCGGGGGTTGACGCCGCGGATGCCCCCGATGTACAAAGCCGACGGAGCCGCTGGGGCCTTCGGGTCTCGGCGGCTCCATCGTTTCCCGGTCCGCGCAGCCCGACCGCCCATCCCCCGGTCGCAGCCGGACCGCCGTTGCGCCGCCCCCCGGCTAGTCTGTGCGCGATGAAAGACGCTGCTCCCCTTTCGGGCCTTCGGATCCTGGACCTGTCCCGCGTGCTCGCCGGACCGCTCTGCACCCAGATCCTCGGGGACCTGGGCGCCGACGTCGTCAAGGTCGAGCGTCCCGGCGAGGGCGACGACACACGCCACTGGGGGCCGCCGTTCGCGGGCGAGGACGCCGCGTACTTCCTGTCGCTCAACCGAAACAAGCGGTCGGTCGCGATAGACCTCACGACCCCCGAGGGAGCCGAGGCGACGCGGAAGCTTGCGGGCGGGTCCGACGTGTTGATCGAGAACTTCCGTCCTGGGCTGATGGCGCGCTTCGGCCTGGGGCTCGACGACCTCCACGAGCGGAACCCGCGCCTGATCACCTGCTCGCTGACCGGGTTCGGCGACGACGCCCCGGAGACCGCGGCTCGACCCGGCTACGACATCATCGTGCAGGCGCTCTCAGGGCTGATGTCGATCACCGGCGAGCGCGGCGGCGAGCCCACGAAGGTCGGGGTGGCCCTGCTTGACGTCATCACGGGGCTCTACTCGGCGATCGGGATCCTCGCCGCCCTTCAGGAACGGGAACGGACCGGCCGGGGCCGGCACGTCTCGGTGGCCCTGTTCGACGCCAGCGTCGCGGCGCTCGTGAACCAGGCCGCGAACCAC
>JACQDK010000074.1 GCA_016201135.1 Actinomycetota bacterium
GCCTCTCCGAGTTCCGCCTTGCCGGGGAAGTGGTAATGCAGGCTCGCCTTCGTCACGGAAAGCTCCGAGGCGACATCCGCGTAGCTGAAGCCATTGAATCCCCGGGTCTGGACCAGCCGCTCCGCGATGTCGAGGATGTCGGACGCGGTCCCGCCCGTCCCACCATGTGGCAGTGCCCCCGTCATCGGCAGATCCTCACACGCGCGATCGAGATTTGACTGCTTACCTATCAGTAGGTAAGAATCCTACAGTCATATTCGGCTGACTGGGAAGGGAGCCTGTGATGCAGCAGACGGAGCACTCGAGCTTCGGCGAACCGGACGAGACGCGTGAGTTCCCGAACGGCCGGGCAGAGATCGTCCGGGTGAGCGGTGGTGAGATCGGACGACTCGTCTTCGAGCCGGGGTGGCGTTGGTCGAACGACGTGAAGCCCATCGCGGGAACCGAGAGCTGCCAGGCGCCGCACTTCCAGTACCACGTGAGCGGGCAGCTGGCGATCCTGATGGACGATGGCACCGAGCTCCTCGCGGGCCCCGGTGACGTCACCTCGTTGCCGCGCGGCCACGACGCGTGGGTGGTCGGCGACGAGCCCGTGGTGGTCGTCGATTGGTTCGGTGCCACCGACTACGCGAAGCAGGCCTGATCACCGCACATACTCGTTCCCTGACGCTCCAGCAGCTTCCCCCCAAGGCGGTACGCCCTGCTAGCCCACACACGGCCGCCACAACACGTGTGCGCGGGGGTGACGGCCCCCGACGGCCGCGCGGTCGAGCTTCGGGGCGATCCCGACCACCCGTTCACCCGCGGGAGCCTGTGCGCGAAGGTGAGCCGAGGGATCGTCGGCGCTGACGCCGCGAGGGCCTTACGCACGATCTCGTCCCGCGCCCAACCCCGGGACCAGGGCCCCGACGACCTGACGGAGGGCGGATCGTCCACCACGGTGCCGCTCGTTGGGTTGCATAGTCCCGACTGACTATGGTACGTACCGGCATTGAACCGTCGGTCAAACCCCTCCGAAGGAGGAGCGCCATGTGGCAGCGGCACCCGAGGGAAGGTTCCAAGGATCTGCGGGAAGGTCTGGAGCGGCGGCTCGGCCGGCCACTCAGCCGGCGTGAGTTCCTCCGCGCATCGGCAGGAGCGGCGGTGGCGATGCCGACGATGTCGGCGATCCTCGCCGCGTGCGGCAAGAACCCTCGAGCCCAGACCACGCCGGGATTCCAGGTCGCGACCCCGGACCACCCGGTGAAGCTGCCGCTGGTCGGCCAGCCGATCGCTGACGGCCTGCAGCCCGAGTCCGGCGCCACCCTCCAGATATACAACTGGGATCAGTACCTCTGGAAGCACGTCGTCCAGGAGTTCTGCGACCAGTACAAGTGCGACTTCAAGATCACCACCTTCAACAACATGGAGGAGGCGGTCACGAAGATGCAGACCGGGGAGCTGAAGCTCGATGTCTTCTTCCCCACCTACGACGTGCTGGGCAAGCTCGTGGACGGCAAGTTCCTCCAGCCGCTGAACCACAGCTACATCCCCAACCTCGAGGCCAACGCCTGGGACATGTTCAAGAACCCCTTCTACGACCAGGGCTGGCAGTACTCCGTGCCCTACACCGTGTACACGACGGGTATCGCGTACCGGAGGGACTACATCCACGACGATCAGATCTTCGGAGCAGACAACCCGCGCGCGATGCTGTGGGACCCGCAGTACTCGGGGAAGGTCGGCGTGTACGACTCCTACCGCGACACGATCGGGTTCGCCCTCCAGAAGGAGGGCATCAACGACGTCAACACCGAGAAGTCCGCCGACATCGACAAGGCGAAGGCCGCGCTCCTGGAGCTGATCAGCGCGGTGAACGTGCGGGTGGAGATCAACGGCGCCTACGCGAAGCTCCCGAAGGGCGAGTACGTCCTGCACGAGTCCTGGTCCGGAGACATCGTCGCGGGCTGGGGCTACGTGCCGAAGTACGTCGAGGCCGACTACGAAGCCCTCGGGTACTGGTTCCCGGATGATCGCATCGGCCCGGCCGACAACGACCTGATCGCGGTGCCCTCGAACGCGGAGCACCCCGTTCTGGCTCACCTGTTCCTGAACTTCATGCTCGATTTCAAGAACGCGATGGACAACTTCTCCTGGGTCGGCTACCAGCCGCCGCAGAAGCAGGCGGACGTCAACGCCCTGACGACGACGGAGGGCCTCTACTCCAAGATCTCGAATTGGGCCGCGCCGGCGATGTACGTGCCCCCGTGGATGCCGGCCGCAGTGGTCCGTGAGTCGGACCTCACGACGACCGGACTGCGCGTGCACGAGCTGTCGCCCGCCGGCGACACTCTGTGGCAGAACGCCTGGCAGGAGTTCAAGGCTGGTGCCTGAGGGCGAGGCCACGCCGGCACCGAAGGGGCGCCGGCGCCCGGACCGGGAGGAGAGCCCAGAGGAGAGCGGGGTCTGGTACCCGCGGTGGTTCTGGCCGTCGTTCGCGTCGCCCGGGATCGTATGGCTGCTGGTCCTTTTCGTCCTTCCCTTCTACGTGATCCTGGCGATCGCCTTCGGCACGGTCGACCTGTTCCGCAATCCCCTGCCCGTCTGGCAACCCTGGTGGTGGACGAAGTCCTACCTCCTCGACGTGCTGACCAAGATCTTCGGTGCCCAGGCGTTCCTGCGCCCCACCTACTACCGCACCCTCGTGTACGTGATCATCGCGAGCGCGATCTGTCTGCTGATCGGGTACGCCGTCGCCTACTACGTCGCTCGCCACGCAGGCAAGCGCAAGACGCTCATCCTCATCCTTCTTATCTCGCCGTTCTGGATCAGCTACCTGATGCGGATGCTGGCGTGGGTGAACCTGCTGGAGAGCGATGGGTACGTGAACCGGACATTGCAGTTCCTTCACCTGATCCCCGCGAATCACCCCATCGCGTGGCTCGAGGGAAAGCCCGTGACCGTGATCCTGGGGCTCGTCTACGGCTACATCCCGTACATGATCCTGCCGCTCTACGGCTTCCTCGACCGGATCCAGTCGAGCCTTCTCGAGGCCGGGCGTGACCTGGGCGCGAGCCCCGCGAGCACGTTCTGGCGCGTGACCCTGCCGCTCTCCAAGCCCGCGATCTACGCGGGCCTCGTGATCGTCTCCCTCCCGATGTTCGGCGACTACTACACGAACAACCTGCTCTCGGGCTCGCCGAAGACGACCATGATCGGCAACCTGATCGACGACTCGGTCGGCTCGTACGGACAGGGTCCCCAGGGCGCCGTGCTGGTGATCATCCTGATGATCCTGCTTCTCGTCCCGATGCTCTACTACATGCGCAGCACGCTGCGCGCGCAGGAGCTCAAGTGAGCGACGCAGCCGCCACCACGCCCGCCGTCACGCTCGTCGGCGCCAGGACCGGAGGTTTCCGCGGATGGCGGCGCGACCCCTGGCGCAAGCCCCGCGTGCTGGCCGCCGTGACCTGGCTCTACCTCGCGTGGTCGATCCTTCCCATCACGATCGCGATCGCGCTCTCGTTCAACGCCGGGCGCTCGAACACCCAGCTCCAGACGCTCGGCTTGCGCTGGTGGTTCAACGACTCCGACGGCGGGGCCCTCTTCCAGGACCCCGACCTGCGGCGCGCGATCCTTCAGACATACCTGCTGTCCTTCGTGACCATGCTCGTGTCCGTGCCCTTCGGCGTGGCCTTCGCGATCGGGATCGACCGGTGGCGTGGCCGGTTGGCGAACACTGCGAACTTCCTGATGCTGCTCACCTTCGTCATGCCCGAGATAATCATCGGAGTCGCCCTGCTCGAGGTGGTCCGGTACGTCCTGTCCAGCGTCGGAGTGCACCTGGGAACCGTCGCCCAGATCCTGGGGCTCGTGACCTACCAGATCTCCTACCCGGTCATCATCGTGCGCGCTCGCCTCCTTTCGATCGGGAAGGAATACGAGGAAGCGGGGATGGATCTGGGGGCCACGCCGACCGGGTCGGTCCGGCGCGTGCTGTTGCCGATGCTCTACCCGGCGATCTTCGCGAGCTTCGCGATCGTGTTCGCCGACACCGTGGACGACTTCGTCACCGTCCGGTACCTGTCGGGGCCGGCGTCCAGCCAGCCGCTCTCGATCTTCGTCTACGTGTCGACGCGCTCCTCGCCCACGCCGGCCGTGAACGCCGCCGCCACGCTGATGCTGATCACCACGACGCTCGTGATCACGCTGGGATGGGCTGCCTACAAGCGGCTCGCGCGGGGTCAGGAAGCGGACGTGGCCGCCTTCGGTCAGCTGTAGGCGATCGATCGCGGCCGGGGGTGACCCAGCCGCCGGTCTCGGCTCAGGTCTCTTCCTCGCCGAAGCCGGCGCCAACCGACACCGGCGTGCCGGCGTCGGGAAGGACCCGCAGGGCCTCCTGGGGCAGATGCACGGTGACCGGCGTCCCCGACGCGAACGGCAGACCGGCGCCGGTGTTCTGCACCCAGGCCTGGAGCCGCTCGCCGGGAGCGAGGTTCACGAAGACCTGGATGACCGACCCCACGTACACGACGCGCTCGACCATCCCGGGCACCCGGTTCTCGCCGGCGGTGCCCTGTTCCTCCAGGAGGACCCGCTCGGGCCGGATCACGATCTTCGCGTCGCCCATCGTGTCCTCCTCGCCCTTGCCCGCCACGAGCGAGAAGTCGCCGAGGCGCACCCGGCAGCCGCCGTCGCCCATCCCGGATGCCGTGGCAGGCATCAGGTTCGAGACCCCGAGGAAGTCGGCGACGTACGCGGTGGCCGGCTCCTCGTAGATCTCCTCCGGCGACCCGACCTGCTCCACGCGGCCCTGCGACATCACCGCGATCCGGTCCGACATCGTGAGGGCCTCCTCCTGATCGTGCGTCACGTAGATGAACGTGATGCCGACCTCCTCCTGGAGGGCCTTCAGCTCGATCTGAAGGCGCTTGCGCAGCTTCGCGTCGAGCGCGCCGAGCGGCTCGTCGAGCAGGAGCACGTCGGGGTTGAGTATCAGCGCCCGAGCGAGCGCCACCCGCTGCTGCTGGCCGCCCGAGAGCTGCGAGGGGCGACGCCTCTCGTACCCCGAGAGCTGCACCAGCTCGAGCGCCCGGCCGATCTTCTCCCTCGACTCCTGCTTCGTTAAGGTCTTGTACTTCAGGCCGAACCCGACGTTGTCCTCGACCGAGAGGTGCGGGAAGAGGGCGTAGTTCTGGAACACCGTGTTCACGTTCCGCTTGTGGGGCGGTGTCTGGGCCATGTCGACGCCGTCCAGCAGGATCTGACCCTCGTTCGGACGCTCGAAGCCGGCGATCAGCCGGAGCGTCGTGGTCTTGCCGCAGCCGGAGGGCCCGAGCATCGAGAAGAACTCTCCGGGGGGCATCTGCAGGCTCACCCCATCGACCGCGGTGACGTCGCCGAAGCGCTTCACCAGGTCGACGAGCCGCACCTCTCCCCCTGCCATGGAGGCGAAGTCTAGCCGATGCGCGGCCGGTAACGGTAGACAGCGATCCACCCCGAAGTACGTCCCTCCGGCAACGTGTGGAATCATGGCGCGACGATGACGCCGCGAGGAACCCCCTCGGGGCGCGAGCCCTCCGGACCCGACGGGGGTCGGGCCCTACGCCGCGAGATCGCGCCGCTGCTCGCCGGCTACTGGGCGTTCGGGCAGTACTGGGGGGTCTGGGTCATCGTCGTGTACGAGCTCCTGGGTGCTCGCGGCATCTCGGAGGGTCGGATCGGCGTGGACTACGCGGTCCTGTCCGTGTTCTCCGTGCTTGCGATGATCTTCCTCACTCCGAGGCTTTCGCCGCTCGCTCCGGCGACCACGGTTCCCGCCTCGCTCCTGGTGCTCGGGATCGGCGCGATCGTTCAGGCCTACGGGCCGAGCTGGACGTTGCTGACCGCCTTCGCGCTCGTCGGGTTGGGCAACGGGCTTATCGACGTCTTCATGAACGTCGCGGCTCACCGGGTGGAGGTCCGCACCCGCCGGCCGGTGCTGCAGTGGATACACGCTTGCTACGCGCTCGGCGCCGCGACGGGAAGCCTCGTCGCGGGGCTCCTCCTCCACGCGGGGCTCGACTACCGGGTCGGGCTGCTGTGGGCTGCGGCCTGGACGATCGGCGCCGGCCTTTGGAGCGCGCGGACCGCCTCGCCGGAGCGCCAGGGTGAGAGGCCGGAGAGCCTCCTCTCGGTGTCGTCGTTCCTGCGCTCCCCGGCGCTCCTGGTCCCCGCGTTCGTCGTTCTCTCCGCGTTCCTCGTCGAAGGGTCGATGGACACGTGGTCGGGGCTGTACCTGCGCGGCCAGCTCCGGGCCTCGCCGCTCGTCGCGTCCTTCGCGTTCTCGGCCTTCGCGTCCGCGGTGTTCCTGGGGCGTCTCGTCGCGAGCCGTACCCTGTTCGGTCTGGGCTACCGGCGCACGATCCTCGTGGCGGGAGTGGGATCGGCAGCCGGAGGCCTGATCGCTGCCACGACCAACAGCCCGCTCGTGGCCGGCCTCGGGTTCCTGCTCCTCGGCTTCTCGCTCTCCTCCGCGGCGCCGGCGGCCTTCGGGCTCGTGGAGGGGTCGGGCGAGGACCCGACGAGCGCCATCGCCGCCGTCACGACGGTGGGGTACAGCGGCTTCATCTGGAGCCCTCCGCTGCTCGGCTGGGTGGCCGAGGCGTTCAGCCTGCGCGCGACCATGGTCGTGCAGGTCATGGCGACCCTCGGAGTGCTCTTGGGGGGGATCCTCGCGAGGAACCCCGCCCCCCGCGAGTAGGCCGGCCGGCAGCGGCGCCGATCCGGTGCGAAGCCGCCTGGCCCTAGGTGGAGCGGATCTCCCCGTCGTGCCACTCGGGGTCTTCCTCCATGAGCGCTCGGTACTCGAGGTAGCGCTCGTGCTGCCCCGGATCGCCGGCGTTCCGATCGTAGGAAGCCCGGTCCTCGAAGACGGCGAAGAGCCATGCGACGTCGCCCTCGTTCTCGAAGAGCACGTTGGACGTCACGAACCCCTCGACCTTCATCTGGTACCCCTGCTCCTCAAAGACCTTCAGGAGCGCCTCCCGGTTCTCCGGCTTCACACGAACCCTCGCAACGGTGCCGTACACGGCGTTCCTCCTCGCTCACCCGACCGGGCGAGCATAGAGAGCCGGGGGCCGAAGGGGAACCCCCAGGAGCCGGAGGCGGCCATGCCCGCCCAGCCCTTACCATCGGCGCTCAGTGAGGGAGAACCGGACCCACGTCGAGGGCGAAGGGGGCGTACGCCTGTCCGTCCGGCTGTTCGACGGTCCGGACCCGGGCGCGCCCGGCCTGCTGCTGCACCACGGACTCGCCTCGTCCTCCCACATCTGGGACCTGATGCTCCCCCGGCTCGCGCGCAGGTTCCGCGTGGTGGCCTACGACGCGCGGGGCCACCGCCGCTCCTCGAAGCCCTCGAGCGGGTACGGGTTCGACCACGTGGTGGCCGACGCCCTCGCGGTGATCCGGGCGACGCGCCTCGGGCGACCGATCTTCGTCGGCCACTCGTGGGGCGCGATGGCGGGCCTCGATCTGGTCGCGCGGCACCCCCGTTCGACGGCCGGCGCCGTGCTCATCGACGGCGGGCTCGTCACGATGCGCCGGCACATGGACTGGAGGACGGCGAAGGAGCGCCTGGCACCGCCCCGCATCGCGGGCACGCCCGTGGAGGAGTTCGTGGCGACCCTGCGAGGATCTTCCGCGGGAGGCCCGCCGCTCACGCCGGAGCTGGAACGGACGATCCTCACGGTGATCGACTCCGACCGGCACGGCCGGATCCGCCCGAACCTCTCGTACGGCAACCACCTCCGGATCCTGCGAGCGATCTGGGAGCAGGACCCGATCGCCCTCTATCCGAAGGTTCGCGTTCCCGTTCTCGCGATCGCGTCGCGGCCGGTGGATCCCGGCAGTGACGAGCGGGAGTTCCTCGAGGCCAAGCGCCGGGCCCTCGGAGAGGCCAGGAGGGCGGCGCGGGGACGGCCGGTCACGTTCGCGTGGATGGCGGGGATCCACGACCTGCCGCTTCAGCACCCGGGCCCGCTGGCGCGACGGATCTCCCGGTTCGCGGACGGAGTCGTAGGATAGGTCCGCGATGGGCTGGTTCCTGCTCTTGCTCGTGCTGATCGCGGTCGCGTTCGGGATCCTCGGCGCCGTGATCAAGGCCACGGTGTTCGTCGTGCTCACGATCCTGTTCACGATCACCACGCTCGTCGTGCTCGCCGCGCTCGCCTTCCGCCACCAGGCGAACAAGCTCCGGCGTCAGCTCGAGCGCCGTCTCCCCCGGTAGCCCTCCGCTCGGCCCTCCCCTCATCCCCTGCCCGGTTTGACGCCGGTCGGACAATGGGTGCACATCCCATGGCCGGGAGGAATCGAATGTCCTCGTCCCGGGTCGGCTCGGTGCTGGCCTCGGTGCTCGTCGTCGCCTGCACGAAGACGGTGCCTCCGACGGCATCCACCGCGCCGCCCGACCCGCCACAGGTCGCCATCGTCGTCGAGGGCGTCGTCCACGAGGCTCCCTTCGGCACCACCCTCGGCGAGCTCGTACACGAGCTCGGCCTGAAGCCCAGGGCCGGGCGGCTGCTCAGCGTGGACGGCGGGATCCTGGAGCCGAGGATCGATAGGGGCACGATCCTGCTGGACGGTGAGGAGGCCCTGTTCGGAACGGTCCTTCAGGCGGGCGACGTGATCGCCGTGCGGGACGGGGCCGATCGGGTCGAGAGAACGCGGAGGCGGGCGAAGGTTCTGAGGGGGATGAACCCGGGCGACCCCCAGTACACGCTGCGCCTCTGGAAGTTGAGACGGGTCGAGACCGTCGGACGCGTGTCCGGCGAGGTCGCGTCCCTACGCTACGTGCCGATCGGCAGGCCGAGGGTCAGCCGGGAAGTCGCCTTGACGTTCGACGACGGCCCGTGGCCCCGATACACGCGGGCCATACTGAAGGTCCTCGAGCGCCGCAACGTGAGGGCGACGTTCTTCATGGTCGGGGAGAACGTCAAGAAGTGGCCTGGGATCGCGCGCGACGTGGTGAAGGCCGGCATGCTGGTGGGCAACCACTCGTGGGACCACCCGGAGACACCTGCGTTCGCCGACCTCTCCCCGCACCGGCTGCGGACCGAGCTGTCCTTCACTAACGACGCACTGCGCGGGGTCGGTGCGGCGCGCCCCTACCTGTTCCGCCCCCCTGGCGGCAGCTGGAACGATGAGGTCGTGCAGGCGGCTCGCGAGCAGGGACTCCGGGTGGTGAACTGGGACGTCGATCCCCAGGACTGGCGCGCGAGCCGCTCGCCCAGGCAGATCGCCCACCTGGTGCTCTCGCACGTGCGGCCGGGCTCGATAGTCGACATGCACGACGGCGGAGGTGACCAGTCGGCCACCGTGAAGGCCCTGCCGCTGATCATCAGGGGCCTGCGGAAGATGGGGTTCCGGATCGTCGTGATACCGCGCTGATCTTCGCGGCCCGTGCGATCAGGTCAACGCGGCCGCGAGCTCCAGCAGCTGCGGGACGCTGGGATCCGCCCGCTCGCCGGAGATCACCTGGAGGCAGACGTGGTCCGCGCCCGCGTCCAGGTGCTCGAGGACGCGACCGGTGACTGCTTCCACGCCTCCCCACGCCACCGTGGCGTCGATGAGCCGGTCGCTCCCCCCTCCGGTCAGGTCCTGCTGCGCGAACCCCAACCGGAGCAGGTTGTTCCCGTAGTTCGGAAGCTCCAGGTAGTGCGCCGCCCAGCTCCGGGCGATGGATCGGGCTCGCGAGGGATCGGCATCTGCCACCACGGTCTGCTCCACGGCCAGGACCGCCGCGGGTCCGAGGATCTCGCGGGCGCGGATCGTGTGCTCGACCGGGACGAAATAGGAGTGAGCGCCGAGCGCTCGCTCGCGCGACAGCGAGAGCATCCGGGGGCCCAGCGCCGCCAGGAGCCGGCGGGCGGGCACCGCCGGCTCGGGGATCGTCGACGGCGCTGCGTCCATGATGTCGAGGTAGTCGCGCATCCGCGACAACGGCCTCGCCCACTCGATCCCGCGCATCTCGGTGGAGTAGGGATGCCCGACGCCGATCCCCAGCACCACCCGCTCCCCGTATGCGTCCGCCAGGGTGCGAGCGCCGCTCGCCATCGCATGCGGGTGGCGAAGGGTGATGTTCGCGATACCGGACCCGACGGTGATCCGCTCGGTGGCCGACAGCAGGAGCGACATGTGCGCGAAGATCTCGCGTGACGCCGATCCCTCGGGCACCCAGAGCGCGCCGAACCCGAGCGACTCGATCTCAGCGGCGACCTCCCGCACGCGCCAAGCAGGGAGGGCGTCGAACGCGAACGTCCACGCGCCGATCCGGCCCAGACGCGCGCGGAGCGCGTCGTGCTCCGCCGTCACTCCGCGGCCTCTCCCACCAGCTCCGCCTGCGTCTCCGGCACGTCCATCACCGCGAGCTCGGGCTCGTGACCCTCGACATCTATCTTCGGCAGCCACTCTAGCCACTTCGGCAGGTACCAGTTCACGTCGCCGAGGAGCCGCATCGACGCGGGGACCAGCAGCGAGCGCACCACGGTCGCGTCCATGAAGACCGCCACCGCCAGGCCGAAGCCCATCTGCTGCAGGGGCCCCAGGCGTCCCGCCGCGAACCCTGTGAACACCGCCACCATGATCAGCGCGGCGCCGGTGATCAACCCGGCAGTCGTTCGGAGGCCGTACGCGACCGCCTCGGCGTTGTCACCCGTCTTGTCGTACTCCTCGCGGATCCGCGTCAGCAGGAACACGTGGTAGTCCATCGACAGCCCGAATAGGATCGAGAACAGGAAGAGCGGGAGCCAAGCCTCGATCGAGGGCGTCTGCTGGAACTTGAAGCCGATCGAGTTGAAGAACCCGATCCCCACGCCCTTCTGGAACACGAGGGTGATGGCGCCGTACGCGGCGCCGACCGAGAGCAGGTTCATCGTGATCGCCTTGGCCGGCACGACGATCGATCGGAACACGACCGTGAGGAGGACGAAAGAGAGGCCGAGCACGAAGGCCAGCACGATCCACTGGTAGCGGTCGGTCACGTGCAGGAAGTCGGTGAAGAAGGCTGTGTTCCCCCCGACCAGCGCCGTCACGCCGTTCACGTCCTCGAACGCCTGCGGCACCAGCCTGTCGCGCAGATCGCCGATCGCCGCGAAAGCGGGATCGGACGACGGGTCGCCCCGGAAGTACGCCTCCACCATCGTGGCGCTCCCGTCGACGGCGGACGTGACGGTCGTCTGCTTCGAGAACGCCGGCGTCTGTGCGATCTCGCTCTGCAGCTTCGCGATCGCCCCCTGGACCTGCGAGCTCTCGACGCCGCCCGTCACCACGATCCTGACGGGGTCGGTGGCTCCACCGGCGTTGAACTCCCGTTGAAGGGTGAGGAAGGCGGCCTTGGACTCGAAGCCGTCCGGAAGCTGAGTAACGTTGGTCGAGGTGCCCCGGTGCAGCTGGAAGTAGAAGGAGCCGAGCCCGCCCAGAGCCGCGACGCTCACGAGCAGGAAGACGACCGGACGAGCCATGACGCCGCGCGTGACCCGGTCCCAGAACCCACCCTTGGGGTCGTGGTCGCTGTCCACTCGCGCACGCTTCGACAGGCGCGGCCAGTTCACGCGGTCGCCGAGCAGCGAGAGGATCGCGGGCAGCAGCGTCATCGACGCGCCGATCGAAGCCAGGGTCACGAGGATCGCGCCCGTCGCCAGGCTCCTGAAGATCGTGGTGGGGATGATGAACATCCCGAGCAGCGCGAGCACCACGGTCATCCCGCTGAAGAACACCGCGCGGTTCGCCGTCGCGCCGGCCGCGCCGATCGCCTCCATCTTGTCGAAGCCCTTCTTGCGCTCCTCGCGGTAGCGGGACACGATGAAGAGCGAGTAGTCGATGCCAACCGCCAGGCCGATCATCGACACCATGTTCTCGACGAAGAGGTTGAACTCGACCAGCTGGCCGATGAGCGACACGAGTCCGAGCGCCACCGCGATCGCGAAGATGCCCATGATCACCGGCACGAACGCCGCGACGACGGCCGCGAACACCACGACGAGCACGGTCAGCGCGATGGCGATGCCGATCGACTCGCCCTGGCGCAGGTCCTCCTCGGCGATCTTGGTGAAGTCGGCCTGCAGCGTCGCGTTGCCGACCACCTGGACGGTGAAACCGCCTCCAGACATCCTCGCCGCCACCGCCCGGAGGTCCTTCACGATCCCGTCGCCGGAGGCCGCGATCGGAACCGGCAGCAGGGCCGTGTGACCGTCCGCCGAGATCAGGCGCGCGGCCTCATGCTCCAGATCGAAGCCGCTCACCGGCGGCTGCACCAGCGAGCTCCCCGCCGACTTCACGATCGCGTCCTGGACGGCCTTCACCGCGGAGGCGAAGGACGGGGCCGAGGTCGACGTGGCGGACGACGTCACGAGCGCGTACCCGGCCGGGGCATCGGCGGGCGCGGGCCCCTGCGGCGTTCCTCCGCCCTGGGACCTGGCGACCTGCTCGGGCGTGAGGACGGCCACCTCGAAGCCGGCCGGCGCGGCCGAAGTCGCCGCGCGCTGGATCGAGGCGAACACCGACGAGGCGTCGCCGTCACCCAGCCGGAGCGGCAGGAGGGCGCCGTGCTCGTCGGGCGTGAGCAGCGCCCGGGCTTGGGCCTGGGCGTCGACGTAGCTGAAGATCGGCCCGGCGACGACGCCCTTCCCCAGCTTCGTCGCCTCCGCCTTCAGCTCCTGCATGCGCTGCTGATACTCGGCGTCTGAGGCGACCGCCGCGCCCGAGCTCAGGATCAGGAACTCCGTGTCGTCGGCCTGGCTCCCCCCGAACTTGGCGTCGATAAGATCCTGGGCCCGCACTGACTCGGGCCGGTTGGTGAAAGAGACGTCCTGGGTGAGGACGCCGGCGAGGAGCGCCGTGCTCACGGCGCCCATCGTGACGATCGCTACCAGCCACGCGACGATCGTCCTCCACGGGTGGCGGCTGGACGCCCGGGCGATGGCCTCCGGACTGAGCTTCATGGGAACCTCCTCGTATCCAGCCCTTGGATCGGGCGGACGTACGGTGTATGCTTACGCTGTACGCACGATAGGACATACGACGTAAGTCGTCAACCCGGAGGCGGGACTTGTCCCAAGCGGAGACCCACGGACGCGAACGGCTCACCCGCGAGCGCATCGTCGAGACGGCTATGAGGATCATGGACCTGGAGGGCTTGGAGGCTGTCACCATGCGGCGCGTCGGCCGCGACCTCGGAGTCGAGGCGATGTCCCTCTACAACCACGTCCGGGACAAGGAGGAGATCCTCGACGCGATCACCGAGCGGGTCATGGCGGAGTTCCGCGTGCCGGAACCGACCGCGAGCTGGACCGACGACGCCCGCGTCGCGGCGCGCGAATGGCGCCGTCTCCTACAGGAGCATCCGAACGCGCTCCGACTCTTCGCGGAGCGCGAGAAGCCCATGGCCAACCCGGAGGCGTTCCGGCCCATGGAGAGCGCGCTCGAGATCCTTCGCCGGGCCGGCCTGTCCGACCGCGACTCGGTCCAGGCGTTCCACGCGTTCGGTGGCTACATCTTCGGCTTCGTGCTGATGGAGCTGGGGATGATGCTCCGCCCCGAAGCCGGGGGCGCGCACGAGCACGAGCAGCTCGGACGGCTCCTCTCCGAGTCCGGGTTCACGAACCTCTCCTCGGCGTTCCCCTACTTCGCGGACTGCTCCACCGACGAGCAGTTCGAGTTCGGCCTCGACA
>JACQDK010000013.1 GCA_016201135.1 Actinomycetota bacterium
GGCTGCTTCGGCCAGGGGATCTCGACGGTTAGGGTGAGCTCGGGCACGGCAGCGTCCTTTCGTCGTTGAACGGACGCTACGTGCCCCTCCTCGTGCGGTGGGGGATTTCACCTCGGGACTGGCTCGCGGGCGACGCTAACCCGGTGGGGAGGGCGCTTGACGACTCCGAGCGACGTTGCTAGCGTCGGCACGCAGCTGACCAGACGACTGGAGGCCGCGGCGGGAGTTCGCCGTGGCCTTCTTTCGTCTCGAGAGCCAAGGAGCGGCGTTCTCGTGCACATAGACCTTCTCGTCGCCCTGGCGGCGCTGATCGTGGGATTCACGGTGGGTCTGACCGGCATGGGCGGCGGGGCACTCATGACGCCGGTCCTCGTGCTGCTCTTCAAGGTCACGCCGTCGGCCGCGGTCTCGAGCGACCTGGTCGCCGCGATGATCATGAAGCCGATAGGCAGCAGCGTGCACGTACGTCGCGGCACGGTGAAGTGGGAGCTGGTTCGGTGGCTGGGCATCGGATCCGTGCCCGCCGCGGCCTCGGGCGTCTTCATCCTGCGTGCCCTCGGGAACAGCGAGGACATCCAGAACACGATCAAGCTGATGCTCGGGATCACCCTGATGATCGCGGCGTCCTCGATGGTCATCAAGGCGTGGATGCAGGGCCGGCGCACGGCCAGGGAGCGTCACACCGGCGAGGCGGCCGAGCGGGACTACGTCGTGAAGCCCGCCGCCACCGTGGCGGTGGGCGCGATCGGGGGACTGCTGGTCGGGCTAACCTCGGTCGGGTCCGGCTCGATCATCATCGTGTGCCTGATGCTGCTCTACCCCAGGCTTCGGGGGGCGGAGCTCGTGGGAACCGATCTCGTGCAGGCCGTCCCGCTCGTGGCCTCCGCCGCGATCATGCACATCTTCTTCGGGGACTTCCAGCTGGGATTAACGTCGTCCGTGCTGCTGGGATCGATCCCGGGCGTCTACATCGGCGCCCGCCTGTCGTCCAAGGCGCCCGACGGCCTGATCCGACCGGCCCTCGTCTACGTACTCCTTGCCTCCAGCCTGAAGCTCCTGAACGTCTCGACCGTCGCGCTCGGGATCTTCCTGGTCGCGTTCGCGCTGGTCGCCCTGCCGATCTGGGGCGCGATCGACGCCGCCGGGCGGCCCGAGGGCGACTGGAAGGCGGCGGGCCTGGATCGCAGGCGCTGGGTGGGGCTGCAGGCGGTCGGCGCCCCGTTCGGTCTCGGGTTCGCCGCCGCGGTCGCCTATTTCGCGAAGACGCGGCCCCAGCTGGAGGCCGCGAGCATCCGGGCAGAGGGCCCGGGGGCCTAGTATCGGCGCGTGGCCGACGCACGCGAACCGGAGCCGAAGGAGCCCGAGGCGCTCGCCGAGCTCACCGACGAGGAGCGGGAAGTCCTCACCAAGGTGGCAGCGATCGTCCGGAGGATCCGGTTCGGCACGGTGGTGCTCGTGATCCAGGACGGGAAGGTCGTGCAGATCGAGATGGCCGAGAAGTTCCGGCTCCGGTGACGGCGGATGGCTGAGATCGCGTCCGACCTGTCGCATCTCCCGGCGGCGCGCCCGCGCTCGCCGAAGCTGTCGGTGCGCAACCTCGTGAAGACGCGAGCGACGGCCGCAGGGGCGACGATCACGGCGGTCGACCGCGTGAGCTTCGACGTGGCCGTGGGCGAGTTCATCTGCCTGCTCGGCCCCTCGGGGTGCGGCAAGACCTCGATCCTGAACGTCCTGGCCGGCCTCGACCGCCCCACGTCCGGGGAGGCGCTGATAGACGGGCGGCCGATCACCGGTCCCGGGCCCGACCGCGCGGTGCTCTTCCAGGAGCCTGCTCTGTTCCCGTGGCTCTCCGTGCTCGGGAACGTCGAGCTTGCGCTGCGTCTCGTCGGCGTGCCGGAGGTCGAGCGCCGCGGTCGCGCGATGGCATGGCTCGAGAACGTGAGCATGGGCAGGTTCGCGAGCGCGCAGCCGCATGAGCTGTCGGAGGGCATGCGGCAGCGCGCGGCGCTCGCGCGGGCGCTCGCGTGCGAGCCCGACGTGCTGCTGGCGGACGAGCCGTTCGGGGCGCTCGACGCGCAGGCGCGCGAGCTTCTCCAGGAGGAGCTGCAGCGGGTCTGGACGGAGCGCGAGGCCCCGATGACGCTCGTGTTCGTCACTCACAACGTCCGGGAGGCGGCGCTGCTGGCCGACCGGATCGTCGTGATGTCGGCCGCGCCGGGGCGGCTGGTCGAGGAGCAGCGGATGCACGCTCCCCGGCCGCGCCACCTCGACGACGCGCTGGTGTCGCGCGTGGTCTCGGACATCCACGAGTCGTTGATGCAGGAGGTGGACAAGGGTGTCGCGCGCGAGATGGGCGACTAGGGAGCTCGGTCCGCCTCTGGCGGGGGTGGCCGGGCTCATCGTCGTGTGGGCGGTCGTCGCGGCGCTCACCACCTCGCGCGCCCTGCCGTCCCCCCTCGACGTGTGGAACGCCCTGCGGCACGGCGTCGCCGACGGCACGATCTCGAGGGCCGCGGGCAAGACGCTGATCCGCCTGGCCTTCTCGTTCGGGGTCTCGATACTGGTGGGCACGGCCCTCGGCGCCGGCCTCGCGCTGAACGAGTTCGCACGGCGCAGCATCCGCCCGCTCGTGGTGGCGTTGCAGATCGCGCCCTCGATCGCGCTGCTGCCCCTCGCGATCGTGTGGTTTGGATTCACAGAGCGCTCGGTCGTGTTCGTCGCGATCGCGGGCGCGTTCCCGTCGGTGACGCTCGCGACCGTCGCGTCGTTCCGGCAGGTCCCGCCGCTCCTGATCCGCGCGGGACGAACGCTCGGGGCCCACGGATGGGACCTGTACCGGTCGGTGATCTTCCCGGCGGCTCTGCCCGGCTACATGGGTGGGCTGCAGCAGGCGTGGGGGTTCGCCTGGAAGGCGCTGCTCGCGGGCGAGCTGATCGTGGGAACGGCCAGGGCAACCGGGCTCGGCCAGATCCTGGCGCGCTCCCAGCAGGACGTGCCGGCCCTTCTCGCGGCGCTGGCCGTGGTGGTGGTGATCGGCGTCGCGGTCGACTACCTCGTGTTCGGACAGCTCGACCGGAAGATCCGCGGGCGCCGCGGCCTCCTGCTCGAGACCTGACCCCTACCGCTCGATCCGGAAGCGGATCCTCACGTGCGTGTGGTACTCGGTGATCTTGCCGCCCTCGAC
>JACQDK010000080.1 GCA_016201135.1 Actinomycetota bacterium
AGCGGAGTGAGCATCGAGCGCTCCGCTTAGGATATGGACCCTCGATGGCCACGACGAGCGCGCGACCGACCGGACGTAACGGGACGAGCCTGCCCAAGCGCATCCTGGTGGGGCGGGCCGTTTCCAGCTCCCGCCTCGAGCACACGCTCCTGCCGAAGGTGCTGGCGCTCCCTGTCTTCTCCTCGGACGCGCTCTCCTCGGTTGCCTACGCGACCGAGGAGATCCTGCACGTCCTGCTCACCTACACGATCGCTGCGTACGCCTTCGTGATGCCGATCGCGATCGCGATCGGCTCGCTGATGACGATCGTGGTCCTCTCGTACCGGCAGACGGTGAAGGCGTACCCGAACGGCGGCGGGGCCTACATCGTGAGCAAGGAGAACCTCGGCACGATCCCCGGCCTGATCGCGGCGGCGGCCCTGCTCACCGATTACGTCCTCACGGTGTCAGTGTCGGTGGTGGCGGGCGTCTTCGCGATGACGTCGGCCGCTCCCGGGCTCCTGCCGATCAAGGTCGAGATCTCGCTCGGCTTCGTCATCCTCATCACGCTCGCCAACCTGCGGGGCGTTCGGGAGTCGGGGACCCTGTTCGCGTTCCCGACCTACGCGTTCATCGTGTCGATCCTGATCATGATCTCCACCGGGCTCGTGCGTTGCGTGGGCGGCTGCCCGCACCCCACGCCCGTACCTCCCTCTGCGGACCTGACCTCCGCCGTCGGGGCGGTTGGGTTGTTCGCGATCCTGCGCGCGTTCTCTTCGGGATCGACCGCTCTCACAGGCGTCGAGGCGATCTCGAACGGAGTTCCGGCCTTCCGGCGGCCCCAGGCGAAGAACGCGGCGGAGACCCTCGCGATCATGGGCGCGGTCTCGGTGACGATGTTCCTGGGGATCTCGTTCCTGGCGAGCCGGATGCACCCGACGGTGTCGGACCAGCGGTCCGTCGTGGGGCAGATCGCCGAGGCGACGTTCGGGAAGGGGATCGCCTTCTACCTGGTGCAGATCTTCACGGCCGCGATCCTGGTGCTCGCGGCGAACACTTCCTTCCAGGACTTCCCGCGGCTCTCCTCCATCTTGGCGCGCGACCGGTTCATGCCGCGCCAGTTCGCCAACCGCGGCGACCGGCTCGTGTTCTCGAACGGCGTCATCGTCCTGGCGGCGTTCGCGAGCCTGCTGATCGTGATCTTCGACGCCGACCTGACGCGGCTGATCCAGCTGTACGTCGTCGGCGTGTTCACGTCGTTCACCCTGTCCCAGACGGGCATGGTCCGGCACTGGCTCAAGGAGAAGCGCAAGGGCGAGGCGGCAGCCAAAGGCTGGCGACGCTCGATGATCATCAACGGCATCGGCGCGGCAACCACCGGCCTGGTGCTCGTGGTCGTCGCGTACACGAAGTTCAAGCACGGCGCATGGATCGTGATCGCAGCGATGCCCTTCATCGTGCTGCTGTTCCGGTCGATCCACGACCACTACGTCTCCGTGATGGAGCAGCTCCGGGAGGGGGTGCTCCGGCCCGGTCCGAGCGGTGTGAACTCGGTCGTGCTGCTCGTGCGCGCGCTCGACGGCGCCACCGCCGAGGCTCTCGGGTATCTGCGGTCGTTCCGCCCGCCGGAGCTGAGGGTGGTCTTCCTGGCCAGCGGCGCGGTGCCGGTCGACCTGGCGGAGCGCTGGCGAGAGATGACCGGAGGCGGTGTGCCCGATATCGAGCCGCTCGCCTGCCCGGGCGGCGACTTGTTGGGAGCCGCCCGCGGGTACCTGGCTGGCATCGATCGAGCACCGGAGGACTTCGTGACGGTGATCGTGCCCGAGACGGTGCGCGGCGGGCTCTTCGGCTACCTGCTGGGGAACCGCCAGCTGGTCCGGCTGAAGGCGGGGCTCCTGCGCGAGCCGAACGTGGTCGTCTGCGACGTCCCGCTGCTCCAGCCCGAGGGAGCCGAGCGCGGCGTCGACAGGCGCTCCCTGATCCCGCAGCGGACGGTCGTCCTGGTGTTCGTCTCGGCGGTTCACGATCCGACGGTTCGCGCGGTGAGCTACGCGCGCACCCTCGGAGCGACCGAGACCCGCGCGGTCTACTTCGACCTGGACCCCGACCAGGTTCACAGCATGGAGGAGGCATGGTTCGACAAGGGGCTGGGGATCCCGCTCGACATCGTCGAGACGCCGTTCCGCGACCTCACGCGCCCGATGTTGGAGGAGGTTCGCCGGTTCACGTCGCGGCCCGACACGCTCGTCTCGGTGGTGATCCCCGAGCTCCTCGTCACGAAGTGGAGGCACCTGCTGCTGCACAACCAGAACGCCCTCTTCGTGAAGCGGCTGCTGCTGTTCGAGGAGCGGACGGTGCTCACGAGCGTGCCCTACCTGCTGCGGGACCGGAAGGCACATGTCGCCGCGCAGGACTCGGCCTGATGGATCGGGAGGCGGCGGTGGCCCTGTGCCACGAGAGGTGCCTCAAGGAGACCACCGTCCGGCACCTGATCTCCGTGGAGGGCGTGATGCGCGCCCTCGCGCGGCAGTTCGACGAGGACGAGGACCTCTGGGGGCTGACGGGGCTCTTCCACGACCTGGACCAGGATCACACCGGCGACGACGCGGAGGGGCACGCTCACCTGGCCGCCGGGTGGCTCCGTGAGGCCGGGGTCGACGAGCGTGTCGTGAACGGCGTCCTCGCGCACGCGCACGAGGTCTTCCGCACGGACCTGATGTCGCGGGCGGTCGTCCACGCCGATGCCGTCGCGGGGCTGCTGGTGGCCGCCGCCCTCGTACGGCCGGACAGGAGCGCCGGCATGAAGGTGTCGAGCGTGAAGAAGAAGCTGAAGGAGAAGGCCTTCGCGCCCGGAGTGAACCGGGACGAGGTGACCGGCGTCGAGGAAGGGATCGGCCTCCCGCTCGACGGGTTCATCGCCGTGGCGATCGAGGGGCTGCAGCAGGTCGCCCCCGAGATCGGGCTCTAGGGGCGAGCGGACGGTCCAGGGCCTCGGCGAGGGCCCTCCGAGCCGATCGGCCTGTTCTGGGTTAGCGTTCCCACCCGAGGAAGCATCTCATCGACCGAGCGAGGCCAGAAAGATGAACGTCCGACCCGTCGTCCCGGACGATGTCGAGTTCCTGAAGAAGATGCTCTACGAGGCCGCGCGATGGAAGCCCGACTGGCCCCGCGAGCCCATAGAGGAGGTCCTGGCCGAGCCGATCGTCTCGCGCTACCACGAGGCATGGGGCCGGCCCGGCGATGGCGGGGCGATCGCCGAGCTAGACGGCGACCCGGTGGGGGCCGCCTGGTACCGGCTCTTCACGGCGGACGCGCCCGGCTACGGGTTCGTCGACGAGAAGGTTCCCGAAGTCTCCATCGCCGTCGTGCCGCTGCACCGGCGGAAGGGCATCGGGCACACGCTGCTGCGCGCCTGCATGGTGCAGGCCCGCGAGGAGGGCTTCCAGGCGCTCTCGCTCTCGGTGGCCGTCCACAACCGGTCGCGGATGATGTACCAGCGCGCCGGCTTCGAGAAGGTGGCCGAGGTCGGCGACCACTGGACGATGCTGGCGAACCTCTAGTGTCCCGCCTCTGAAGTTCTTTGACGGCGGGCGTGGGGGAGGATCTCGTCGGCCGTCTTGGTCCAGGTGAACGGGTGACAGCGTTCGTTCCAGCCATCGATGAAGCGGCTGATGGCGGCGACGAGCTCCTTGAC
>JACQDK010000081.1 GCA_016201135.1 Actinomycetota bacterium
GTGGGCTCGTCCAGGATCAGCACCTCGGGGTCGTTGACCAGGCTCTGCGCCAGCCCCACCCGCTGACGGTAGCCCTTGGACAGGCGGCCGACCAGGCGGTGCTGGTCCTCCATGTTCGATGAGGATCAAGTTGGTCTGCGCCGGCCAGCAAAGTCGCACCGGCGAACGAAAGGAGACGAGCTGCCCGCATACCTGGTCGCCGGCGTCGTCGGAGTGAAAGGCGCGGAGGCACTCCGCGCGCACTTGGATGCGAGTCCCCGCGCTCATCCCCGAACAGGGCGAGGACGTTACGTGACGCGCGGCGGCACAGTTGAGGTGCTCGATGGTGAGTTCGCCGCGAAGCGCGTCACCGTGGTCGAGTTCCCGACGATGGAGGGCACGCTGGCGTGGTATCGCTCGCCAAGGTACGCGGCGATCAGGCCGATCCGGCTGCAGAACTCCGAAGCGAGCATGGTCCTCCTCGACGGATTGCCCACCTGAGTCGTCCGATCCGAGGCGAAGTGGTTCGGCGGGCTTCGCGATCACACGGTGGGTCGGTTGGTGGGTCGGTTTCGTTCGTTCGTGGTTTGGTGGTGTGGTGGTTGAGGTGTGGTTCATTCGTTGGTGGGAGGAGGAGGATTCGAACCTCCGTAGGCATCGCCGGCGATTTTACAGACCGCTCCCTTTGGCCGCTCGGGCATCCTCCCGCCTGCGCCCGTAAGATTATCGGACCATGGCCAAGGACGCCTTCTCCTTCGACATCGTCTCGGAGGTCGACATGCAGGAGGTGGCGAACGCCGTCGACCAGGCCAGGCGCGAGATCGCCCAGCGGTTCGACTTCAAGGGCACCGAGACCGAGGTCCACCAGGACCACACGACGATCGACCTGCGCTCCTCCACCGAGGACCGCCTGAAGGCGGCGCTCCAGGTCCTGAAGGAGAAGATGGTGAAGCGGCAGGTCCCGCTGAAGGCCCTCCAGGAGGGCGAGGTCCACCCCGGCGCCAAGGGTCACGTCCGCCGGTCGGTGAACGTGTCCACCGGCATCTCGGACGAGAAGGCCAAGGAGCTCACGAAGTTCGTGAAGTCCACGGGAGCCAAGGTCCAGACCCAGATCCAGGGCGCCCAGATCCGGGTCACCGGCAAGTCTAAGGACGACCTCCAGAAGGTGATCGCCGCCGTCAGGGAGAAGGACTTCGGGATCGCCCTCCAGTTCACCAACTACCGACCGTAGCGTTCCGGCCCGCAACCTTCGCCTAACCGTCGGATTGCCTGCCAGGCAGGGCGGCGGGTACGCTGGCCTGACCCAGGAGGTGATAGGCGTGACCGACATCGAGCGTCTGAAGGCACGTGCGGCGGACATCGCCGAGAAGGAGACCCGGCATCTGCTCGACCGGACCCCGGGCTCGAAGGCGCTGCACGAGCGGGCCCTGAAGAGCCTGCCGAGCGGAGTGGCCTCGAACTTCCAGGCCGGCGACCCCTACCCCGTGTATCTGAAGCGGGGCAGCGGCTCGAAGGTCTGGGACGTCGACGGCACCGAGTACGCGGACTTCCACGGCGGGTTCGGCGTGAACGTCGTCGGCCACGCCCACCCCAAGATC
This sequence comes from Actinomycetota bacterium, assembly GCA_016201135.1. GTDB lineage: Bacteria > Actinomycetota > UBA4738 > UBA4738 > HRBIN12 > JACQDK01. The sequence continues at coordinate 1,578 of JACQDK010000081.1, forward strand.
GTCGAGGCGATCCGCGCCGTGGCCGATCAGGGCATCCACTTCGCCGTGACCACCGAGACGACGGTGGCGCTGGCCGAGGAGATCTGCTCGCGGTTCCAGCTGGAGCAGATGCGGTTCGTGAACTCGGGCACCGAGGCCACGATGGACGCGATCCGCGTGGCGCGGGCCGCGACCGGCCGCGACAAGATCATCAAGATGGAGGGCTCCTACCACGGGCACCACGACTCCGTGCTCTTCTCGGTGGTCCCGGAGGCCGACGTGCTGGGCCTTCGCCACAACGTCGACCACGAGGGCAAGGTCTGGTACACGACCCAGCCCACGTCCAAGGGCGTCCCGCGGGCGCTCTGGGACACCGTGATCATCGTGCCCTTCAACGACGCCGAGGCCGTCGAGCAGGCGCTGAAGGACAACGAGGGCGAGGTGGCAGCGGTGATCCTCGAGCCCGTGATGATGAACATCGGCCTCGTGGTCCCCAAGCCCGGCTACCTCCAGGGCCTCCGCGACGCCTGCGAGAGGCACGGGGCGGTCCTCATCTACGACGAGGTGAAGTGCGGCGGGACGATCGCCTACGGCGGCACGCCGGAGCGCTTCGGCGTGAAGCCGCACCTGGCTGCTTACGCGAAGGCTGTCGGCGGGGGCGCGACGATCGGCGCCTTCGGCGGCGAGGCCAGGTTCATGGAGTGGGTCGGCAAGGGCGCTGCTCAGCAGGGCACCTTCAACGGGAACCCACTCTCGGTGGCCGCCGGGCTCGCGGCGCTCACCAAGGTCCTCACCCGGGACGCCTACGACCACCTGGGCAAGCTCGGCACGATGCTCGCAGAAGGCTGCCAGCGGGCGATGGACGAGAACGGCGTCCCCGGCCACACGATGGACCTGGGGGCGAAGGGCTGCGTCTCGTACCGCAAGGAGCCCCTCACGAACTACCGGGACTTCCTGGAGACGGTGCCCGAGCTCTTCTACGCCAGCTTCTCGTGGATGATCAACCGGGGTCTCTTCATGACCCCCGGCGACGAGGAGCAGTGGACGATCTCGGTGCAGCACACCGAGGAGGACGTCCGCAAGTACGTCGACGCGTTCGGCGAGTTCTGCGTGGAGCTCGCCGGGTAGGGCTTCAGACCAGGTCCGGGCGCGGCGGCCCCGAGCCGATCTGGCGCGCCATCACCTCGAGCCGGGCGATCCGCTGCTCCGTCGGCGGGTGCGTGGAGAAGAGCCCCGACATGCCGCGGCCTCGCAGGGAGGCCATCGGGTTCACGATGAACAGGTGAGCGGTCGCGGGACTGACGGTCGCCGGAGCCGGGATCCGTCGCGAGGCCGCGTCGAGCTTGCGGAGCGCGCTCGCGAGCGCCTCCGGGTCGTGCGACAGGTACGCCCCCGACTCGTCGGCCTGGTACTCGCGGGAGCGCGAGACGGCCATCTGGATGACGGCCGCCGCGAGCGGCGCCAGGATCCAGGAGATCAGGAAGGCGAACGGCCCGAACGGGCTGCTCCGGTCTCGGCCGTTGCCGCCTCCGAAGAACAGCGCGAACCGCGCGAGGAACGTGATGCTCATGCCTATGGCAGCCGCCACCGACGAGATCAAGATGTCGCGGTTCATCACGTGGGAGAGCTCGTGGGCCAGGACCCCGCGGAGCTCGCGCTCGTCCAGGATCTGCAAGATGCCGCGCGTCACTGAGACCGACGCGTGGCTCGGGCTCCGTCCGGTCGCGAAGGCGTTGGGCTGCATCATCTCCGATACGTAGAGCCTGGGCATCGGGATGCCTCGATCGGTCGCTAGCTCGCGCACGATCCGGTAGTAGGCCGGCATCTCCTGCTCGGAGACCGGCTTGGACCGGGTCGTGGCTATCGCGATCTTGTCCGAGTACCAGTACATCGCGAAGTTGAACGCGATGGCGATCACGATCGCGGTGGTGGCTCCACCCGTACCACCGACCAGCTGGCCTATGAGCACGAACAGGCCGCCCATCGCGGCGATCAGGATCCAGGTCTTCATCCGGTTGATACCGGGTTGCATCGGTCTCCTCCTTGGAGCTGGCCGGGCGGCCCGTGAGGGCCCCGCGTCGATGTTCTCACAGGGCGTTCGCTCAGGGGGTGGGGCGGGTTCAGCGGCCGACCAGCGCGCTGAACCACGGGTTCAGCGGCCGACCAGCGTGCTGAACTGCGGTGCCCTGGCGAACCAGTCCGGCCAGACGAACGCGGCGAGAACGGCCAGCGACGCGGCCGCCACGACCGCCGTGACCAGCGCCGGCGAGCGCAGCGGAGACGTGTCCTCGGGCGTCTCGAAGAACATCATCCGCGGCACCGCGAAGTAGTAGTAGATAGACATCACGCTGTTCACGAGCATCACCACCGCGAGCACCGGACCGATGCCCCCGCGGTTGATCGCCGCGTTGAAGATGATGATCTTCGCCCAGAACCCTCCCGTCGGCGGGACGCCGGCGAGGGATGCCATGAAGGTGGCCATCCCGATCGCCAGGAGCGGTGCCGTCTTCCCGAGGCCGGCGAAGTCCCGGAAGAGCAGGCCCGGCGACCGGCGGCTCACGGCGATCGCGACCGAGAACGCCCCGAGGTTCATCACCGCGTAGATCAGGATGTAGGCGACCGCCGCGGAGAAGGCGCGCTGGTCCGTGGCGGCGTCCTTGCCGACGAGCGCGAACGGCAGCAGGATGTACCCGGCCTGCGCGATCCCCGAGTACGCGAGGAGCCGCACCAGCTGTCTCTGCTGAAGCGCCAGCAGGTTCCCGACGGTCATCGTCGCGATCGAGACGGCCGCGAAGATCGGCGCCCAGAAGCTCGCCTGGTGCAGGAAGGCCACGAACATCAGCTGGAGCAGCCCCGCGAACCCGGCCGCGCTCGACGCGGCCCCCAGGAACGCCGCCACCGGCACCGGCGCGCCCTCGTAGGTGTCCGGCGCCCAGAACTGGAACGGCACGGCCGACACCTTGAACGCGAACCCGGCCACCACGAACAGGATCGCCGCGTACGCGAGAGTGAGCCGCCCACCTGAGACGATCGCGAGCCGCTCGGCGATCACGGTGAGCCGCGTCGCGCCCGTCAGGCCGTACACGAGGCTCATCCCGTAGAGCATCACGGCGGTCGAGAGCACCCCGATCAGGAAGAACTTCAGGCCCGCCTCGTTCGACCGCGGGTCGCCCTTGCGGAAGGCCACCATCAGGAACCCGGGCGCCGAGACCAGCTCGAGCGCGATGAACAGCATCAGCAGATCGCGGCTGGAGGGCATCAGCAGGCAGCCGAGGAACGACGTGAGCAGCAGGAAGTAGTACTCCCCCTGGTAGAAGCCGCCCTCTCGGAAGTACCGCAGGGAGATCGAGAGCACGACGATCGCCACCGTGAGGAAGAAGATCTTGAAGAGGATCGCGAAGTTGTCGACCACGAACATCCCACCGAAGGCCGTCCGGTGGGACCCGAGCAGCGTGAGCACGGCGACGAGCGAGGCCACCACGCCCAGGAGCGAGAGCGGCATGGCGAACCACTTCCGCCTCGCGGGCAGGAAGACGTCGACCACCAGGACTAGCATGATCGTGCCGGAAAGGATCAGCTCCGGCAGGATCGCGTGGTAGTCGATCAACTGGGCCATGGCCTCGACGTCAGCTCCCCAGTCCCAACGCGCTGAGCAGACCGTGAACGGCCTCGCTCGTGGTGCCGAAGACGAGCTTCGGGTACACGCCCAGCAGCACGATGCCGACCAGGAGCGGCATCCACGCGACCCACTCCACGGCGAGGATGTCGCTGATGTGGTGCTCCTTCCAACGATCCGGCAAGACGCCCAGGTTCACCCGCTGGAGCATCCACAGGAAGTAGCCTGCGGTCAGGATCGTGCCCACGCCGCCCGCCACCATGAACCCCCGGAACAGCGCGACGTTCAACCCGGAAGCCGGGCTGAACGCGGCGAGGAGCGCCATCACCTCTCCCCAGAAGCCGGCGAGACCGGGAAGGCCGAGCGACGCGATCGCCACGTACGCGAAGATGCTCGCGAGCTTCGGCACGTTCTGCATCATGCCGCCGCCGATCTCGGCGATCTGGCGGGTGTGGTAGCGGTCGTAGATCGACCCGACGCAGAAGAACAGCATGCCGGTGATCACCCCGTGCGCCACCATGCCGAAGATCGCCGCGTTGATGCCGATCTGCGTGAGCGTTGCGATGCCCAGCATCACGAAGCCCATGTGCCCCACCGACGAGAACGCGATCAGCCGCTTCAAGTCCTTCTGGGCCAGGCAGGCGAGCGCCGCGTACACGATCGCGATCGCGGCCAGGAGCCCGATCCACGGGGCGTACTTGTGCGCCCCGTACGGCAGGATCGGCAGCGCGACCCGGATGAAGCCGTAGGTGCCCATCTTCAGCATGACGCCGGCCAGCAGGACCGAGCCGATCGTCGGGGCCTCCGTGTGCGCGTCGGGGAGCCAGGTGTGGAACGGCCACATCGGGACCTTCACGGCGAAGCCGAGCGCGATGGCCCCGAACACCACGACCTGGAACCCGTGGGTGAATCCCCCGGCCGCCCCGAAGTGCTGAAGGGCAACGATGTCGAAGGAGTGCTGGAACCCCGGCGCCGCCGACACGTCGGAACGGAAGTACATCCCCAGGAACCCCAGAAGCATGAACACCGACCCGAAGACCGTGTACAGGAAGAACTTGATCGCCGCGTACTCGCGGTTCGCCGAACCCCAGATCCCGATCAGGAAGTACATCGGGACCAGCACGAGCTCCCAGAAGACGAAGAAGAGCAGGAGGTCGAACGCGATGAAGGTGCCCGCCATGCCGGTCTCCAGCAGGAGCATCAGGCCGAGGAAGGCCTTGGTCCGCCCGGGCTCCGGCACGTACCGCACGGTGTAGACGGCGCACAGGAAGGAGAGCAGGAACGTGAGGACGTAAAGGGGCAGGGAGATGCCGTCTATGCCGACGTGGTAACGGGCGCCGATCGCGGAGATCCACGACGTGTCCACCTCGAACTGGAGCCCGCCGCGGCCACCGTAGTCGAACGCTATCGCGATCGCGATCGACACCACCAGCGCGGCGCCCGTGAAGAGCACGCCGAGCCAGCGGATCAGCCGGTCCTTCTCCCTCGGCATCGCCGCGATCACGATCGCCCCTGCCACCGGCAGGAACGTGGCGATCGTGATCGCCGACCTGTCCCACCCGCTCATCGATCCCTCTCTTCCCTCACGTGCTCATGAAGTAGGCGACCAGCACGACCCCGATGATCGCGAAGCCCAGGAGGAACGCCGCGTACCGTTGCACGTTGCCGTTCTGGCCGTAGCGGAGCTCGCGCCCCGCGAGATCCGCGCCCTCGCCGGCGCCGTTCACCGCACCGTCGATCACGGTGCGGTCGAACAGGTTCACCACGGCCCCGAGGCCCCTGGCCGTGAACGCGAACAGGTGCACGGCCCCGTCGAGCACCGCGCGGTTGAAC
>JACQDK010000084.1 GCA_016201135.1 Actinomycetota bacterium
GCGCTCGACGAACAGCTCGTGCAGAAGGTGCTGCCGCGCGTGCGCGGCGCCGACCGGCGGCTCGAGGAGGGTCTCGTCGCCTTCCTGGACGCGCTGGGTGACGGGGTGTTCCCCCTCTCGCGCGCCAAGGCGCAGGAGATGCGCGAGGAGTACGCGACGCATGGCTTCGCGTCGTTCTTCTAAGCTCTCGCGCCGCGAGAGGGCCTTGCGGAAGGCCTCGATGAAGGGCGCCGCGGAAGCCACCCGGGAGGCGGCGGCTGAAGCCGCGCGGCTGATCTCGCCGGAAGACCCACCGCAAGTCCCGAGCGCCGCGCGATTGGAGTCCCTACGCGCTGCCGTGTGCGGCGCCGCCGACCGACCCGGCCTCGTCCACGTGCTGCCCCGGCTCCAGCGGGCGCACCGCAAGCAGCTGATCCGGCTCGAGCAGTGGACCCACGGCGACCTCGCGCGGCATCCGGAGCCCCGCGAGCTGATCCGCAGCCGGCGCCGGCCCGGCAACATCGACGAGCACGGCCGGATCGTCCGCATCTTCGACGCGCGCCGCGTGTTGGTGGATGACGTGCACGAGAACAGGGTGGTGCGTCACGTGGTGCGGGAGGTGCGCAGCCGGCTGCTGGCGCTCGACGAGCCCGAGGCGATGGAGCTTCTGGACGAGCTCGACTCCGCGATCGCGCAGGCGCCGTTCCTGCGACAGGTGGGGCCGCTGAGCGCGACGTCGACCGAGCCGACGGCGACGCTCGCGGGCGACCCTCTCTACCGGGCCGTTTACCAGACCTGGCTCGATCTCCGCAGGTAGGTCTCGCCGGGCGGTGCTCAGGCCCGGGACCGGGCCTCGAGGGCCAGGTGGATCTCGTCGAGGATCGCCGGGTCGTCGATCGTCGAAGGGACCGCGTAGTCCATCCCGTCGGCGATCTCGCGCATCGTGCGGCGCAGGATCTTGCCCGACCGCGTCTTCGGCAGGCGCTCCACCACCACCACGCGCTTGAAGGAGGCGACGGCGCCTATCTGCTCGCGCATCATCCGCACCAGCTCGGCCTCCAGCTCGGACCGCTTGCGTCGAACCCCGGCCTTCAGCACGACGAGGCCGAGCGGGACCTCCCCCTTCAGCTCGTCGCGCACTCCGATCACCGCGCAGTCGGCCACGTCGGCGTGGGAGGAGAGAACGGCCTCCATCGCGCCGCTCGACAGGCGGTGACCCGCCACGTTCATGACGTCATCGATCCGGCCCATCACGAACAGGTACCCGTCCCGGTCCACGTGACCGCCGTCTCCCGTCAGGTAGTGCCCGGGGAACTCGGACATGTATGACTCGACGAAGCGGGCGTCGTTGCCCCAGAGCGTCGTCAGGTTCCCCGGAGGAAGCGGCAGCCGGATCACCACGGCACCCTCCTCCTCGGTCTCGGCCTCCTCGCCGGACTCGCGGAGGATCCGAACGTCGTAGCCGGGGACCGGCTTGGTCGGCGAGCCCGGTTTCACCGGCAGCGACTCGAGCCCCAGGCAGTTCGACGCGATCGGCCAGCCGGTCTCGGTCTGCCACCAGTGATCGATCACGGGCACGCCCAGCAGGTCCGACGCCCACCCGTAGGTGTCGGGGTCGAGTCGCTCGCCCGCCAGGAACAGCGCGCGGAACCCCGACAGGTCATAGCGCGCGAGGTGCTCGCCGGCCGGGTCCTCCTTCTTGATCGCGCGGAACGCGGTGGGCGCGGTGAAGAGGACCTTCACGCCGTGCTCGGAGATCACGCGCCAGAACGCGCCCGGGTCGGGCGTGCCGACGGGCTTGCCCTCGTACAGCACCGTCGTGCAGCCGGCGAGTAGCGGCGCGTACACGATGTACGAGTGGCCGACGACCCAGCCCACGTCGGACGCGGCCCAGTAGACGTCGCCGGGGCCACGTCGTAGATGTGCTCCATGCTCCAGCGCAGCGCCACGGCGTGCCCGCCGTTGTCCCGCACCACGCCCTTCGGCATCGCTGTGGTGCCCGACGTGTAGAGGATGTAGAGGGGGTCGGTGGCCGCGACCGTCACGCACTCGACGGGCTCGGCGCCCGCGCTGACCTCGTCCCAGTCGAGGTCGCGGCCGGGATCCAGCTCCGCGCGAGCCTGAGGCCGCTGGAGGATGACGCAGCGCTCCACGTCATGAGCAGCCGCCGCCAGCGCGGCGTCCAGCAGCGGCTTGTACTCGATCACCCGCGTCACCTCGATCCCGCACGAAGCCGACACGATCACCTTCGGCTTCGCGTCGTCGATGCGCACGGCTAGCTCGTTCGGCGCGAACCCTCCGAACACGACGGAGTGGATGGCGCCCAGGCGCGCGCAGGCGAGCATCGCGACGACCGCCTCCGGCACCATCGGCATGTAGATGACGACCGTGTCGCCCTTCCCGACGCCCAGGCGGCGCAGGCCGCCCGCGAACCGCGCCACGCGGTCGCGCAGCTCGCGGTAGGTGAACCGGCGGATCTGGTTCGTGACGGGGCTGTCGTAGATGAGTGCGAGCTGGTCGGCGCGCCCGCCGTCGACGTGGCGATCGAGCGCGTTGTGGCAAGTGTTGAGCGCCCCGTCGGTGAACCAGCGATGGAAGGGAGGGTTGGACGAGTCCAGGACCCGCGACGGGGGCCGAACCCAGTCGATCGTCTTGGCGGCTTCTGCCCAGAACCCCTCGGGGTCATCGAGGCTTCGGCGATAGGTCTCCTCGTAGCCGGCCATCCGGGTCCCCCGTGACGAGTGGTCCCGAACGATACACGGCCGCGCCGCGGCGAGCCCGCTGGGCCGACGGCTTGCGGTCAACCTCCGGCCATCGGAGGGAAGACCTGGACGCGGTCACCCTGGCTGAGGGCCGCGTCCCTCTTGACCGTGGCCCCGTTGAGCACGAAGACGCAGTGCCCGCCCGGCAGGTCGAGCCGATCCGAGACGGCCGCGACGGTGGCGTCGTCGGCCAGCTCGATCTCGCCCGACCCGCCGGGCAGGCGATCGACGAGCGTCCCCCTCAGCGTTACGTGGACGCGCACCGGAACCCGGCTACCATCCCGCCGCCGCGCCGTACATGGCCTCGACCAGGTGCAGTACGCCCATCCGATCCAGCCGGTCCCGCGGCGCGAGCAGGTTGACCTGCACGAACCCGGGCAGGCGCCCGATCTCGACGGCACCGCTGATCGTGGCCCGGTTCTTCACCTCGTCCACGGTCATGCCCAGGAGCTTCGCGGCCCGCGCCACGCCGTTGTCGACCGCGGCGTTGATGAACGGGCCGGAGCCGAGCACCTGGATCGGGAGCACCGGGCCCTCCAGCGTCGTCCGGTTCGCCTCGGCCAGGGTCTTGCCGCGCGCGACCTCGTCGGCCGTGAACGGCTTCGCCAGGAACGGCAGGTCGTCCGCGGGCGGCAGCAGGATCGGGCCGTCGAGCTCGAGGCCCTTTATCACCTCGACCCGCACGACCAGCCGCGCCGAGATGTCCGTGGTGTGCACAGCCACCTCGCCGTCGCCGATCATCGCGTGAACGTCGCCCGCGTAGATTCCTGCCCCGTCGACCTTCACCGGGACGATCACGACCGAGCCCTGACGGACCGAGTCGATGTCCATGTGGACGTCGGTGCGCATCTCGAGCTGCTCCTCGGTGACGGCGAACTCGTGCTCGGCGCCTACCAGGAACGCGCCGAAGTCGCCGCAGTTGTGCGAGGAGGGCAGGTCGATCGCGGGGATCGAGCCGAGGTTGCCGGCCGAGATCCGGCACCGGGTCATCGTGCCCACGAGGTCGGCCTTGCCGAGCGCGACGATCGGGTGCTGCGTCGAGTGCTCCTGGAGCACGACCCACTCGCGGGCGCTGCGCGCCAGTTCCTGCGCCCTCTCCGGCGCGACCGTCACGCCGATCCCCTTCTCCTCGTCGAAGACCATCGTGTAGCCCTCGACCATGTGGAAGGGGATGATCTCGGAGTGGCAGGCCGAGCAGCGGACCGCGCCCTCGCCGATCCCGTCGAGGTACGTGTCCGGGTACAGGAAGTGCCGTCCCGCGTCGCGGCACGTCGGGCAGATCCGCGCCACGAACGGGTCGCTGATGAACCGACCCTCCCAGCCGGTGTGCGTGCCCGAGGTCGTGGCGCGCGACAGCTGCTCGAGGGTCTCGACGTGAAGCGCGACGGCATCGCCGACCCTGGCGCCCTCGACGAGCACCGGGAGCGTCACCTCGTGTCCGCTGCGGATCGAGGGCGTGATCATCGGGCCCCAGCAGCCGGGTACCGTCAGGTACTCGATGCGCCCTCCGTCCTTGACCGGGCCGAGCATCTCGTTGGAGGGCCCGACGAGGTCCGTGTAGCGGTCGACCACCAGGTGATCGACCGCGGTCTGCGGCGCTGCCTTAACCATGGCCTTCCCCCTTCCGTCGGTCCACGATGCTACGCCGCTCTGGCGATGCCTGCGGACGAGGCCCGGCAACACGCCGGGATGCGCGGCGATCTGGGCGCCGACCCGCGCCCGCGCCGCTGGGTGAGTGGAATACTGACATGAGGGAGCAACCCTGGGCTTGGGGGACGCGCCATGAGGGTCGCGCTGGTCGCGATGAGCGGCATCCGGACCTATAACCCCGAGTTGAAGAGGATCGGGTTGACGCTGCCCGGGTTCGCCGAGCGCGGCCGGGTCATCGCCTCGCTGCCCAGCCTCTCCCTGCTGACGCTGGCGGCGCTCACTCCGGAGCCGCACGAGATCAGCTACCACGAGGTCGCGGACCTGGAGGAGCTCGAGGAGCTGCCGGCGTGCGACGTGGCGGCGCTCTCGACGTACACGGCTCAGGTGAAGGACGCCTACGCTCTCGCCGACCGCTACCGTCGAGAGGGTGTCAGGACCGTCCTCGGCGGCCTCCACGCGACCGCGCGGCCGGACGAGGCCCTCGACCACTTCGACGCCGTCGTCGCCGGTGAGGGAGAGGTGCTCTGGCAGAAGCTGCTGGCGGACCTCGACGCGGGCCGTCCCGAAGGGGTCTACGACGCGAGGGGAGCGGAGTACGACCTGGCGTCGGCGCCGATCCCGCGCTTCGACCTGCTCGACCCCGACCGGTACAACCGCCTAACGGTCCAGACGCAGCGCGGCTGCCCGTGGCGCTGCGAGTTCTGCGGGAGCTCGATCCTGCTGACGTCCAGGTACAAGCGCAAGCCCGTGGAGAAGGTCGTCGCCGAGGTGCGCGCGATCAAGGAGATCTGGGCGCGGCCCTTCATCGAGTTCGCGGACGACAACACGTTCGTCGACAAGGCGCACTCCCGCGAGCTGATGCGGGCGCTCGCGCCCGAGGAGGTCCGCTGGTTCACCGAGACCGACGTCTCGGTGGCGGACGATCCCGAGCTCCTGGCCCTGATGCACGAAGCAGGTTGCGCCGAGGTCCTGATCGGGTTCGAGAGCCCGAGGGTCGAGGGTTTGGAGGGCCTCGAGCTGCGGCGCAACTGGAAGCGGACGCGGCTGGGCCGGTACGCGACCGCCGTCGAGCGCATCCAGTCGCAGGGGATCGCCGTGAACGCCTGCTTCGTACTGGGCCTCGACGGTGACGGGCCCGAGATCTTCGACGCCGTGGAAGCCTTCGTCGAGGAGACGGGGCCGTTCGACGTCCAGATCACCGTCATGACGCCGCTCCCGGGGACCCCACTCTACGGGCGGCTGCTGCGGGAGGGACGGCTGCTCGAGGAGGGGGCATGGGAGCGGTGCACCCTCTTCGACGTCAACTTCCGGCCGCTCCAGATGCCCGTCGAGGAGCTCGAACGAGGGTTGGTGGACCTTGGTCTGCGCCTGTACGGGGAGGGCGCGACCAGACGGAGGCGGCGGGCCTTCGTGGGTCAGTGGCGGGAAGGTCGACGCGCGGCCGGTCCGGAGTCGGCGGCCTCGGAGGGCCCATGAGATCAGGGACCTCGGCGCGCAGAGGCGTCGAGATGAGCGCCGACCCGGCCTTCGCCCCTCGCGTACGCCGGCTCGCGATCGTGAGCGCGATCGCTCTCGGGGTGATCTGGATGCTCGCGGTGACCACTCCGGGCGCCCCCGCCCCGGTCTCCGTCTCGCTCCTGCTGGCGTGGGTGTCCATGCCCACGGTGCTCGCCGCGAGCCTTCGCCGGCCAAGGGTTCGCTCGATCGTGGCGCTGCCGTCCGCGCTGGCGGCAGTGGCCCTCATCGCGATCTGCGTCACCGCGCTGCCCGCCGACGATCCGCTGGCGGCGGCGGGGTGGCTGTCGATCACGGCCGGGATCCTGCTCGGAGCCTGGCTCGGAGCCTGGTTCTGGTACCGCTGGTTCCCGGTTCCGGTGTCTCTCGACGCCCCGTTCTCGACGGGGCGGTGGGCCTTGATAGCCGTTCACGTTGGGCTGGTGGTGGCGGGCGTTCTGCTCGTGCTCGCGGCCCGGGTCGTGTGAACCGGCTGCGCCGGCTCACACGGCGGGCGGGCGGTCAGGACGTGACGGATCCGGGCGCCGCCGTGCCGGCGGCGCCCGGCGCCCTCTGCTTCGATATGTACATGAGGCACTCGAGCATCAGGACGAAGAACACCGCGTCCGCGACGCCGAAGACCGCGGCGAAGACCACGTGGGGCGCCTCGCCGATAGCCCAGAAGACGAACGCGATCGAGCTGTAGGCCAGCTTGTAGAGCGTGCCAACCATGATCAGGTTGCGTTCGCGTTGCAGGTCGCCTCGGTAGATCAGGAAGTACGCGACGCCGATCACGAACAGGAACGCGCCCAGGAGCGGGACGTAGCCGCCGGGCGGCAGCTGGTCGCGTATGTCGAGCGCGTTGAAAGCGGCCTTGTAGAAGAAGGTGAAGATGACTCCGAGCACGACGTCGTAGACGGCCGCGAACAGGAACAGGCCCCGGTAGTACCTCTCGCGCACAGGATCCATGGCGCCTCCCCCCTCGTGGGGACCGGCCCCCGGGCTCGAGCGGCGATCCCCGGTCGGTCTGCAACTCCACGATATACCCGACGGCTCCCCCGGAGAACTCTGCGAACGTCGCAGCTCGGGTCGGCCGGCGTGGGCGGCTAGGCGGAGCGGATGCGGGAGCGGCGGCGCCTGCCGTTCCCGGGTCGGGCGGCGGGGCGCGGCGCCTCCATCCGCATGCCGGCCTGCACGAACTCCGCGTGGAGATCGAGCTGCTTCGCGATGCGGCTCACGTCCAGCTGCTGATCCGGCGTGACGAACGTGATGCCCTCGCCCCCGCGGCCTGCGCGCGCGGTCCGGCCCACGCGGTGGATGTAGGCCTTCTCGTCCGCGGGCGCGTCGAAGTTGATCACGTGCGTGATGTCCTCCAGGTCCAGGCCTCGCGCAGCAACGTCGGTCGCCACCAGCACGTCGTTCGCGCCCGAGGCGAAGTGTCCGAGCGCGCGCTCGCGCTGGGGCTGCGACATGCCCCCGTGCAGCGCCCCCACTCGAAAGCCCTGCGCCTTGAGGTTCTTGGCCAGTCGGTCGGCGCCGCGCTGGGTCCTCACGAAGATGAGAGTGAGCCCACGGTCGGCGGCGAGCTCGCGCACGAGCGCCGCCGTCTTCTTCGGATGCTCGACGGCGATGAACCGGTGGAGGGCGTCGGCGATCACGGGAGCCTCGTCTGCGATCTCGTGCGAGACCGGAGCGTCGGTGAACCGGGACGCGAGGCGGCCGACCTCGCCGTCGAGCGTGGCCGAGAACATCATCGTCTGGCGCTCAGGCCGGAGCATCTCGAGGATCCGGGTGACGTCGGGCAGGAACCCCATGTCGAGCATGCGGTCGGCCTCGTCGAGCACGCAGATGCGGACGCGGTCCAGGCGAAGGAGCCTGCGGGCCACGAGGTCCAGGAGCCGACCGGGGGTTGCGATCAGGATGTCGGCGCCGCGGGCTCGCTTGGCCTGCGGGCCGATCCCCACGCCGCCGTAGACGGAGGCCACCTGAAGGCGGCGGACATCGGCGATCGCGCGGAACTCCTCGGTGACCTGGCTCGCGAGCTCGCGGGTCGGCACCAGGATCAGGGCCGTGGGGCTCCGCCCGTCCGGATGGGTTCGCTCCACGATCGGCACGGCGAACGCGAGGGTCTTGCCGGAGCCGGTGCGCGAGCGGGCGAGCACGTCGCGTCCTGCGAGCGCGTCTGGGAGCACGAGCGACTGGATCGCGAAAGTCGATCCGATCCCTCGCATCTTGAGCGCCTGCACGACCGGGGCCGAGACGCCGAAGGCGTCGAATCCGGGCTCGGGGGCGGCGTGCGGCTGCGGGGTGAGCATCTGTTGCATGTTCTTCCTCTTCCTCTCGGTTCGTCGGTGCGCGGCGGAGCGGTGGCGCTGCCGCGGGATCGAGAACCCCAGGGGTCGAGGGCTCGCGGTGCTGCGGGGTTGCTGACTCGTCGCGCGCGTTCCCAGGTTCGGGATCCGCGTGGATCCGGGGCTCGTTCGGTGGGAAGTCGCGGCGCCGCCGCTCGCCCGAGCCGTCCGGGTGTCGCTACAGCGTACGCGAAATCCAGGCGGTTGCGACGGAAGGAGCCTCGCGAAATGCGTCGGCGCCTCAGGAGCTTCAGAAGCGGATCTCGAGCGAGTACCCGAGCGCGCGATCCAGCAGAACGATGCCGACCGGGTCGATGGTAGGGGGTCGTTCCTTCAGGCGGCCGCGCGGTCCAGGTCGACGGACCGCCCGATGCCGGCGATCCTCCCGTGCGGGTCGTATTGCCAGACGGTCCAGCCGTGACCTCCCCAGTCGTCCTGCGGAACGTCGGGCTTCGCGGCCGTCGTGTAGTTCGCGATCCAGAGGGGGTAGCGGGTCAGCGCGGGCGAGTGGACCCGTGTGGTCCAGAACGACGGGTTCGTGTAGATCATCGGCCGGACCCCGAGGCCGGCCTCCACGCTCGTGAGCCAGGTTCTGATCCCCGCGAGCACCACCGCTCGCGAGACCCCACCGCTCATCTCCACGTCGAGGACGGGCGCCAGGTCACCCGGCCGGTAGCCCGAGCTCGATATGAAGAGCCGGGCTTGCGCGCTCGCGTCCTCGTCGGGATGGAAGTACTGGTAGGCGCCGACCGCGAGCCCTTCCGACCGTGCTCCCGCCGCGTTCGTCCCGTAGGTCGGGTCCGGGGTCGTCCCGACGGCGACTCGGATGTACGCGAAGCCGATGCAGGTGCGGGCCACCCTGGACCAGTCGATCGTGCCCTGGAACGACGACACGTCGATGCCGTCCGTCCGTCGAGGATGAGCGCACGTGGCAGCATCGGGATGTCGGGAGGTCGTGACGACGAGGACGGCCAGGATCGCCAAGGCCGTTGCCGCGGCCGCGATCGGAAGCCACGGCCGGGCGTTCGAGGGTGCGTGACGAGCAGGGATGGGCCGCTCCTTCGCGGGTGGGTCCGGACATCCTAGGCGTCGCTGTCAGGGGGGCGCCGTCGAGCCGTTCGTTTCGTCAGGCGGCGCTGATGCTCCCGAGCGCCGGATGGTCCGCGTCGGTCTGGCCGACCTGGACGGCTCCGCCCGGCGACCCGAGCCCGGTGACGCCGGTACCGAAGAACTCGCGCTCGATCCCGGCGTAGTGCTTCCATTCCGCCGGCAGGTCCTCCTGGCGGAAGATCGCCGCCACGGGACAGACCGGCTCGCACGCGCCGCAGTCGATGCACTCGTCCGGATGGGTGTAGCCCTTGCGCAGCCCGTCGTAGATGCAGTCCACGGGGCACTCGTCCACACACGAGCAGTCGTGCACGTCTACGCAGGGTTCCGCGATCACATACGCCATGGGTTCCTCCTGGTGTTCGCCATGGTGCCGACGCTACGCGCGGGCGGGTCGGGCGGCGTCCAGCGAGCGGGAAAGAGGCGGCAAAGATGCTCCGATGCCCTATCGTTCGCCGGCCACCTCGACGCCGGGTGGTCGCTCCGGCGCCGTCTCCAGGATGACCGACCCTGCGTAGAGGCGCTCGAGGAGCAGCTCGTCCGCGGGGCGCCGCCCCACCGCGATCGCGACGGCGTCGCAGGGCAGGCGTGAACGGCCGTTCGGTCCTACCACCGAGATCGCCTCGACCGAGCGCCGGCCGTGAGCCGCGGCGATGGTTCTGCCCGCCAGGACCGGCACCCCGGCGTCGACGGCGTCGGCATGGGCCGCATCGGCTGGTCGCCGATCGACCACCGAGACGTCTATCCCGGCGCCATGCAGCAGCGCCGCCGCGGCATGGCCGTACGGTTCGTCCGTGATGACCACGATCCGCCCGCCGGGGCGGACGCCGTCGCGCACCAGCATCCGCTGCGCTCCGGCGGCCAGCATCACGCCCGGTCGGTCGCCGTCGGCGAACGGCAGCCCGCGCTCGTATGAGCCCGTAGCCAGCACGAGCCGCCCCGGTTCGAGAGCGATGAGGCCGCTCCTCGTCGCGACGGCCAGCAGTCCCTCCTCGAACCAACCCAGGGCGGTGGCCCCAAGCATCAGCTCCGCCCCCGCGCCGGTCGCCGCGGTGACCAGCTCACCCGCCCGCGTGGCGCCGCCGGGTTCCGAGAGAAGGAAGCCCCCGGGTTGGTGATCCCGCTCCAGCACGAGGACGCTCGAACCTGCCCGTGCCGCCCCGGCCGCCGCATCGAGTCCCGCCGAGCCCGCGCCCACGACCACGACTTCCACGCGGCGCTCCTCGAAGCCGCCATCGAGCAGGGCGGCGGCGGCGTCCGGATCCGGAAGGCGCCCGGCGGCCGCGATGCGGGCCAGGACTCGTTCCGTCCGCAGCCAGAGCCACGGGCGTCGTGGCAGCCGGTGGTAGTAGAAGCCGGCCGGCACCCATCGCGAGATGCGGTCCGGCACCGGGTCCATAACGGAGGAGCGCCTGTCGCGTTCGACGATCTCACCGCCTCGGAGCGGCGTGACGCACGCGGGCACGCCCGGCAGCCCGTCCACCCGCACCGCGCAGTTCGGACACGCCCCGGCCACGCAGTAGAGGCCTCTCGGGCGCCGATACTTGAAGCTGCTGGACAGCACTCGGACCCCGGCGGCGTGCAGCGCGCTTCCGATCGACTGTCCGGCGACACCCGACACGACCCCGCCCTCGAACCGGAAGTCGAGCCGCTCGGCGTTCACGCATCTCCCAAGGTGACCACCAGGGAGGACTCCCGGATGTAGTCTCCGGCGCGCAGGCGCTCGATCGAGAACGGCGCGATCAGCTCGGGAACGTTCCCCGAGTCGATGGCCTCGGCCAGGAGCGACCCTGCGGCGGGCGCACCCATGAACCCATAGACCCAGCCGCAGTCCAGGAAGAAACCCTCGAGCTCCGGCACCGGGCCCAGCACGGGGGCGAGGTCGGCGGTCACGTCCACGATGCCGGCCCAGTGACGAAGCAGTCGCACTCCGGCAAGCTGCGGGATGAGACGGACGAACTTCTGGGCCATGTCGCGGAGGCCCCGTAGGGACCCGTTGAGGCTCGTGGCCGGCTCCATCACGTTCTGCTCGGTGCCCCCGACGAGCTCCCCGCGTGTCGTCTGGTGGCAGTATCCGAGCAGGTGCAGGGTGGCCAGCGCGGGTCGCAGGAAGGGAGCGAGCGACTCCGTCACGATCGCCTCGAGCCGGTGAGTGGTCGTGGGGAGCGGGACGCCGGCCATGCCGGCCACGTCTCTCGCGTGGCCTCCCGCCGCGTCCACCACGACGGGCGTTGATATCTCCCCGCGCGTAGTCCCGACACCCAGGACCCGGCCGCCATCGGTCCGGATCCCGGTGACTCGCGTGAACGGGTGGACTTCGACCCCGCGGCGGGCGGCGGCGCGGGCGTAGGCCCACACGGCGGCGTCGTGATGGGCGAACCCGCCGTCGGGCTGGTAGACGCCGCCGGCGACGAGCTCGGGGTTGAGCGCGGGAGCGAGCTCGCGCACCTCGCGATCCCCCAGCAGCTCGGTCACGAGTCCCAGATCCCGATGCCGGGCAGCGAACCCGCGGCATCGATCGAGCTCTTCCTGCGTCGAGGCAAGAACGAGGTAGCCGGCCGGCGTGAAGAGGACGTTGAACCCCAGCTCTACGGAGAGATCGCGCCAGCGGCGCAGGCTCGCGTCGAAGAAAGTGGCCCACTCCACCGAGCTGAACGCTGACCGCACGAGCTCGCCGTTGCGGCCGCTAGCCCCGCAGCCGGGGTAGCCGGCCTCGAGCACGCAGATGTCGCGGAGCCCGCGCGCGGAGAGCTCGTAGGCGAGCGCGAGACCCTGGATCCCGCCACCCACGATCACGACGTCGTAGGTTCGACGGAGCCCTCCTCGCGCGACTCCGGGGATCGGCATCCTCAGCCCTCCGCGGAGGCGCCGGCGCCCGGAGGGGCGTCCGCGGGCTCGCCGCCGGCGAGGATCCCCAGACGCACGGGCAGGGCCGGAGGCCGAGCCGTGGGCCGACGCAGCGAGGAAGGGTCAGCCCCCGTGCGGGCGGCGATCGCCTCGAGGATCGCGTCGTGGCAGGCCTTCCCCTGACAGGGCCCCATGAACGCGGCGGTGAACCGCTTGATCGTCTCCGGGTGGTCGTAGCCGAGGGAGACGGCGCGATCGATGTCGTCGATCGTCACGTCCTGGCACAGACACAGGATCACCTTGCCAGCCAGCACAACCTCCGGGCTCTCGGCACTCGACGGCGGCTCTTCCCAGTGTCCGAACGGGATCGGCCCACTGTACCTGCGCGCCGCGGCTCCCAGCGTGGCTTTCGCCGGGAGAGTCTGCTTGCGCGCTCGGCTCCTCGCGACGTGGCCGAGCGCATCCCTCGCTCACCGGCCTGCGAGTGGCGGATACTCCCTCCATGGTTGGTCCGCTGCGCGTGAGCCGCTCCGTGATCGTGCCCGAGCGGGAGCTGCGGTGGCGGTTCAGCCGCTCCTCGGGGCCCGGCGGTCAGTCGGTCAACACCACCGACTCCCGCGTGGAGCTTAGTCTGGACCTCACCAGCACGACGGCGCTGGGGCCGGTGCAGCGAGCTCGCGCGCTGGAACGGCTGGCCGGCCGGCTCGTCGAGGGCGTGCTCACGGTCAGCGCCTCCGAGCAACGCTCGCAGCTCCAGAACCGGGAAGCCGCCCTCGAGCGGCTCGCCGACATCTTGGCCGCAGCCATCGCCCCTCCGCCGCCGAAGCGCCGGCCGACACGTCCGGGCCGCGGGGCCGTCGAGCGACGGTTGGCCGAGAAGCGAAGGCGGGGGCAGACGAAGAAGCTCCGGCGCGCCGAGGAAGACTGAGGATCCGGTGGCGCCTGGTCCTGGTCGAACCTTGCGCAGCGGTCGCCGGTGCGCAAGGACCAAGGTCACGAAGCACGACTTCGTTGAACGCTCCGACGGATGGGCGCGCAAGGAGGGTGGATCCTTGTTCATGTCGCCCGTGCCGCCCTGTACCCTTGCCGCTCGATGCGCGTCGACACGGAATTCGAACCACTCGTTACCGAGCGCCTGCTGCTTCGCCGTTCGCGGCCCGAGGACGCCGAGACGATTTCGGCCTACCGCAGCGACCCCGAGGTCCACCGCCACCAGGGCTGGGAGCGGACCGACCCGGAGGGCGTCCGGGCCCAGATCGAGGAGATGGCGGGCCGCGCGCCCGGAGAGCCCGGTGGATGGGTGCAGCTCTCGGTCACCGAGCGCGAGACAGGACGGCTCGTCGGCGACGTGGGGCTCAGCCCCGCCGAGGGCGAGGCGGGCGTGATCAAGGTCGGCTACACGATGGCGCCGGCGTTCCAGGGGCGGGGGTACGCCACCGAGGCGGTCGGCGCGCTCGTCGCCTACGCGTTCGAGAGGCTCGGGGCCGACGTCGTCCGCGCGTACGCGAGCGCGGACAACCTCCCCTCGATCCTGGTCGCGGAGAAGGTAGGGATGCGTCTGGTCGAGCGGTTCGAGCACCGCTACGGCGACGAGGTCTGGTTCGGCGTTCGGTACGAGCTTCGCCGCGACCAGACGGTCGGTTGACCGGCACCACTCGCCGACACCGTCGCTACATCTTCCCCATGATGCTCCGGACGTCGTCGGCGAACTCCGTGATCGCGACCAGATCGTACTGGCCCATCGTCCAGTAGAGCTCGAGCGAGCCGCCCATGTCGGCCGCGAGCTTCTTGGCGGCCTCGGCCCTATCGACCGTGTCGGCGGCCGTCTTGGCCCCCTGGTCGGTCCAGTTCAGCAGGCTGACGAAGCGTGCCATGTTCCTCCTCCTTCCGCGGGCCCTCACCGGAGTCTATGCCCGCGCCCGGGATCGCGCAGAGGCGGCCCGGCCGGCCCGGGAGACCTTGCCAACAAGCAGGGGCAGGACGCTCCCGTGGGTCGCATCATGGGAGGTGGAGACGCGATGCAGGTCGCCGAGACGAGCCATCCGACGAAGTGGTGGCACCGCCTGGAGGACGGGCGGATCCGCTGCGACGTCTGCCCACGCGCCTGCTCGCTCCACGAGGGGCAGCGCGGTCTCTGCTTCGTGCGCAGGCGCGAGGGGGACTCGATCGTCCTCACCACCTACGGCCGCTCGTCCGGGTTCTGCGTCGATCCGATCGAGAAGAAGCCGCTCGCGCACTTCCTGCCCGGCACCGCCGTCCTGTCGTTCGGAACGGCCGGCTGCAACCTCGCGTGCCGGTTCTGCCAGAACTGGGACATCTCGAAGTCGCGCGACGTCGACACGCTCGCCGACGCGGCCTCGCCCGAGACGATCGCCGACGCTGCGGTGCGCCTCGGCTGCCGCAGCGTCGCCTTCACCTACAACGACCCGGTGATCTTCCTGGAGTACGCGGTCGACGTCGCCGACGCGTGCCGCGAGCGGGGCGTGCGAACGGTCGCTGTGACCGCCGGCTACGTGAACCGCGACCCGGGGCGCGACCTCTTCTCGCACATGGACGCCGCGAACGTCGACCTGAAGGCGTTCACCGAGGGCTTCTACCACGACGTCTGCGCCGGCTCGCTCGCGCCCGTCCTCGACACGCTCGAGTACCTGGCGCGCGAGACCTCCATTTGGCTCGAGGTCACGACCCTGCTGATCCCCGGCCTCAACGACGGCGATCCCGAGCTCGACCGGATGACCCGCTGGGTCGTGGAGCGCCTCGGGCCGGACGTGCCCCTGCACTTCACCGCGTTCCATCCGGACTGGAAGCTCCTGGACCGGCCGCCGACCCCGGCGGCGACCCTCGCGCGCGCCAGGGCGATCGCGATCGGCAACGGCATCAGCTACGCGTACACGGGGAACGTTCGCGACCCCGAGGGGCAGACCACCCGGTGCCATGCGTGTCGGGCGGTCCTGATCGGTCGCGACGGGTACGCGCTCACCTCGTGGGGACTTGTGGCGGACGGAACCTGCGGCGAGTGCGGGACGCGGTGCGCTGGCGTCTTCGAGGCTGCGGCGGGCACGTGGGGCGCGAGGCGGCTACCCGTCCGGCTCGAAGGAAGATGAGCCGTTCGTGGACGAGGGGATCCGGCTCCCCGCGGCGGCGGGCACTTTCTACCCTGCGGGCGCGGGGAGGCTCGTGCTGACCGTGGACGCGCTCCTGGCCGGGGCGTCCTTGCCGAGGGGCGAGCGGCCGTGGGGGATCGTCGTGCCGCACGCGGGCTACCGCTACTCGGGACCGGTCGCGGCGAGCGCCTACGCGGCGCTCCGTCCGTGGGCCGATCGGATCTCGAGGGTGGTGCTGATCGGGCCGGCGCACTTCGTGCCGCTCGAGGGGTGCGCGGTCACGACGGCGCTCGCATGGCGGACGCCGCTCGGGGACGTCCCCGTCGACGAGGAGCTCCGCGAGGCCGCGGTCCGGGCCGGGTGCCGGCTCGACGAGCGGCCGCACTCGCCCGAGCACTCGCTCGAGGTGCAGCTGCCGTTCCTTCAGCGCCTCCTCGGGGCGAACCTGCGCATCCTGCCGATCGCGGCCGGCCGCGCTCCTGCGGGCGAGGTGGCCGGCGTGCTAGGTGCGATCGAGCGGAGCGCCGACATCGTGGTCGCGAGCACCGACCTCAGTCACTACCTCGACCTCGACACCGCGCGCGCCGCCGACCGGCGGACCGCCGACGCGGTCCTCGCGCGCGACCCCGAGGCGATCGGGCCCGAGGACGCCTGCGGCATGTACGCGCTCCGCGGCGTGCTCAAGCACGCACGGCTCACCGGGAAGCGGATCGACCTGCTCGACCTGCGGACGTCGGGTGACACGGCAGGAGATCCCGAGCGCGTGGTCGGATACGGGGCGTTCACGGTCGTGTGAGCTCTCCGGAGCCGCACCGATGGTCCGTCGAGAGGGCGCGACCTACTCGGAAGCAGAGGCCCCTGCCTCTGCCTCAGGGGCGGGCGACAGGTGCTCATGGACGGCGAGCCAGCGTCCGTCGGGCTGCTTGGCGAACACGATCGTCTCGCGTTCGCGGACCGTCGATGCCTCGCCGCCGGCACTCTGACGCGTCTGCACCGAATGCGTGATCACGCCGACTTCGCCCCACACCTGCACGTGGGTGTCGGACGTTCGGCAGCCGAGGATCTCGAACCCGTCCTCCGCGACCCACCGGTCCCATTCCTTCCGGTACTCGGCGCGCGACCCCAGCCGCCGCTCGCTCGTATGGAAGACGAACGAGCTCTGCGGATGGAAGCAGGCGAAGTAGTCGTCCAGGCGGCCCTCGCCGAACGCGGCGACGAGCCGCTCCAGGGCTTCCCTCACCTCCTGCTCTGCGCTCATGCGATCCTCACTCGATCTCCTCGGGCATCTCGTACCACGTCACGCGCTCGCCTACCCGCGCGCGCAGCTTCCACCTCACCGACTTCCCCGCGGCCTCCATCGCATCACCGAGCGCCCCGGCCCGCTCGACGACGACGGCCGCCTGCTCCGGAGGCAGCGTGTCGTCCGCGAACGCCCGGAGCTTGCCCAGGTTCAGCTCGACCGTGTGGAAGAAGCCCCAGTCGTCCGCCAGCGGCGCCACGAACCGGGTGGTCTCGATCGCCCCTTCGCCCTGACCGGGAGCTAGGTCGAGCAGGAGGGCGGCCCCGTCGGCCAGGTCCTTCGTCTCGATCCGGACGATCTGAAGCTTCGTGAGCAGCAGGTCCTCAGGCGCGATCGTGAGCCCGTCGCGGGAGAAGCCCTTCTGGATGTCGAGCCGGTGGCACATCTCGAAGATCCCGATCAGCACGTCGACCGCGTAGCCCTCGGGAGCCTGGAAGATCATCCGCCGCGCTCCGTGGAGCGCGTTGAAGTGCTTGTCGGGGAGGAACCCCGCACCCACCATCGCCCGGGTGGCCGCCGGTCCCTGCCTGACGGGCACTGCGAGGTCGAAGTCGCGATAGGCGCGGGAAAGCGGCGGACGCCGGGCCGACCGCGCCACCGCGAATACGCCGAGCCCGCCGAGGAGCCGCATCGGCAGGCCCGCCCGCCCGGCCGCGTCGATCAGCTCCGTAGCGCGTGCCAGCAGGTCGTCGGCGGACGGAGTGGCGCGTGCCGGCTCGCTCATGCCGTGAAGGGTAGTCGCTCCGGCCGAGGGAACGGGGCGAGGCGCCGCGCCCCGCCCCGTTCCGCCGCCTCACTCGATCGGGATCTCCTTGAAGGTCGCGTCCAGCTCGATGCCGCGCCTGCTCTGGACGGCGCGCGCGACGAGGTAGATCACGAGGCCCGACAAGAAGATCAGGATGTTCAGCAGGAACATGTTGAACGTCCTGCTGTGCAGGAAGATCCCCCCACCCTCGTGCACGGGGTGCCATGACAACCCCGACAGCGGGTCGTGCAGGTAGACCCAGGCCATGAACGCGGACGAGATCACCGACAGCACCCCGACGATCGACATCACGGGGGTCTTGCCGACGCGCCAGCTCACCGGCGAGTTCTCGAATACGTCCTTCAGCTTGTACGGCATCACGATCGCCGCGATCGAGGTAAGGATGAAGGACAGGATGAATCCGAAGATGCCGACGAGCGTCTTGAAGGGCGAGTCGGGCCGCGTGTAGAACCACAGCGCGGCGGTGGAACCTAGCCCCATAACCACCAGCGCGTTGATCGGCGTGTGTGTGCGCTCGTTCACCCTGCCCAGCCAGGAGGGTCCCACGCCGTCGATCCCGTAGGCGAGCAGGTTCCGCGACGCGTTGATGATCTGCCCGGGGAGCCACGTGTACGACCAGAAGATGAATCCGAACGACATGAGGACCGCCAGGATCGTGCTGCCGCTCGCGTACGCCGCGACCTCCGTGTAGGTGGGCGCGGTGGTGAATCCCAGCGAGGCCCCGTTGTCGTATGACAGGGCCCCCAGGAACGTGGTGCCGACCGACTTCTGCAGCCCCCACACCGTGAGCATGGCCACCGCGACGGAGAACACCGCGGCGAACGGCATCGACCAGAGCTGCACGCTGCCCGGCCGCCGCACCTCGCCGCCGATGTAGGCGGACGACTGGTTGAAGACCAGCTCGAGGTAGATCCAGGTCATCGGGATGATCGTCCAGTACAGGCTGAACCGCGCCGTGGCGAAGCCGCCTCCCTTCGCCGACGACATCACCGCCCCGAACGCGTTCGACGTGCCGGACACGGCGGCGAGGCTGGAGTTGAAGCCCGACTGGAAGCTCGCGTGGTCCTTGCCGACCAGCACGAAGATCGTGACCGCGGCACCGATCATCGCCAGGACGAACAGCACGTTCTGGAGCTTGAAGTACGTGTTGAGCCCGAGCGAGAAGATGGCCACCAGCGCGACGATCAGCAGCGTACCGGTGATGAAGGCTCCGGTCGGGGTGGAGAGCTTGTCGCCGAACCGGATCAGCCCGTCGTTGCCGGAAAGGACGCCGAGGCTCCGGAAGAGCGGCGTGAGCCCGAAGTACGCGAAGAACGCCGACGGCACGCCCCCGTACAGGATCCACCACACCGTCTGGTTCCAGTTCGACATCATCCCGAGCGACGGGCCGAGCACTCGGCTGACGTAGACGTAGTCGCCGCCGGACCTGGGCATCGCGGCCGAGAACATCGCGAACACCATCGATGTCGGCAGCACGACGATGAGGCACAACAGGAACGCGAGTTGCATGTTCCCACCGGGGTAGAACGCCGGGATGAGGAGCACCGCGAACAGCGTCATCAACCCGATCGAAACGAAGTTGATGTTGTAGATCAGGACGCTCCAGGCGCCCCCCTCGCGGACCAGGCCGGTGGACTTCCGCGCGTAGATACCGGCGGTCCGGGAGCTCTCGTTCTCAGCCATGCGCACCTCCTGCTGGGAAGGCTCGAAGGGATCGCGGGCGATCCCGAGAGACCTGCGCGTGCATCGTCAGCACGCGGTAACCTGCGATCCGGCCGTCAGCTCGCACCTCCTCCCACCGGTGCTCCAGCACCTGTGCGGCATCTCCCACCTCACCCCGTCACGAACTTGTGCAGCTTCACCTCGTCCTTGTCGAGCGCGACCATGACGCCCTGCAGCGCCCCTTCCGTGTAGAGGGAGCCCGGATTGCAGACCTGCGTCCGGCCGAGGGTCCCCATGGCGCGCGCCTCATGGATGTGGCCGTGCAGCGACAGGACGGGCTGGACCTCCTCGATCGCCTCGCGCACCGCCACGCTTCCCACCGGCACCACGACCGGCTCTCCACCCGCGGTCTGGATCCGCATGTCCGACGTGAGCTTGTAGGCGCGATCCGTGCGCGTGTCGTACGGCGGGTTGTGCAGGTTGAAGATCACGGGCTTGCCGGGCTCGAGCCGCGCGATCAGTCCCTTCAGCTTGACGCGCATCTCGTCCTCGGTGATCTCGCGCGGAGAGTCCCACGGCGTGGGCGTCGAGTAGCCGAGCGAGAGCACCTGATAGGGGCCGAGTTCCTCGATCTGGTCTTCGGCCTGGGTCAGCCAGCTCGCGTCGGCCAGGTAGCGCTTCACCATCGGCGGGTCGTCGTTGCCGGGCATCACCAGGCACGGGATCCCGGCCGCGCGCAGCTTCTCGTCGGCCATCGCGACCCACTCCTCGACGCTCCGCCCGATCACACGCTCGAACGCCCGGTCGAGCGCCTCGCCGTGCTTCGCGATCTCCTCCACCTCGTCCGGCGTAGTGCGGTACGGGTAGAAGCCCTGGGTGCGGATCCGCCGTTCGAACTCCTCGAGCTCCTCCTCCGACTCCATGCGGATCGGCTTGCCGAAGAACGTCGCCTCCCACGCGCCACCCGCGCCCCGCGCGATCGGGATCAGGGCCTTGCCGGCGATGTCGCCGCCCAGGATCACCGCGTCGACGCCGTAGAACTTTCCGGCGTTCAGGAACTTGCGGAAGCACTGCTCGGAGCCGTGGATGTCGGTCGCGAAGTAGATGGTGAACCGGCCCATCAAGACCCCCACGCCATCAGCGCCAGCAGCTCGTAGGCAGCGTGGCACGCCGCGATCGAGGTCATCTCGGCGTGGTCGTACGCGGGGGAGACCTCAACCACATCCGCCGAGACGATCGGGAGGCCAGCCATCCCGCGCAGGATCCCGAGCAACTCGCGGCTGGTGAGCCCGCCGGCCTCCGGGGTTCCGGTGCCGGGGGCATGTGCCGGGTCGAGGACGTCGATGTCGATCGAGACGTACACGGGAGCATCACCGACGCGGGCGCGCACGCGCTCCACGACCCCCGCGATGCCATCCGCCTCAAGGTCCATCGCGGGGACCACGCGGAACCCCATAGCCGCGTCCTCGGCGAGATCGCTCCGTGCGTATAGAGGCCCCCGGATCCCGACGTGCATCGAGACCTCCTCGGCGAGCAGCCCTTCCTCGAAGGCGCGGCGGAAAGGGGTGCCGTGCGTGTACGGGGCTCCGAAATACGTGTCCCACGTGTCCAGGTGCGCGTCGAAGTGCACGAGGGCGACCTTGCCGAACCGCCGGCTCACCGTGCGAAGAAGCGGAAGCGCGATCGTGTGATCGCCGCCGATCGCGAGCAGGTGCCCGGCGGATGACAGCAGCTCCTCGGCGCCGGCCTCGATCTGCCGGATCGCCTCGGCGATGTCGAATGGGTTGCACGCGATGTCTCCGCCGTCGGCCACCTGCTGGGCGCCGAACGGCTCGACGTCGAGGCCGGGGTGGTACGGGCGGAGCAGGCGCGAGGCCTGGCGAACGTGAGCCGGGCCCCATCGCGCGCCCGGCCGGTACGTGGTGCCGGCGTCGAAGGGGACGCCCGCCACCGCAACGTCGCAGCGCTCGACCTTCTCGAGCATCGGGAGACGGGCGAATGTCATGGGCCCCGCGAATCGGGGCACAGCGCGCGCATCCACGGGGCCGATCGGGCCCTCGGTCATTCGGGACCATCCATCGTGGGCCCCACGATGGATGGCTGGTGAGGTCACACACAATCGGCCCCGAGCCCAAGTTTGTGGCAGACTCTTGGGCCCTGGAGGACAGGAGGTCACGGTGAGCATCACCGTCCGCGAGCTCTTGGGGACGCCGCACCTGGGTCTGCATCTGTTCGCGGGGGGCGCGGGACTGGACCGCAAGGTCACGTGGGCCCACGTCTGCGAGCTGGAAGATCCCGCCCGGTGGCTGGAGGGCGGGGAGCTCGTTCTCACGACGGGGATCGGCGTCCCCCCGGGACCGGCCCGGCAGGCCGCGTACGTCCGGCTGATGGCCAAGGCAGGGATAGCGGCGCTCGCCGTTTCGCAGGATCTGCTGGCTCCTCCCCTCACCCAGGAGATGAAGCGGGAAGGGGACGAGTCGGCCTTCCCCATCCTGGAGGTCTCGATCGAGGTGCCGTTCGTCGCCATATCCAGGACGGTGGCCGCAGCGGTGCAGGATGGTGCTCAAGGGCGCCTGCTGACCCACCTCCGTATCTTCGACACGCTCCGGGCCACGAGCATCGAGAGCCTGGGGGACGATGAGCTGTTCCGACGCCTCGAGGAGCTCTCGGGGTTCCGGCTGTACCTGGCCACACCCTCGGGCCGACCGCTGCTCGAGGACGTGCCGGCGCCGCCTTCGGATCTGGTCGACGCTCATCTGCCCAGGGCCGGCGGCGAGCCACCGTGGATCCCGGGTGGCTTCGTGATCTCCATCCCGCTCTGGGGACGGACGGTGGGCTACCTGTTCGCGATGGAGCGGGCGGGTGCCGAGCCGGCCGGTCTGACCGCCGCGCAGCACATCGCGACCATCGCGATGCTGGAGCTGGCCAACCGCCGTCGGGAAAGGGAGGTGCTCCGGCGCGAGGGCGCCGAGACCCTGGCCGAGCTGCTGTCCGGGGCTCTCGAGCCCGAGACGGCCGGAAAGCGCCTGTCGCTTGCCGGTTTCGACCCGGGGCGGGCCCTTGTTCTGCTTGCGATGGACGGCGATGCCGATCCATCGACGCTGCAGGAAGAGTGGGCGGAGCTCGGGGTCCCGCACCTTCTCCTCCAGCAGCGCGAGCTCTACGCGCTCGTTCCCGAGTGCCCTGAAGCCCTGAGACCCAGCCGAGGCGTCGACGGCATCCGGGCGGGAGCGAGTCTGCCCTTTCAGGCGGGGGCCGGGTTCGCCGTCCCCAGGCGAGAGGCGTTGTGGGCGCTGCAACGCGCCGTGGAGCGAGGAGTGCCGCTGGTCTCCTTCGCGGGCGAGGGTGGCGACGCGACCTGGCTCCCAGCGGACGCGGCAGTGCTCCAGGGGTTGGTGGAGCGCGTGTTGGGCCCGGTGCTCGAGCACGACGCGGTCCGCGGCTCCGACCTCGTTCGCAGCCTCCGCGTGTGGCTGGAGCAGGACCGCCGGACGGAGCGAGCAGCCGAGCTGCTCGGCGTCCACAAGCACACCCTCCAGTACCGCCTCCGTCGAGTGCAGCAGCTGACCGGCCGAGGGCTGGCTCGGGTTCAGGACACGGTGGACGTTTGGCTCGCCCTGCGAGCCCTCGAGGTCATCGGCGGCGATCCGCAGGTTCGGCCACCGGAGGACGGCAAGGGTCGCAGCGCTCCGCGCGGACGAGGACCCGGCCACGAGCAACCTGCTTGACGCTTTGCGGCTGCGCCTCCTAGGGTTCATCGCCGCCGTCGACCGCCTTCCACCGGAGACACGTGATGCGAATTGGCGCCCTGAGCCTCTCGGCGAACCTGGTCTTCCAGTTCGCGGATTCGCCGTTCGAGGAGCGCTTCGATCGAGCGCGCGCTGCGGGCTTCGACGCCGTCGAGTACATGTTCCCGTACGACTACCCGGCGACCGACCTGAGGGCGGCCCTCGACCGGAACTCGCTCCGCCAGGACCTGTTCAACCTGCCCGCCGGCGACTTCGCCGCGGGGGAGCGGGGAGTCGCGGTCGATCCCTCCCGGCGCGAGGAGTTCCGCGCCGGCGTCGAGGCCGCTATCGGCTACGCCGAGGCCCTCGGGTGCCGCAAGGTCAACTGCCTGGTCGGCAAGCGTCTGCCGGACATCGCATGGGAGGACCAGCTCGCTTGCCTCGTAGACAACCTGAAGCGCGCCGCGGGGCGACTGGGGGAGGCCGGGGTCACCCTGCTCGTCGAGATGCTGAACCCGGTCGAGAACCGGGGCTTCTTCCTGGACTCCGTGCCGCTCGCCGTGCGGCTGCTCGACGAGGTCGGTGCGACGAACCTGCGGTTCCAGTTCGACGTCTACCACGTGCAGCGCACGCAGGGCGAGATCATCCCGACGATCGACGCGCTGGGCTCCAGGATCGGCCACTACCAGATCGCGGACGCGCCCGCGAGGAACGAGCCGGGGACGGGCGAGATCGACTGCGCGCGTGTCCTGGAGCACGTCGCCTCGACGGGATACGAGGGGTGCGTCGGGCTCGAGTACAAGCCCAGCACGGGTCGGAGCGAGGACTGCTTCGGCTGGATCGATGAGTACGGATTGGAAAGAGGCGGGGCGGTCGCGGCGGCAGGGGCGCCTCACGCCGCGACCGGCCTCCCCCTCATCGGGTTCATCGGCCTCGGCATCATGGGCAAGCCCACCGCCTCGAACCTGCGCGCGGCCGGCTACCCGATGGTCGTGCACTCGCGATCGCCGGGGCCGGTCGACGAGCTCGTCGTGCTGGGCGCCGAGCGAGCGAGCTCGCCGGCCGAGGTCGCCTCGCGGGCCGACGTCCTGGTCACGATGCTCCCCGACACCCCCGACGTCGAGCAGGTGCTCTTCGGTGACCACGGCGCGGCGGCTGCTCTGCGCGCTGGCAGCCTCGTGATCGACATGAGCACGATCGATCCGATCGCGACCCGGACGTTCCACGAGCGACTTGCAGAGCGCGGGATCGAGATGCTCGACGCTCCGGTCTCCGGTGGGCAGAAGGGGGCGATCGAGGCGACCCTCTCGATCATGGTGGGGGGATCGCAGGAGGGCTTCGCTCGGGCGGCTCCGATCTTCGCGGCGATCGGCAAGACGATCGTGCACATGGGCGGCCCCGGCGCCGGGCAGGTCGCCAAGGCATGCAACCAGCTGATCGTGGCCTCCAACATCGAGGCCGTGGCCGAGGCCCTGGTGCTCGCTGCCAAGGCGGGCGTGGATCCGCAGCGAGTGCGCGAGGCGCTCCTGGGAGGCTTCGCGGGGAGCAGGATCCTCGAGCTTCACGGCCAGCGGATGCTCGACGGCGCGTTCCAGCCCGGTTTCAGGATCCGCCTGCACGCGAAGGACGCGAGGATCGTGCGCGGGGTCGCGGGGGCCCTCGGCGTGCCGGTCCCTGCGTTCCTGGTTGCGAGCGGATCGCTCGAGGAGCTCGCCGGCTCGGGCGAAGGGGAGCTCGACCACTCGGCGCTCGTCCTTCCGATAGAGCGCGGTGCCGGCATCGAGCTGCGCGGGGACGCCGGGTAGCAAGGCCCGCCCGCCCCTATCCGGCCCGCCCGGCCCACCAGGAGGGGGACGGTCGTCCCTGAAACCCTTCCCGGCCGCGTCCGAGACTCCTTTGCGAGGCCTGCGCCGCGAGGCCTGCGCCGCGAGGCCTGCGCCGCGAGGCCTGCGCCGAAGGAGGCGACGCTTGAGCACGCCCGAGCATCCGTCCGAAGATCCCCGGGGCGCCCGTTCGCGTCCCCGACCCGTCGTGCTCGTCGTGACGGTGGCGGTCGTGGCCTCGGTGATGGGCGCGGCGATCGGGATCGATTTCGCTGGGCGGAGCGGACACATGGGCGTCGCGCCTTCGGCCACCGGGCACGCGATGGCGCCGCCGCTCGACCTCTCGACGGTCTCGCCCGAGGTCGCCTCCCACTACCGGTTCGCGGCCGCGCACCCGGGCGTCTACGCGCAGGTGCCCTGCTACTGCGGGTGCGACGACTCGCTCGGGCACCGGAACCTGCTCGACTGCTTCGTGCGGAGCGACGGCAAGGGCTGGGACGCCCACGCCTCCGGCTGCGGTGTGTGCATGGGCGAGTCGGAGATGGTGCGCCCGCTCGTCGCCAAGGGCAGGTCGCCGACGCAGATCCGGGACGCCGTGATCGCCGAGTACGGGCCGCCCACGTCGGCGACGACCCAGCCCTCCGCGCAGGAAACCTGAGCGACGAAGGAAGGAGCCTCACCGATGACCAACCGCACCCGCTCCCGCCGGCTCGCCGGAGCTCCGGCCCCCCGCCGCCCGCCCGCCCGCCGCCCGTCCCGGGTCTCCTCGCCGCTCCTGATCGGTGGCGCGGCCGTCGTCGCCGTCGCCGTCGTGGGCATCGTCGCGATCGCGCTCGTCCGTCCGCACGCGAACCCCCCGGAGGCCGCGCGACGGTCCTTGGTGATGACCGGAGAGACGAACGGGATGGGGATGCCGGTGATCGAGACGCTGGGCTCGGCGACAGGCACCGTCACCACTGGCGGCGTCCGCGTCGACGGCGCGAACTGGGCGCTCGGCGCGGTGCCCCTGAACGTGGCCGTCAGGCCGACATGGACCCTCGTGAACGTTGGCCCCGGGACGGTCACGCTCGGCGAGCCGGCGCCCCTGGTCCGGGAGGGGTGCTGTCCCGGTCCCCTCACGCTCGGCAGCTCGACGCTCCCTCCGGGGGCCTCCACGACCCTCACGTTCGAGCTGTCGATGCACCCGGGGATGGACGGCTGGCACGACATCGGGGTGAGCGTCCCCGTGATGGGACCGGACGGCCGCGCGACGCTGATGCTCGGCGTCACCGGCGACTTCCACGACTGACCCGGCCCCCAGAAGGGCTCGGCGGCTACCGCTCGGACCCGACGACCGCCGGCTGCTCCCCGACGCCGGGCTGCGCGAGCCCCAGCCGGCAGATCAGCCAGAAGCAGGCCTCGACCAGCGGTCCCACGAGCAGCGCGAGCGCCACGGTGCCGATGCCGAAGGTTCCGCCCAGGGCGATTCCGCAGGCCAGAGCGGACAGCTCGATCGTGGCACGGACGGTGCCGATCCGCGTCCGGGTGCGGCGCGAGAGCACGAGCATCAGCGAGTCGCGCGGGCCCGCGCCGAGCCCTGCTCCGATGTAGAACGCGGAGCCGATGCCGAACCCGACGATCCCGGCGAGCAGCAGGCCCGCCCGCTCGGGCAGCGGAGCCTGTGAGAGCCGCCCGACCCACGCCATCCCCCGGAACAGATCGATCAGGGATCCGATCACGAGGGCGTTCGCGACCGTGCCGAAGCCCGGCGGCTGTCCGAGGAGCCATGCGAAGACCATGACCACGAGGCCGACGACGATCGCGGCCCGGCCGAAGGTCAGCGGCGAGTGCCTCGCGACGCCCAGATGGAGCACGTCCCACGGGGCGACGCCCAGGCGGGACTCGACCGTGCAGACGATGCCCGCTGCGATGACGGCCAGCCCGCAGAAGAGTCCCACGACGCGGATCGCGAGCCCTCCCAGGAGCCGTGGCGCTGTCTTCACGGGACGATCACGCCAGCGAGATACGAGGTGGAGGGGATGGCTCGGGCGTGCCCCCCGCCGGGGTCTCGGCACTGGGCCGCGTCACGTCTGCGACATCGGCGCCCAGCCGGGCGAGCAGGTCGGCGGCCTCGACATGTATGTTCACGCCGCGCCCGCCGCCTCCGATCGCGACCCTGCCGCGACCTACGACCGTCACGTCGGCGATCACCGGCCAGGGGCTGGCCGAGCCGAACGGCGTTATCGCGCCCCGCTCGTAACCGGTCGCGGCCCTCGCCTCCTCGGCGTCGGGGAGCGAGAGGCGGCTAACCCCCAGGTGCGCGCGGAGCTTGGGCCAGTCGATCTGGCGGCCGCCCGGGACGAGCACGAACACGTAGTCGTCGGCCCCGCGCCTGACGACGATCGTGCGGAGCAGCCGATCGAGGTCGATCCCCTGCAGCGCCGCGCTCTCCTCGGCGCTGCCCGGTCTGTGTGTCCGCACGACCTCGAAGGCGAGCCCGGATCCGGCGAGCGCGCGGGTCGCCGGGGTGTCGATCGAGGATGCCACGGCGCCAGGGTACCGTCCCGCCCCTCCTCATCAGGGCCCGCTTCCTTGCGAGAAGGCGCGGATGCGGCGAGTATCGGTTCTCCAGCCGAAGATCGGAGGCTCGCGGTGGCGAACAAGGACAAGGGCGGGAGCAAGGGCAGCAAGAAGACCGCGTCGCAGACGCTGAAGGAGAAGCGCCAGGCGAAGAAGGCGAAACAGGCCGGCAAGGGCAAGTAGCCGCGCCGGTCTCGCAGGCTGCGGGGCGCCTCGCTCAGCGGCCGGTGATCGCGAGCGCGACCTGCACCGCCCGTGGCGCGTCGGGCGCGAAACCGTCGGCCCCGATCTCGGCGGCCCAAGTTTCGGTCACCGGCGCGCCGCCCACCATCACCTTCACCGAGTCTCGAAGGCCCGCCTCTGCGAGGGCCTCGATCACCCGACGCTGCTCGGGTACGGTCGTCGTGAGCAGCGCCGACAGCCCCAGGATCTCCGGGCGAACCTCCCCGACCGCCGCGACTATCGTATCGACCGGCGCGTTCTTGCCGATGTCGTGCACCTCGAAGCCGACGGTCTTCAACATGGCCCCGACCATGTTCTTGCCGAGGTCGTGCAGGTCGCCCTTAACGGTCGCCAGAACGACGCGTCCCCCCGTGCGCTCGACCCCGCTCGAAAGGAGCGCCGGCTCCAGGAGGTCGTTGCACCTCTCGAACAGGGTCGCCGCCGCGACGACCTCCGGCAGGTAGACCTCGCCTCGCGTCCAGCGGGCCCCAAGCTCTATCATCGCGGCGGCAAGGCCCTCCTGAAGGATCGTCTCCGGCGGCGCCCCCTCTTCGAGCAGCCGGGCAGTCACGGCCAGCGCAGCGTCGCGCCTGGATCCGATCAGCGAGTCGCGGAGCGTCGCGAGCAGTTCCTCCATCTCAACCTCCGGTCGTCCGGGCGGCGATCGCGTGCAGCTCGCGCTCGACGTCCTCGGGAAGGGGAAGCGGCTCGTGGGTCGCGACGATCTCCCGAGCCCGATCCCTCGCGCGGTCCTTCGGCTCGGGCCGGCCCGCGGCCTCCCACGCCTCCCATGACTCGCTGCCGAAGAACCTTGCCCGCCAGCGCTCCCGCATGTGCGCGAGGGTGTGGTCCTGGTCCAGGAAGTGCCCCGCGGGGCCCACGGCCTCGATCACGTCGACCGCCAGCAGGTCCTCGCTCACCGGGAAGCCTTCGAGGATCCGCGCGGCGATGTCCCAGAGCTCGGCATCGAGCAACACGTTCTCGAAGGCGAACACGCGGCTCCCGTAGATCGTCCCGGTCGCCGAGACGAGGTCGACGTCGCCGGAGGCGAGCACGCCCATGAGCGACAGCGCGTGCTGGGCGCCGGCCTGCCAGTCCTGCGTCTTGGCGCCGGTCCCGAAAGCGATGATGTTCATCGGCAGGTCGTACCTCCGGGCGAGCTGCGCGGCGGCGAGCTTGAAGAGCACGTCCTCCGGACCCCACGCGAGCCCGATGCCGCCCGACATCAGGTCCATGAAGGCCTCGTATGGCCCGTAGTAGGTCGGAGCCCCGGGCACGAGCGTCTCGAGGATGGTGATCCCGCCGAGGAGCTCGGCGTTGAGGCTCACCAGGTGCCCGGCGAGCGTGGTCGGCGCCCCCGCAGTGCCGATCGCCATCGCCACGAAGCCGCAGGGCAGACCGGCCTCGGCGAAAGCGAGAGCCGCCTCGATTGGGCCCTCGTCGTACATTAGAGGGCTCAGGCTGCACTGGAAGGTCGAGACGATCGGCCGGGCGCGCAGGGCCTCGGCGCTGCCGGCGACCACGGTGGCCATCTCGACGGCGATCCGCGCGTCGCGCTCGGAGTAGGTGGCCATCGCGCTCACGTGCTTGCTCGAGTGCACGAGCTGGATGAGCGTCTGGTAGGAGGCCTGCGCCTCGGGGGGCACGTCGGTGACGGCGACGCAGGGCCACAGGTAGGCGACCTCGGGCGTCGCATCGGCAAGGATCGTCGCCTTCCGCAGGTCGTCTCGGGTGGGCGGTCGCCGCGCCCCCGTGTCGAGGTCGACCACCTCGGCGGCGCAGCCGTCGAGCGACAGGTAACCCCGCGAGCCGTCGACGATCACGTCGGCCGCGGGGTCGCGGGCTGCGAGGAGGAAGTCCCGGGGCGCTGCCTCCACGGCGGCCTCCACCATGTGCCCGGGGAACCGCACGCGCCTGGCGGCTGGGTCGATCTTCGCACCGGCCTCGGCGAGGAGCCCCAGCACCCGGGCCGACCCGACCTCGAGTCCGGTGGTCTCGAGCACGTCGAGGGTTGCGCTGTGGACGCGCTCCAGGTCCTCCCGTGAGAGCACGTCTATCGCGGGACGCCTACCCAGCGTCCTGATGCGCGATCCGTCCATGCGGCTGCCAGTTGAGCACCAGAGCCCCCGCGGAGGGGACGCCGGATGGTCCCTAAGGTCGGGGGACCTTCGGCCCTCCGGCGGGCTCCCTCCGGGCGGCCCCTCGCCTCGCCCGGGCGAGGGCAGGCGCCGGAGCGATAGGATGCGTACATGGATCGCCCCTGCCAGTACATCGCGCCGCACACGGGGGAACGGTGCAACGCGCAGCCGGCGAAGGTCGTTCGTCGAGGGTTCTCATGGCAGGTCCCGAACCCTGAGCAGCCGGGACGCGTGATCACCTTCTACGCCTCGCGCCTGTGCGAGGAGCACAAGACCTTCGCCGACGAGCACCGCAAGCCCTGAGCCGCTGACCCCAGGTCACTCTCGCTCCTGGAGCGCCGCCGACCGGCGGTTGTATGGTGCTCGCGCCTCCCGGGGGCCTTCGCCCCGCCGGAGTTGCTCGAGGAGCGTCGATGGGTCTGAAGATCCCCTGCCCGAACTGCGGGCCCCGCGACCACACCGAGTTCTGGTTCGGCGGCGAGCTCCGGCCGATCGAGGCCCCGGACGCGCGGGAGGACTTCCGCCGCGTCTACCTGCGCGACAACGCGCCGGGTCCCCAGCGCGAGCGGTGGTACCACCTGTACGGCTGCCGCCGCTGGCTCACCATCTCGCGCGACACCACCACGAACCGGATCGGCGACTGAGGTGGCCTCGCTCCGGTTCGAGGGAAGGCGCGTCCCGTTCCAGGAGGGCGACACGATCGCCTCGGCGCTTCACCGTGCCGGCGTCCGAACGTTCACGCGCTCGATCAAGCATCACCGGCGTCGCGGCCTCTTCTGCCTGAGCGGGGACTGCCCGAACTGCCTGGTGAACGTGGACGGCGACCCCGGCGTCCGCGCCTGCCTCCGCGAGGCCTCGGATGGCCAGCGGGTGCGCCGCGAGTCCGGGTTCCCAGGCGCGGAGCGGGACCTCCTGGCCATCGCGAACAAGCTGCATCCGCTCATGCCGGTCGGCTTCTACTACAAGGCTTTCGGCAGGCCCAGGTGGCTGTGGCCGCTGGCGGAAAGGGTCATCCGGCGCGCAACCGGGATCGGAGCGCTCAGGCTGGACGAGCCGCCGCGGCCGAAGCCCGCCGCGCACGTCCATGCGGACGTGATGGTGCTCGGCGGCGGGGTCGCGGGGCTCGCGGCAGCGAGGTCGGCGGCGGCCGGGGGCGGCCGGGTTCTGCTGGTCGACGAGGGGCTCCTGGGGGAGAAGATCCCGCCCGGCCCGGTGCTCGAGGAGATCCGCGGGCTCGCCGGCGAGCTCCGAGCGATGGCCAACGTGC
Organism: Actinomycetota bacterium; assembly: GCA_016201135.1. GTDB lineage: Bacteria > Actinomycetota > UBA4738 > UBA4738 > HRBIN12 > JACQDK01. The sequence continues at coordinate 30,760 of JACQDK010000084.1, forward strand.
GGGTGCTGGAGCGTCACGCCGCGATAGGCGTGTACGAGGGACCACTCGTTCCGGTCGTCGGGCCCCGCGAGATGCTCGAGGTCGAGGCCGACCGGATCGTCGTCGCGACAGGGGCGGTGGAGACCCACGCCGTGTTCCGGGGGAACGACCTGCCGGGGGTGTGGCTCGGGCGGGGCGCCGCGAGGATGGCCGGAGCGCACGGTGTCGCGCCGGGTCGCCGCGCGGTCGTGATGGCCGGCACCGCCGAGGGGCTGGAGCACCTCGCGACGCTGCGGGGGGCGGGCGTCGGGATCGCGGAGGTCGTGGTCCCGAGCTCCCTGGCCGATCGGGTCCCAGCGGGGCTACCCGTCGCGCGGGACGGGCGGCTCGTCGCGGCGGTGGGGAAGAGGCAGGTCACGGGCGTCGTCTTCGCAACCCGTCTGGGCGAACGCCGGGTCGCCTGCGACACGCTGGTCCTGTCGCTGGGGCTCGAGCCGAGGGACGGGCTGCTGCGCGTGGGCGAGGGTCTGCCGGTGATCGGGGCCGGTGACGTGGTCGCGCCCGGATGCACCCTGGACGAGGCCCTCGAGAGCGGCGCGCGCGCGGGCGCCGGCGAGCGGCTCGACCCCGTCGAGCCTGAGCCGGCGCCGCCGGGCGAGTCCGGCTACGTCTGCCTGTGCGAGGACGTCAGCGTGAAGGACCTCCGTCAGGCCTGGGACGAGGGGTGGACGAACGCGGAGATCCTGAAGCGGTACACCGCCGCTACGATGGGCCCGTGCCAGGGCGCGGTCTGCGGCCGGCATCTGGCCGCCTTCGTGCGTTCGAAGTCAGTTGGCGAGGGGCCGGCTGGCGCGCGGGCGGGGTGAGCGAGGCGATCCCGAAGCGCACCGCGCTCCACGAGACCCATGCGCGACTCGGCGCCAAGCTCGACCGGTCCGGCGGCTGGATCCGGCCCTACCACTACGGCGACCCGGCCGAGGAGTACCGGGCGGTCCGTGAGCGCGTGAGCCTGATGGACGTCGGGACGCTCGGGAAGTTCCTGATAGCGGGCCGCGACGCCGGGCGACTCGTGGATCGCGTGTTCCCCTGCCGGGTCGAGGATCTGCGGCCGGGGAGCTCCCGGTACGTGCTCGCTCTGGACGAGGCCGGCTACGTGATGGACGACGGCCTGCTCTGCGCGCTCGAGGGGGGTCGCTACTACGCGACCTCGACCTCCGGCGGAGCCGACCGGATGGAGGCGTGGCTCCGCAACTGGGCCGATCGGCTCGAGCTCCACGCGCACGTGGTCAACCGGACCGCGATGCTCGGCGCGATCAACGTCGCGGGACCGCGCGCGCGCGAGTTGCTCGCGCGGCTCACCGACGATCGGATCGACCCCGGGTCGCTTCCCCCGTCCGGCCACCGCGAGATCGTCGTCACCGGCGTTCCCGTCCGCGCGATCCGGGCCGGGTTCGTGGGCGAGCTCTCCTTCGAGCTGCATCATCCGCGCTCGCGGGGGCCCCAGCTCTGGGACGCGCTGATGCGCGCGGGCGCCGACCTCGGGATCGGCCCACACGGGCTCGACGCTCTCGATGTCCTCCGCCTCGAGAAGGGCCATCTCTACCTCGGACAGGACACGCTGCCCGACGACCACCCGGCGAAGCTGGGCCTCGGGTGGACCGTGGCGATGGACAAGCCGTCGTTCCTGGGCAAGGTCGCCTTGGAGCGGATGGCGGCGTTGCCGCTCGAACGCAAGCTGGTCGGCCTGCGGTTCGACGGCGATCCCGAGCGGGGCGCGCCGCTGGAGATCGCGGCGAAGGTGGTGGGGCGCATCACCTCGTGCGCCTCCTCACCGGCCGTGGGCCACGCGATCGGGCTCGGGTGGATACGCGCGGTCGACGGCGAGTTCCCATCGACCCTGCGGTCCAACGGGGTCACCGCCACGGTCGCGGCGATCCCCTTCTACGACCCGGAGGGAGCGAGGCTGCGTGCTTGAGCTCGCGGCCACCGAGGCCGTGGTCGTGGTCTGCGCCGCCGATGAGGCTGCGACCGACGCGGCGATCGGCGCCGCCGACGCGGCGATCGGCGCCTTCGCGTGCCGTACCGCGCCCGACGAGGCGCTGCTCGTAGGGCCGCCCGGCGCCGCCCGGGGGCTCGTTGCGGCCGCGACCGAGCGCGCGGTCGCCGCGGACCCCGACGCCGTCGTGCTAGACGCCACCGACGGCTGGGCCGTGTGGACCCTCGAGGGTGACGGGGTCCCCGCGGCGTTCTCGCGCCTCTCGGCGCTTCGGCTACCGGCCGAGGGCTTCGTCCAGGGCGACGTCGCACGCGTGCCGGTGAAGCTGGTCGCGCGGCCCGGCCGACTGCACCTGCTCGTTCCCGCGATGTGGCGCGAGCATCTCCGGGAGCAGATCCTCGACCGCTGCGGCGATCTCGGCCTATCCGAACGAGCCGAGGCCGCGAAGTGGGAGGACCCAGGGTGAGCGGGCTCCTCCGAAAGCGCACGTTCCTCCGCAGGGCCGAGGTCAAGCCCCGCTACGACGTCGCGATCGTCGGCGGCGGCGTGAACGGCCTCTCGCTCGCGTACAACCTCGTCGCGAACCACGGCGTGCGCGACGTGGCGGTGTTCGAGCGCGCGTACATCGGCTCGGGCGGGTCCGGTCGCAACACGCAGGTGATCCGCGCGAACTACAACACCCCCGAGAACGTGCCCCTCTACAAGAGGAGCATGGAGATCTGGCGAACGCTCTCGGCGGAGCTCGACTTCAACATCATGTTCTCGACGCAGGGCGAGCTGGACCTCTGCCACACCCACGACTCGCTCGAAGTCGAGCGCGACAAGTCCCTGCTGAACGCGACCTACGGGGTGCGGACCGACATCCTGTCCGTGGACGAGGTGCGCAAGGTATGCCCGCTCGTGGACGTGACCGGCGGCGGCGAGCTGCCGGTGATCGGCGCGTCCTACCACCCGCCGGGCTCGTTCGCCCGACACGATTCGGTGGTGTGGGCGTACGCGACGGCAGCGGAGCGCCGGGGCGTCGACGTCCACGAGGCGTGCGGGGTCACGGGCCTGACCGTCGCGGGCGGTCGCTGCACGGGGATCCTGACCGAAGCCGGCCCGGTGCAGACCGGCGTGGTGGTCAGCGCCGTCGCCGGCTACACCTCGATCGTGGCCGCGATGGCCGGGCTGAAGCTCCCGATCAGCACGCACCCGCTTCAGGCTTTCGTCACCGAGCCCTATGCCCACGTGCTGGACGGACTGGTGTCCTCGATGGACCTCTACATCTACGTGTCGCAGACCGCCCGCGGCGAGCTCCTGGCCGGCGCGGAGATCCTGCCTTACAACACCTATTCGACCCGGTCCACGTTCGACTTCCTGGCCGAGGCCTCGAAGCGCTCGATCCAGATCCTGCCGTTCATGGCGAAGGCGCGCGCGATGCGCCAGTGGGCGGGTCTCTGCGACATGACGCCGGACTCCTCGCCGATCCTCGGGGAGACCGAGGTGCGCGACTTCCACCTGATGGCGGGCATGGGCACGTGGGGGTTCAAGGGGTCGCCGATCTTCGGCGCCTCGATGGCCGAGCTGATCGCGACCGGCCGCACTCCCG
>JACQDK010000089.1 GCA_016201135.1 Actinomycetota bacterium
GGCCGTTCGACCCGGCTCGGATCCTCGCGACGCTCGAGCGCAACCAGGTCGTCTACCTCGTCATCGGCGGGCTCGCGGCCGTCCTCTACGGCTCGCCGCTGCCGACCTACGACCTCGACATCGTGCCGGGGCGTGGTCGGAAGAACCGCGGCGCCCTCCTGACCGCCCTCGCCGCGCTCGATGCGCTGGCGCTTCCGGACGAGCTCGAGGAGGGTGAGCCGCTCTCGGCCGAGCAGGCGCTCGTCGACGAGCGAGACACGAGCTTCTACACGCCTCACGGCTACGTCGATGTCGTCTTCCATCCGGCCGGCTTCCGCGGGTATGGCGCTCTCGCAGGGAACGCCGAGCTGCTCGAGGCGGCACACGACCTGCCGGTTCGGGTCGCCGCGCTGCGCGACGTCATCCGCTCGAAGGAAGCGCTCGGCCGGGAGCGTGACCTCGTGCAGCTCCCCGCGCTGCACACCCTGCTCGAGCTCGCCTAGACATCGACCGCCCTCGCCACGAAGCGGCGCAGCTCGGCTGCCGCGTACGCGCTCTGCCAGCGCGGGCGTCCGCTCGCCGTCCTCTGCCTCACCGGCTCACACGTCGGGGCCGTCGTCGGCGACGGGCGGGCCGCTCCCGGAAGGGAGCAGCCGCCGCACCGCGACGCGGAACTGGTCGCCGCTGAACGGCTTCGTCAGGAAGTCGGCGGCGCCGAGCGCCAAGGCCTGCTCGGCCGCCCCGCCGCCGCTGCAGACGATGACCGGGACGCCCGCGGTCGCCGGGTGCTCCTTCAGCTTCGCGAGCACCTGCCAGCCGTCCAGCCGGCCGGAGAGGCCGACGTCGAGGCAGATCGCGGCCGGCGCGTCCTCGGTTGCGCGGGCGAGCCCCGCCTCGCCGCTCGCGGCCGTCTCGACGGCGATGCCCTCCGCGGCCAGCCACTCCGCAAGGAGCTCGGCGACGACCGGGTCGTCCTCCAGCACGAGCACGCGCCCGGGGCCGGAGCCGGCCTGGATGTGCTCCCGCGCGGCGGCCGCCAGCTCCATCCAGAAGGTCGAGCCCTCGTTCTCGGCGCTCTCGAAGCCGATCTCGCCGCCGTGGGCCTCGACGATCTCCTTGCAGAGCGCAAGGCCGAGACCGGTGCCGCCGATCCTGCGGATGTCGGAC
>JACQDK010000082.1 GCA_016201135.1 Actinomycetota bacterium
ATCCCAGCGAGGGAGAACGGCTGCTCGTGGTCCATCAGCCACCAGACCTCGGGGTCGTTCTGCCAGGCGTGGATCAGGGGGTGGTCCCGCTCCTCCACGCGGCGCAGCCGGATCCGGCGTCCTTCGATCACGCGCCGAGCTTGGCAGTTGAGGCCGGGCCGTCCAAGAGCTCCCGGTAGACGGACAGCAGCTCGGACGCGGTGGCGTCCCATGTGAAGCGGAGCGCCTGGCGAGCGCCCTCCTCCCCCATGCGCCGGGCGAGCTCCCGGTCCCTCAGCACGGCCAGCAGCTTCTCGGCATGGTCGCCGGGATCGTGGCCCTCCACCAGGAACCCGGTCCGACCGTCCTGCACCACGAACCGGAGGCCGCCCACCGCGGCCGCGATCACCGGCGTCCCGCAGGCCTGCGACTCGAGGGCGACCAGCCCGAACGACTCCGAGCGCGAAGGAACCAGGACCGCGTCGGCGGCCGCGTAGAAGTCGGCCAGGCGGCGCTGGGGTTGCGGAGGAAAGAGCATCACCCGGTCGCCCACGTCGAGCGCGGACGCGAGGTCCAGCAGGCGGGCGACCTCCTCACCGTGGCTCGAGCCGGATGGGCCTCCGACGATCGCGAGCACCAGGCACCGGCCGGGGTCCAGCGCGACGGCCTCCGCGAGGGTGCGCACCGCCACGTCGGGGCCCTTGTGCGGCTGAAGGCGCCCGACGTAGAGCGCGAGGCACATGTCCGTGTCCAGGTGGAGCCTCGCCCGCGCCTGTTCCTTGGGCTGCGGGACGAAGATCGTGTGGTCCACGCCGGGCGGGACGATGCGGATCGCCTCCGGATCGGCGCGATAGAGCCCGACCAGCTGCGCGGCCTCCGCGGGGGTCGGCGCCAGGATCCGGTCGGCATCGGCGATCACCCTCGCCTCTCCCGCCATGCGGGCGTGAGACTCGGGCCGCTCCCCCCGCGCGAGCGCATAGTTCTTGACCTTCCCTAGGGTGTGGAAGCTCGCCACCAAGGGCACCCGCCAGATCTCCTTCGCCGAGCGGCCCACCCAGCCCGAAAGCCAGTAGTGCGTGTGCACGACGTCGTATCCGCGCCCCTCGAGCTCTGCCCGGCGCAGCACTCCTCCCAGGAACTCCGGCACGTAGCGAGGCAGGTCCGCCTTGGGGACCGGCGCGTACGGACCGGCGCGCACCGTGATGAGCCGGGCCCCGGGGACGATCTCCTGCACGTCGGGTGATCCGTGCCCCCGGCAGCGGGTGAACAGGTCGACCTCCACCCCCTGGGAGGCGAGGCGCTCGGCCACGGCGCGGATGTACACGTTCATCCCGCCGGAGTCACCGGTGCCCGGCTGGTCGAGCGGTGAGGTGTGAACGCTCACGACGGCGACGCGGGGAGAAGCGATCAGGTGTGGCCTCCTAGCAGGAAGGGTCCTGGCGTGTCCGGGAATGTTACGGGGTCCGGGACGAAAGCCCGCAGCCGGCCCCTGCGGATCAGACCGCGCAGAGCAGCCGAGAGGGGTCGCCGGCCCCGTCCATGAGCGTCAGGAACGCCTCGGCGATGGCGGGGTCGAACTGCGTGCCGGCCCCCTCGCCGATCTCGCGGAGGGTGCGCTCGACCGGCATCGCTCGCCGGTACGGCCGGTCGCTGGTCATCGCGTCGAAGGCGTCGGCCACCGCGAAGATCCGCGCCGGGAGCGGGATCCGCGTGCCCGCCAGGCCGGCGGGATAGCCGGTACCGTCGAAGCGCTCGTGATGGTGCCTCACGATCTCCGCGGCGCCGACCGGGACCCGGAACAGCGTGAGGATCTGCGCGCCGATCTCCGGATGCTCGCGCATCGCCATCCACTCCTCGGGGTCGAGGGGACCGGGCTTGCCCAGCAGGTCCTCGCGAACTCCGGCCTTCCCCAGATCGTGCAGGAAGAACCCGCAGGCGACCTCGGGGCGCGCCGCCAGCTCGGGGGCGACGGCGGCGGCGAGCAGGAGCCCGTATCGCCGGGTTCGCTCGAGGTGTCCCCGGGTGCAGGGGTCCTTCGCCTCGACGGCCTTCGCGAGGAAGCGCATGACGGCGGGAAGCTCGGGATCGTGGATCCCGTCGTTGCCGGCGAGGAGTGGGGTGGGGATCGGCATCGTCGGATGAAGGCGCCGCAACTCTGGCGGCTCCGGAGCTCGGCAGCCATCCTCCGGGCGGCCCAAGTTGGCGTGGGGCGGAATCGGATCGCATCCCCCGAACGGCCGATGCTAGCGAAGCGCGAGCGTCGGATCGTCCTTGTAGCGGCGCTTCAGCTCGTCCTGCAGGGCATCGAGGATCCGCATCACGTCGATGCGCGCGTCCGAGAGCTCGCGTTCCTCGGACACGAGCAGCTCGACCGCCTCGGCGAGGGAACCATCATCGAGCACGGTCGGGTCGGAGAGGCCCGCGTCGGCGACGAGTCGCTCGACCCGACGGCGGGCAAGCATCATCTCCTCCTCGGGGAGCCCCACACGGAGCGCCTCGCCGCGCGCGTCCCCGCGTTCCTCGCCGGAGAGGATCTCGGCCAGGCGATCGACGAGCGGCGTGGGGTGGCCGCCGGCCGCTCTCCCCTCGAGCTCGGCCTTCAAGATCTCGGCCCGGCCCTGCACGAGCCGCCGCAGCAGCGAGAGGTACTCGCGCTCGGCCAGGCACTCGTCGCGCCTGGCCCGCAGGTCCTCGAGCGAGAGATCGGAGAGACCCTCCAGGTAGCCGGGTTCGCGGATGCGGTCGATCCTGCGATTGCCGTTGGGCTCGGTCACGGGTCGGATTCTACGCTGCGGCGCCCACACGGCGTGTCAGCACACGGCGACGAGCGCCTGGTAGGGATCGACCGCCGCCCCGCCGCCGGGGTGGTACTCGAAGTGCAGGTGATTCGCGGTCGTGTCCCCCGTGTGGCCCACGTAGCCGATCACGGTGCCGGCCGACACCTGACCGGTCGCGCCGTACGCGGACAGGTGCGCGTAGTAGGTCCAGTCCGAGCCTCCCGCGTGGTACACGATCATGGCGTTCCCGCCGAGCAGGTTCGAGGTGCGCACCGCCGAGCCCGCGTGGACCGCCACGACCGGCGTCCCCTCGGCGGCCATCATGTCGATGCCCTCGTGCACACGACCGCCCGGTCGAGGCCAGCCGAACGAGTCGACGAACGAGACCGGGCCCTGGACGGGGCAGATCTGGATCGGACCGCTGGCGCCGACGGGGAAGCTCCCCGGGAACCCGATCTGCAGCTGCTGCTCCAGCGTCAGCTGCTTGCGTAGGTCGGAGACGGTGGCCTGGATGTCCGCGAGCCGCGCCTGAAGGTCCTGCTGGTCCGCCTGGAGCCCCGCGACCGCGTCGGCCTGCTGTGTCGCAGCGTCGGCCAGGCGAGACCGAGCCCGGCGGAGCTCCTCGGACTTCACTTGGACCTCGATCGCGAGGTCCTCGTCCCCGTTCACGACGGTCGTCGCGTACTCGATCCGGTCGGCGAAGTCGGCGAACGAAGTGGAATCGAGCAGGGCCGACAGAGCCCCCCCGTCGGCACCCATCATGAACGCCGCGCGCGCTCGGTCCGTGAGCCTGGCCTGAGCGTCGGCCAACTCCTTCTGGAGCTCGTCGATGCTCCGCCGGGTCTCCTCGAGGGTCGAGCGGAGGTCGAACAGCCGCTGCTCGGCCGACTGGAACCGGGCGGTCGCGGCATCTAGTGCCGCCTGGGCATCGGCCAGCCGTGCCTTGGCGGCGTCGAGGTTCTGCTGCGTGCCGGCGGAGGCGGGCAGCCAGACGGCCGCCCCGATGACGAGCGCGGCGGCGAGCGCGGCGCGGAGCAGGATGCGAGTCGGGGTCAGCCGCTTCTCCCTGCAGGTCGCGGGCCGGATCGGGGGTCCGCCCCAGGTTTCCCGGAGGCTACCAGCGAGGTACCGGGCGGCTCAACCCCGGCCCCGCGGGCCGACCCTCGGGCTATCCTCCCCGGGATGGCCCAGGAGGAGCACGCGCACGCGCTCGAGGGGAGACTCGTCCGCCTGCGCGCCTGGGAGCCCGCGGACTACCCCGAGCTCGTCGAGATGTTCAACGACCCCGACGTGATGGAGGGCCTCACCGCGCCCTGGCCCTCGACGGCGGAGGAGGAACGGGAGTGGATCGAGAGCGGCCGCAAGAAGGGCGATCTCATGTTCGTGGTCGAGACGCTCGCCGATCGCAGGCCCGTCGGCGCCCTCTCGATAGGGCGCGTGGAGGCGGCCCCGCGAACGGGCACCCTCGGCATGTTCGTGGGCAAGCCGTTCTGGGATCGTGGGTACGGGACCGACGCCCTGCGGGTCGCGTGCCGGTTCGCGTTCCGCCAGGCGAACCTCCAGCGCATCGAGCTGAACGTCCTCACCGTGAACAGGCGTGCGATCGCTGCTTACGAGAAGGTGGGCTTCAAGGTCGAGGGCACGAGGCGCCGAGGCGAGTTCGCGCGCGGCACGCATCAGGACGCGCACCTCATGGGCCTGCTTGCAGAGGAGCTGGTCGAGGAGCCGGAGCAGTAGCTCGGATCAGGCCTCGCGCATCGCCGAGATCAGGATGTCCGCGACCTCCGGCCGCGAGAACTCCTGCGGCGGCCGCTCGCCGGACCGCAGCATCTCTCGCACCTTCGTGCCGCTGAGCGACACGCGGTCCTCCTCGCCGTGCGGGCAGGTCTTCGGCGATGCCATCCCCTAGCACCGGTTGCACCAGAAGGAGTGCTCGAACATGAGCGGCTGGATCCCGAGCTCGCCCGGCTCGAGCTCCTGGAAGATCTGCTGGGCGTCGTAGGTTCCGTAGTAGGTGCCGACGCCCGCGTGATCGCGGCCGACGATGAAGTGCGTGCAGCCGTAGTTCTTCCGGCAGATCGCGTGCCAGATCGCCTCGCGAGGGCCCGCGTATCGCATCGCGGCCGGGAACACCGACACCATGGCGCGGTCCTTGGGGTAGTAGCTCTCGAACAGCGCTTCGTAGCAACGCATCCGGACGTCGGCCGGGACGTCGTCACCCTTGGTGGCTCCGACCAGCGGGTGCACGAGCAGCCCGTCGACGATCTCCAGCGCGCACTTCTGGATGTACTCGTGGGCCCGGTGGATCGGGTTGCGGGTCTGGAAGCCGACGATCGTTCTCCAGCCGCGGCTCTCGAACTCCGCGCGCGTCTGGCGGGGCGTCAGCCGGTACTCGATGAAGTCGTCGTGCCGCGGGAGCTCCAGCACGCGGAGCTCGCCGGCCACGCAGTGGTCCCCGGCGGCGCGCAGGGCGGCCACGCCGGGGTGCTCGAGGTCCTCCGTGCGGAAGACGCTCGCCGCCTCCTTCTGCCGGTCGCGCGTGAAGACGCCGGTCACCCGCAGGACCGCAAGGGGCGGCTCCTGCGGCGAGGCCTGCAGCGCGATCGAGTCCGCGCCACCGATCCGCTTCAGGTCGCCGTCGGCGAGCGAGAGCGTGACGGGGATCGACCACGGCAGGCCGTTCTCCAGGTGGATCGTCTCGAGCACGGAGTGGTAGTCCTTCTCGCCCTGGAATCCGGTGAGGGGGCTCAGGGCGCCCACGGCCAACATCTCCAGGTCGGAGAGCTCGCGTTCGGAGACCACGACCTTCGGCAGGCTGGGAGCCTCGGAGAGGAGCTGCTCACGCTCGGAACCGGAGGAGATCAGGTCGACGAGGGTCCCGCCGTGCGGGGCGATGGGGTAGGTGTCGGACATGCCGGATCAGCCTTTCCACGTGGAGGGTCGGGAGCCCCAGCATACGAGACCGCGCGCGCCGGAAGTTGTCCCTCCCATATACTCGGGCCGACGTGCGAACCCTCCTTTCGGCCGACGAGCTCGCCTCCCTCAACGACAAGTTCGAGGACGCGCACCCCCGGGACATCCTGCGATGGACGCTGGACGAGAGCGGGCTCGAGCGCGTGGCCATCGCGTCGGCATTCCAGGCAGAGGGAGCGGTGGTCATGCACATGGCCACCGAGATCAGACCGGACATCCCGATCCTCTTCCTCGAGACCGGCTACCAGTTCGCAGAGACGCTCGCGTTCAAGGAGCAGTTCACCGAGCTGCTCGGGCTGAACGTCAGGGACCTCGTCGGCGAGTACACGGTGCGGCGGCAGGCCGAAACCTTCGGCCCCCGGCTCTTCGAGCGGGACAGCGAACGCTGCTGCGAGCTGAACAAGGTCCGCCCGATGTTCGAGGCCCTCCGTGAGCTCGACGCATGGGTAACCGCCTTCCGGCGCGAGTCCTCTCCGACGCGCGCGAACGCGCCCTTCGTTCAGCAGTACGAACTGGAGCCCGCGCGGTGGATCGTGAAGGTGAACCCCATGGCGGCATGGAGCCGTCAGCAGGTGTGGGCCTACCTGAGCGAGCAGGACCTGCCGCACAACCCGCTGTACGACCTCGGCTACGCATCGATCGGCTGCGCTCCCTGCACGAGGATGCGGATGCCCGGCGAGCCCGAGCGCGCGGGTCGGTGGGCCGGCCTGGCGAAGTGGGAGTGCGGCATCCACGCGGACGAAGCCGCGCGGCAGCGCGAGCTCTAGGGAGCTAGGCGACCACCCAGAGCGCTTCCCGCGCGAGCTGAATCTCCAGGCGCCGGCGGTCTCCGACCGAGTCGCCGTCCACCTGCACGGGAAAGGCGCGTTCGCTCGTGACCAGCACGCGCGAGGCGTCGTGTACGTAGTCGATGTCGCGGCCATGCACGTGGCGAGCCGAGCCGAACGCCTGCCAGGCGATGCGCGGCACCGACCGGCGATTGAGCTTTCGCATGGAGAGGACGTCGAGGCCCTCGTCGAGCGAGGCGTCCGGGGTGAGGCGCAGGCCACGTCCCTTGTAGAAGGTGTACGGGTCCGTCCTGCCGACCATGACCGAGAGCGCGGAGAGCGGTTCGCGCTCGTCCACTGCGACGGTGAGGTCCGCCCGCCGGCCCGCGTAGCCGACAAGCAGCTCCCAAGCCACGGCGCTGAACGCCAACCGGTCGAAGCTCGACTTCTTGCTCGGGAACTTCCGGTCGAGGCGGTTCATCGCCGCGGCGTCGACGCCGGCGCCGCAGTTGACGGCGAAGTAGCGCCCGTCCGCGCGCCCGAGGTTCAGCTTGAAGGCCTCGTCGTCGAGGGCGCGGGAGATCAGTACGCCGGTGGCCTCGACGGGATCCAGCGGCAGGTCGAGAGCGCGCGCGAGGATGTTCGTGGCGCCGCCCGGGAGCAATCCGAGAGCGATCTCAGTGCCCGCGAGGACGTTCACCACCTCGTTGATCGTGCCGTCGCCCGAGAAGACCACCACGAGGTCGATCCCCTCGTGGATCGCCTGGGAGGCGATCTCGGCGGCATGTCCCCGCTGCTTGGTCTCGGTGACCTCCAACGCGAAGTCGGCCGACAAGGCCTTCTCGATGACGGCGAGCACGGGCTTCGTGAAGGTCCGGGCGACGGGGTTGACTATGAGGAGCACGCGGTGGAAGCGCATGGGATCGGTCCAGTATGGCAGGGCCGGGCGGCGCGCGCCGTTGAGGATCAGGAGGGTCGACCGCGGCGCCGAGTCCCCCGCGCAGCAGTCGCCCGAACGAGGGTCGGCTGGCCGCCGGAGACGGGGGGAAGGATCGCGACCTCGTCGCCGTCGGCGACGGCCAGGGCGCGCGACGCCCGCTCGCCGTTCACCACGTAGGAGCTCACGTCGGCGATCCGGGCGAACCGCTCTCCGAAGCGGGCCGAAAGGGCGTCGGCGAGCTCACCCACCGTCCGGCCCTGCACGTCGGTGAGCTCCGACGCGCCGGCGAGCTCTCGCAGGGAGGCGAAGAGGCGGACCCGGATCACGCCGGCACCACCTCCTGGATCACGTTCGACAGCCTCTCGGCGAACGCCGGCGTGAACCCGTCGAGACCGTGGCCGAAGCGGTCGCCGATGAGCAGCCGCTTGGGCTCGCCCGCCGCCTCGTAGAGCCGCTCGGCGTGATCCAGCCCGAACAGGCGGTCGTTCCGGCCGTGGACGATCACGACCGGGATCGGCGACGCGCGGCCGATCACCTCCAGGGGAGACTCGGGCGGGTGCCACTCGTCGGGCAACCGGACGCCCCACGCGCGCAGGGCGCCCCGGCCCACGTCGGTAGAGGTGCGGGCTCGCATGGCGCGAAGGGCTCCGGGCGCCGCCCCCTCGTGCCAGTCCCAGGTGGCGAGCGACGAGATCGACACGACCGCGTCGACGCCTCCGACGAGCGCCGCGTGGCGCAGGACGGCGATGCCCCCCATCGACGTTCCCACGGTGACCATGCGAGCGTGCCCGTCGGCGCGGGCCTTCCTCGCGACCGCGTCGACGTCGAAGATCTCCCGGCCGCCGTAGTCGCACACGCCTCCGGACCCGCCGTGGCCGCGGAAGTCGAAGGCGTACACGGGGAAGCGCGCGGCGAGTTCCTCGGCGAAGCGCGCGAAGCGCGGTCTGCGGTGCCACCCCATCAGCCCGTGCGCGAGCACCACGGCAGGAGCACCGGCATCGGCCGCACCATCGAGCCGCGTGCCCTCGATCCGCACGCGGTCCTCGGTCCACACGGCGAAGGCGCGCGATGGAACCGTGAAGGAGACCGGCAGCAGCCGCTGGAGCGACGTCATCGCAGGTCAAGGGTAACGGGGCCGGCGCCGAACGGGGTATCTTGGGCAGGATGCCCTTCCTGGTCCTCCTCACCGATCGTTTCCCTGCGTCGGCGATGCCGGCGCTCGAGGCTCTGCGTCTGGACCTCAAGACCGAGCCCCTTGCGATGCCTTCGCTCGACCACCTTCGCGAGCTCGGACCCGAGGCCGTTCTCGTGGACGCCGCCGAGAACCCAGCCCAGGGATTCGCGCTCTGCCGCGAGCTGCGGGCCCGCGACCCGCGAGTGCCGGTCGTGGCCCTGGTGGAGCGCGACCAGCTCGCCGGCCACCCGTGGCACGAGGTGACCGAGGACTTCCTGTACCCCGGCGCCCCCGAGCTCGAGATCCGCACGCGCCTGGCGATGCTCCGCAGTCGCCACGGAGCCGGCGACGGCAGCGTGATCCGCCTCGGCCCCCTCGCGATCGACACCGACTCCTATCGCGTCACCGCCGCCGGCCGGACACTGGACCTCACGTTCAAGGAGTTCGAGCTGCTGCGGTTCCTCGCTCAGCGTCCGGGCCGCGTCCACACCCGCCCGGGGCTGCTGCGCGAGGTGTGGGGCTACGACTTCTACGGAGGAACCCGGACCGTGGACGTGCACGTCAGGCGCCTTCGAGCCAAGCTCGGACCCGAGCACGAGCACCTGATCGAGACCGTCCGGGGCGTGGGCTACCGCGCCGCCGAGCCGGAGGACTGAGGCCGCAGGACCTAGTCAGCGGGGGCCATCGAAAGATGACTCGGATGGGGTCTGCGCCGGCGAGCCCCGGAATCCCGACAACCTCAACGTGACGAACGCGGTCGACATCGCGATCCTGGCGGTCCTCGCCCCCGCCCTCCGCCTGATCGAGATGTGGAGCCCGATCTTCCGGCCCGAGCCGGCTCCCGCCGACGGCGCTCGAAGGGGCGCAGGGTGGGTGTCCGGCACGGGTCGGTAGACCACCACCACCCCCAACCGAATACTCGGACGGTTCCGCCGGCCCCCGCCATCCCCCCCAAGGACAGGGACCGCCCGAAGCTCCGAGCGGAGACCCCTTGGCCCCCCGGCCACGCCGGGGGGCTCCGCCGTTACAGAGAGTTAACGGCCCGGTAACGGCTCCGCCGCCGCCGGGCCCCTAACCTGGTCGCGACCCCGGAAGGCACCGGACCGCACAGCAAGGAGGGACGGCACGTGGCGACACCGAAGGAAGTCATCGCGATGGCGAAGGAGCGCGGAGCGGAGATCGTCGACTTCCGCTTCTCGGATCTGCCCGGGCTCATGCAGCACTTCTCCGTTCCGATGTCCGAGCTCGTCGAGTCCGTGTTCGAGGACGGGGTCGGGTTCGACGGCTCCTCGATCCGCGGGTTCCAGGAGATCCAGGAGTCGGACATGCTCCTCGTGCCCGACCCGGACACCGCCTACATGGACCCGTTCACGCAGCACGCGACGCTGAACATCAACTGCTTCGTGAAGGACCCGGTCACCGGCGAGATGTACTCGCGCGACCCGCGCTACATCGCCCGCAAGGCTGAGCTGTACCTGAAGCAGACCGGGATCGCCGACCTCTCCTACTGGGGCTCGGAGGCGGAGTTCTACATCTTCGACTCGATCCGCTTCGACCAGAACCAGCACGAGGGCTACTACCACATCGACGCCGAGGAGGGCGTGTGGAACTCGGGCCGCGAGGGCGCAAGCGGCAAGAACCTCGGGTACCGCCCCCGCTACAAGGAGGGCTACTTCCCCCTGCCGCCGATGGACCACTACCAGGACCTTCGGAGCGAGATGGTCCTGAAGCTCCAGGACGTCGGGATCAAGATCGAGGTGCACCACCACGAGGTGGGCACCGCCGGGCAGGCCGAGATCGACATGCGGTACGACACGCTCCTGAAGACCGCCGACAACGTGATGAAGTACAAGTACGTCGTCAAGAACACAGCATGGAAGGCGGGCAAGACCGTCACCTTCATGCCGAAGCCGATCTTCCAGGACAACGGCTCCGGGATGCACACCCACCAGAGCCTGTGGAAGGACGACGAGAACCTGTTCTGGGACGAGGTCGGCTACGCGGGCATCAGCGACCTGGCGCGCTGGTACATCGGTGGGCTGCTCGCGCACTCGTCCTCGCTGCTCGCGTTCACGAACCCGACGACCAACTCGTACCGCCGGCTCGTGCCCGGCTACGAAGCGCCGATCAACCTCGTGTACTCGCAGCGGAACCGCTCGGCGTGCATCCGGATCCCCGTGGTCGCGAAGCACCCGGCGAGCAAGCGCATCGAGTTCCGCACGCCGGACCCGACCTGCAACCCGTACCTGGCGTTCAGCGCGATGCTGATGGCCGGCCTGGACGGGGTGAAGAACAAGATCGAGCCGCCCGAGCCGATGGACAAGGACCTCTACGACCTGCCGCCCGAGGAGAAGGCGCTCGTGAAGCAGGTGCCCGGCTCCCTGGAGGAGGTGCTCGATGCCCTGGAGGCCGACCACCAGTGGCTCCTGGAGGGCGGGGTCTTCACCCAGGACGTGATCGACACCTGGATCGAGTACAAGCGGCGCCACGAGCTCGACCCGGTCAGGCTCCGCCCGCACCCGTACGAGTTCCACCTGTACTACGACATGTGATTGACTAGAGCCGATCGGGCTCGCGGCGCCGGGAGGTCATGAGCCCGGGAATGGCTGCGTCCGCCCGGGACCCTCGGCCCTGGGGCGCTCTCGCGGCCGGCCATAGCTTCGGGTCGGGAGGGGCTCGACCGATGCAACGCCCAGCCGTTTCCGCGGCGGTCATCGTGCTGGCTGCGCTCGTCCTGGCGTCGTGCAGCGCCCCCGGGCGGAAGGACCGGCACCCGCTTTCCGGTGCGGGCTCGGGCAACGTCGACCTGCTGTTCGCTGGCGACGTCATGCTCGGGCGCGGCGTAGCGCCGGTCGCGCGGAGCGATCCCTGGGGCGTCTTCGGAGACGTTCAGGCCCAGGTCCGAGCCGCAGACGTCGCGATCGCCAACCTCGAGTCGCCGCTCACGAGTCGCCCGCCCGAGAGTCCGGGCCCGAACGCGCTGGAAGCCGACCCGGCTACCGCCCGGCTCCTTGCCAGCGCCGGCTTCGACGCCATGTCGATGGCGAACAACCACAGCGGAGATGCCGGCCCCGGGGGGGTCGAGGACACGCTGGCGGCGCTGGAGGCCGCCGGGATCCGCCCGCTCGGCGGCGGGGTCGACGCAAAGGCAGCCTCGTCGCCGAGGATCCTGATCCGCGGCGGCCTGCGGATCGGACTCCTGGCGTTCGACGCGACCCAGCAGGGCCTGAGGGCGGGACCGGCCTCCCCCGGTGTCACATGGTGGGAGGCTCGGGCGGCGCGGGAGGCGGTCCAGCGCCTGCGCCCGCAGGTGGACCTCCTGATCGTCGGGCTCCACGGGGGAGCCGAGTACTCCTTCCGCCCAGATGCTTTCATCGGCGGTCTCGGGCAGCTCCTCGCGCGTTGGGGGGCGGACGTCGTGTGGGCGAGCGGCTCGCACGTCGCCCAGCCGGTGCGCGCGATCGACCCCGACGGCGACGGCCGCGCGACCGTGATCGCCACGAGCCTCGGGAACCTCGTGTTCGACCAGACGCAGCCCGGCACGACGACGGGGGCGTTCCTGGAGGTGCTCGCCGATGCCTCCGGGGCGCTGGCGTACCGGGTGGGTCGAACCGACGGCGGCGACTACCGAGCCCACTTCGATCGATGGCAGCCCCCTTCCGGCGATGCCGTCGCCTTCGACGGCAGCTGGTGGGCGCTGCTCCGCGACGTCCGGCCGGCCCCGACACGGGCACCGGGGAGGCTGCCGTCGTTCCCGGCCACCCGGTGGCGTGTCCTGGCGAGCACGGTCGGGGACGCGAACGGCGACGGGCGCGCCGAGGTCGTCGTCTCCTACCTGAGTCCGTTCCACCCGACCCTCGTGAACACCACTCTGCCGGCTCGACGATGGGTCGACCGAAGAGGCTTCGCGGCCCACGTCGGGCTCTGGCGCCGCGCCGACCTGCGACCCATCTGGATCGCGGGCACCGTCCTTCGACCGGTGACCGCGCTCGCCGCCTGCGCCGGCGGGCTCGTCGTCGCCTACTCGAGGTTGAACGACCCCGCCACGATCGCCACGGGACTGTGGCTCTGGCGGGGATACGGCTTCGCTTCGAGCGTCGACCTCCCGGGTCCCGGGAGGCCGGCCTGTGCGGACGTGAACGGCGACGGCCGGCTCGATCCGGTCATCCTCGACCGGACCCAGCCGGCCGCCCTGGAATGGAGGTCCACATGAACCGTCGCGTGATCGTCGCGCTCGCCACGACCGTAGCCCTGGTCGCCGCGTCCTGCAGCGGCTCACCGGGCAGCTCAACGCCCACGACCGGCCCGCCCGCGACGAGCGTGCCACCGTCCGAGGGCCCGCCGGCGACCGGGAACGCCTTCCCGGCCTCGCTGGTGGACTTCGGGCTCTTGAAACCCGTCCCGCTGATGGGCGACGCGCCCGCCTACGCTGGCCCTTCCACTCCCCATTCCCTGGACAAGGTGCGGATCCCCTCCTACATCCGATCGGACGTCACGCAGTCCGCCGTCGAGCAGACGCTCACGCGGAGCGGTTTCGCGATCGTGCCCGGAGACACCAAGCTGATGTTCCAGACGTACACGGCGGCTCCCAACGTCGACTGGCCGGTGTTCGTGACGACCGACGCCGCGTACCACCAGTGGCACCTCACGTTCGACAAGGTGCTGCGGAGCATCGAGCAGGACGTCCTGCTCCCCAAGCTGGAGACGCTCGCGGGCGGGATGCTCCGGAACGCCCGCGAGCAGGCCGCCGAGCTGAAGGGCACACCGCTGTCGGACCCGGCGGATCGCGTCCTTCAGCTCATGCAGGTGGAGTCCGCGCTGCTCGACCTTCCCACCGGCACCCTCGGACGCCCCGCCGAGCAGGAGCTGGCCCTGATCAAGGCCCACGCCGGACAGGAGGTCTCACCGATCCTGGGCGGCCAACCGATCGACTACAGCCTTTACACACCCCGCGGGCACTACACCCGGACCGCAGAGCTCACGCGCTACTTCCTCGGGATGTCCCTGCTGGGCCAGTCGGCCTTCTCGGTCACTACCCCCGATGTGGGCCCGTTGCGGCTGGCGGTCCTCGCCGCCCGGCTGATCCTGCCGGATGGCCTCGGGAACGCCCGCCTCGTCGGTCTCTGGCGGGACCTCTACGAACCGACCGCGTTCATGGTCGGCCTCGCCGACGACTACACACCCTTTGAGCTCGCCGACGCGGTGACGACCGTCGACCCGAGGGGGATCGATCAGCCGGCACGCCTGTCCGACCCGGCCCTTGCCGACGTGCGCAGCGCGCTCCTCGAGTCTCGCCCGGTCCGGATCGATCCCGAAACCGCCTCGGTTCGGCTGATGGGGACGCGGTTCGTGATCGACTCGTTCATCTTCGACCAGCTCGTCTACCCGAACGTCGGAACCCCCGACCAGCCGAGGCTCTTCCCCTCACCGCTCGACCTCGCGACGACGTTCGGCTCGGACTTCGCCTCCGGGATCCAGAAGCAGGGTGGGCAGTCCAAGTACCTCCACTACGACGAGCAGATCCAGAAGATGACGGGGCTCGTCGCCGCGCGAACGCAGGCGGATTGGGGCGCGAGCGTGTACGACGCCTGGCTGTGGGCGCTCCAGCCGTCATGGGTCGCGCACGGGAAGGCCTTCCCGGACTTCATGCGCACGAAGGCATGGGCGGCCAAGGCGCATCAGTCGGCGTTCGGCTCGTTCACGGAGCTGCGTCACGACACGATCCTGTACGTGAAGCAGAGCACCGCCGAGGGCGAGAGTCCGCCCCCGGATCTCACCTACCGGAACTGGGTCGAGCCCGACCCGGTCGTCTACGAGCGGCTGTCGGCGATGGCGAGCCTCATGCGTCATGGACTGGCGCAGCGCAAGCTCCTCACCCCCGAGCAGACGGCGCTCCTGTCGGACACACAGGAGCTGTTCGACTTCTTCGCTCGGATCGCGCGCGACGAGCTCGCCGGCAAGCCGATCTCCGGGGATGACAACCACCGTCTGCTCTACATCGGCGACGAGCTCGAGGCGCTGTGGTGGCGCACATCCGACGCGCCCGGAGGGAACGTCCCCTCCGCCGACGACGACGACGCCGTGGTCGCGGACATCGCGCGAGGCGGGAACGATGTTCTGGAGGTCGGCACGGGACGGTTCGATCGGATCTACGTGCTCGTGCCCGACATGCAGGGGAGGTTCGAGGTCGCGGTCGGCGCGACGTTCTCCTACTACGAGTTCCAGCAGCCGGTGAGCAACCGCCTCGCCGACGAACAGTGGCGCGCGATGCTGGATACTGGCAAGGCCCCCCCCGGCCCGACTGGATCACGGGGATCCTGGCCGGCTGAGGGCTCCCGCCGAGCTCGGCGCCGCGGATGGCTCAGCCGGTCGCCCGCACGAACGAGGACGCGTGGGTCCCGGACGGGCAGGGGCGAACGGACCTCTCGCCGGCGAGCCGGCGACCGCAGGATGACGGCGAGGGGAGGTGTATCTGCATGCCGACGGTCATCCAACACCTCGAGAGCCTGCGGGTGCCTTTCGAGGTCATCCCACACCGGGAGACCTATAGCTCGACCGAGGAAGCCCGGGCGATCGGGATCGACGCCGGCGAGGTGCTGAAGAC
The DNA here is from genome assembly GCA_016201135.1 of Actinomycetota bacterium. Classification (GTDB taxonomy): domain Bacteria; phylum Actinomycetota; class UBA4738; order UBA4738; family HRBIN12; genus JACQDK01. Next base: position 15,215 of record JACQDK010000082.1, read on the forward strand.
CGTCGTCTTCAGCACGCGTCACGGGTACGTGCTGGCGGTCCTGCCGGCGAGCCGCCGGGTGGACGTCGAGACGGTCCGCGCGGCGGCGGGCGATCCGCACGCCCGCCTGGCCACCGAGGGAGAGCTCCGCCACGAGTTCCCCGACATCGAGCTCGGCGCGTTCCCGCCGCTCGGCACCGTCCTACAGGCGCTCACGTTCGTGGATCCGGAGGTCTTCCAGCACGCGACCGTCGTGTTCGCGGCGGGCTCGATCACGCGCTCGATCCGCATGCGAACCGACGACCTCTTCCGCGAGGAGATGGTCCGGCTGCTGCCGCTCGAGGCCGCCGAACCGCAGACCGGCTCGCCGGTAGGAGCTAGCGGCGCTTGAGGTCCTTCAGCACCCGGTGCGAGGCGCCGTAGCCGGGCGCGCCCGTCACTCCTCCTCCGGGGTGCGCCCCCGCGCCGCACAGGTAGAGCCCCTCCACCGGCGTACGGAACCCCGCCCACCCCGGGACCGGGCGCATGAAGAACAGATGCTCGACGTTGAGGTCGCCGTGGAAGATGTTCCCCTCGGTGAGGCCGTACGTGCGCTCGAGGTCGAGCGGGGTGAGCACCTTCATCGCCTCGATCGCGCCGGGCACGTTCGGCGCGTACTCGGCGATCTTCCTCACGACGCGATCGCCCAAAAGGTCGCGTTTCTCGTCCCAGGTGCCCTCGCGCAGCCGGTACGGCACGTACTGAACGAACGCGGTCATGACGTGGGTCCCATCGGGGGCGAGCGTCGGGTCGACGTTCGAGGCGACGACGCAGTCGACCCATAGGTCCTCGGGGATCTCGCCCCACTTCGCGACGTCGTACATGCGCTCTGCGGCTTCGAGCGTCGGTACGAGCGTGGCGAGCGACCGCCGGGCGGGGTCGGCGTCGGCCGGCATGCCGTTCCACCGCGGCTCCTGCGAGAGCACCATGTTCACCTTCGCGCAGGGACCCGCCATCTTGATGCCTTCGATCCTGCGCCGATAGTCCTCGGGCACCTCGTCCCTCTGAAGGAGCCCGAGGAAGGTGCGCTTCGGGTCGGCGTTCGAAAGCACGACCCGAGAGCGGAGCTCGATGCCGTCCTCCAACACGACGCCGCGCGCGCGACCGTCCTTCACGAGGATCCTTCCCACCGTAGCGTTCGTGCGGATCTCGCCGCCGTGCTCGCGTACGGCGTCGGCCATCGCCGCGCTGATGGCGCCCATCCCTCCCATCACGTGCCCGTAGAAACCCTGCACGCCCTCCTCGCCGCCCGAGAGCAGGTGGAACAGGAGCCCGATCGAGGTCCCCGGCCGGTAGGGCGGGGAGTGCATCCCGTAGACGTTGTTGCCCAGGTACA
>JACQDK010000009.1 GCA_016201135.1 Actinomycetota bacterium
CGCGAGCTCGGCAGCGGGTAGCCGGCGGGCGCCTTCCCGGTCACCAGGAGCTGCTCAGGCCGCCGCGCGCCAAGCGTCCCGCAGCTTCACCCTCGCGCCGATGCGGAGCACCGCTCCCGCGTACAGGCGCCCCGCCAGCGGCACGAGCAACGCGATCGAGCCCGCGAGGATCGCGAGAGACAGCAGCGCCTCCGCGAGGGAGGCCGATCCCACGGCGATGCGCACGGGCATCGCGAGGGCCGACGAGAACGGCAGGAGCGACGCCGCTCGTGCCAGAAGCGTGTCGGGATGATCGACCGACCCGATGGAGATGAAGAACGACCCGAGGATCGTGAGGTTTATCGGCACGATCGCATTCTGGAGCTCCTCCATGCGCGACACGAGAGCGCCCGCGACCGCGAAGAGCGACGCGTAGAACGCGAAGCCGAAGACGAACCAAAGGAGCGCGACCCCGATCGTCACGAAGGCGTGCGCCGGGATGTCGACGACGCCGGTGAGCGACGCGAGCACCCCAGCCACGCTCGAGATCAGCGCGAGCTGAAGCAACCCCAGGAGCCCTATGCCGAAGATCTTGCCCGCGAGGAGCTGCCGGGGCCTGATCGAGGACAGCAGGATCTCGACGACGCGCGAGGACTTCTCCTCGATGACGCCGGTCGCCACCCAAACCCCGTAGCCGAACAGCTGCCCGTAAAGCAGAAGGACCATCACGATCGCGACGCGCGCGTCTCCGGGAGCGTTCGGGTTCCCGGGGTCTAGCGCCGCCGGCGCGACCGTCTTCAGCAGGTCCTTCTGCTGTTCCTGGGAGATCCCGGCGCCGGCGAGCGCCTTTCCGAGGCGCTCTCCCACCACGGCTCCCCCCACGATCTGCTGGAGCGACTGCGGGGGCGCCCCGCGCAGCCCGACGAGGTAGGCGTCGTCCTCGAGCACGGCGTCGACCGAGCCGTCCCGGAGCGCCGCCTCCGCGCTCGCCCGGTCCGCGAAGGTCTGGGCCCGGATCGTAACGCCCTGCTGACGACCGAGATCTTCGAGGGAGGCTGCGGGAACCGCCGAGCCGACCAGGCCGACCGAGTACGAGGGTCGCCCTATCGTCGAGCTCGCCCGCACGAGGATCAGCCCGCACAGGATGACGAGCGTTATCGCCGTCGAGATGAGAAAGCCGCGATCTCGCAGCCGGACCCAGAAGTCCCTGCGAGCGACCAGCTTCCACGAGCCTCGGTCGCTCACTCCTGCACCGCCTCGCGGAAGAGCTCGGCGAGGGAAGGGCGCACGGGGCCGAACTCCACGACGTCGCCGACCGACCTGGCGACGTCGAGAACGCGCTGCTCGTCGACCCCGGCGTCCAGCTCGAGCACGAACGCGCCGCCCCGCGCGCCGTCCAGCCGCACCCCCGGGACGGCCTCGAACCAGTCCGGGTCCGCGCCCGTCAGCTGCACCCGGACCAGCCGGCGGGCTCGCGAAGCCCGGAGCTCCTCGATCGCCCCGCTCGCCACGACGCGCCCGTGGTTGATCAGCACCACGTCGTCGCAGAGGCGCTCGACGAGCTCCAGCTGGTGGCTCGAGAAGACGACCGGCGCGCCGGCCTCGGCGTGCCGGTGGAGCACGCCCGACAGGACGTCCACGCCGATGGGGTCGAGGCCGCCGAACGGCTCGTCCAGCACGAGCAGCTCCGGATCGTGGACGAGGGCGGCGGCGAGCTGTACGCGCTGCTGGTTCCCGAGTGAGAGCGTCTCGACCCGGTCGTTCGCGCGCTCGCCGACGCCGAGGAGCTCGATCGTCTCCTGCGTCCGGCGCCGCGCGTCGTGCTTCGAGAGCCCACGCAGCCGGGCGAGGTACACGAGCTGCTCTCCCACCTTCATCTTCGGGTAGAGACCGCGCTCCTCGGGCATGTAGCCGAAGCGACGACGCGCGTCGGGATCCACGCGGCTCCCCCGCCAGCGCACCTCGCCCCGATCCGGCTCGAGCACTCCCAGCGCGATCCGCATCGCCGTGGTCTTGCCGGCCCCGTTGGGACCGACGAACCCGACGATCCTTCCCTCGGGAACGACGAACGACACGCCGTCCAGGGCCACGGTCGCACCGTAGCGGCGCGACAGGTCGACCAACTCGAGCATGTGAGCAGGGTATCGCGAGCGCCCGGCGCCTCAGACGGGGATCCCGATCTTCAGGACGCTTCCGTCCTCGAAGATCGGGATCCAGAGCGCGCCGTCTGCGACGGCGAGCAGCCTGTTCGCGTCGATCGCGGGGTGGTTCGCCACCACGAAGGTGCCTGTTACCAGCCCCGATCTGGGGTTCAGGCGGGTAAGGACCGGCCCCGCGTCGGAGACCACCCAGAGCGATCCCGCCACCGGCAGCAGGCCGTCGGGCCGGTCTCCCGCAGGGATCGCGGCGATCACCTGCGAGGTCGCAGGGTCGATCGCCTGCACGGAGCCTCCCAGCCCGTTCGTCACCCACACGGTCCCGTCGAAGGCCGCGACGGCGAGGGGCGAGATCCCGGTCGGCACGGTGGCCGTCACGCGCCCCGATCGCGGGTCCACGCGGCTGATGCTGGACCCGAGCTCGTTCGAGACCCATATCGAGCCGAACGCGGCCACGGCGAACCGCGGCTGCCGGCCCACGGCCACCTGATCGAGCAGCTGGTTGGCGCCCGGGTCGATCCGCCCGACGGTCCCTGCGCCCTGGCAGACGACCCACATCGCGGAGGTGCCGACCCCGAATCCCTCCGGACCGTCGCAGACGGGGATCGTGGCGAGCACCTCGTTCGTCTCCGGCTCGATCCTCGTCACCGTGTCGTCGTCGTGGTTCGACACCCAGACGGAGTCGAAGCCGATCGCCACCTGGCGGGGCGCCGCGCCGACCGCGATCGTGGCCTGGACGGCGGCGGTCCCCTCCGCGATGCGGACCACGGCGGGCGCACCTGTTCGCGCGGACGCGGAGGTCGCCACCCAGACGCTGCCGAACCCGGCGGCGATGCCGGTGGGCTCCCCTCCCACGGCCACGGTCGCGAGCGTCGGCAGGGCGACCGGCGAGGGTGTCGCGGACGGGGACGGGGAGGAGCTGGGCGCACCGCTCACGACGACGGTGCGCGTTCCCTCGCACGCCGTGGCGACAGAAGCGAGGAGCGCGAGCGCGAGCATCCCGGTTCCCCGTCGCATCGATGGCCATCCTACGCAGCGGGGGGCCGCGGACGTGGAGGCGAGACGGGCATCCGCACCGGCCGCCCCGTCGCGCTGAAGGGCAACGAGTCCACCCTTCCGTAGGATGTCCGTTCGGTGGAGGGATCGGTCGTAGTCGTCGAGCAGCTCACCAAGCGCTTCGGGCACGTGTGGGCGCTCGCGGGCTTGGACCTCGAGGTGCGGCAGGGCACGGTGGTGGGGCTGCTGGGCCCCAACGGGGCAGGCAAGACCACGACGGTGCGGATCCTCGCCACGCTGCTCGCCCCCGATTCCGGTCGAGCCACCGTGGCAGGGTTCGACGTCGTGCGTGACGCGGAGGCCCTGCGTTCGGCGATCGGCCTTGCCGGCCAGTTCGCGGCCGTGGACGAGAACCTCACCGGGCTCGAGAACCTCGAGATGGTGGGGCGCCTCTACCACCTGCCGAAGGCGGAGGCCCGGCGCCGCGCCCGGGACGTGCTGGAGCGCTTCGGCCTCGCCTCGGCGTCCGGCCGCACGGCGCGGACCTACTCGGGAGGCATGCGCCGCCGCCTGGACCTTGGAGCGAGCCTCGTGGGCCGGCCGCAGGTCCTCTTCCTGGACGAGCCCACCACCGGGCTCGATCCGCGGAGCCGGCTCGGCCTCTGGGAGATCATCCGCGAGCTCGTCCAGGACGGCACGAGCCTGCTGCTCACGACCCAGTACCTGGAGGAGGCCGACCGCCTGGCCGACAGGATCGCGGTGATCGACGGCGGCAAGGTGATCGCTGAGGGCACGGCCGACGAGCTGAAGAGCCGCGTCGGCGGCGAGGTGCTCGAGCTGCGCGTCGCGGACCGCGCCGAGGTCGCCAGGGCCGCCGGCGCGGTCATCGGGCTCGGGCCGGGCGGAGCGCAGGTGGACAACGCCTCCGGCGACATCACGCTCCCCGTGGGCTCGGACGGGCCGGGGATCCTCGCGGAGGCCGTCCGCCGCCTGGATGCCGAGGCCGTGATCCTCGCCGACATCCAGCTCCGGCGCCCGACCCTGGACGACGTGTTCCTCACCCTCACCGGTCACGCCACCGAGGCGGAGCCGATGGATGGCGACGCGGAGCGGGCGACATCGGGCCGGAGGAGTCGCCGGCGCCGAAGGGAGCGCGACCGATGAGCGCCAAGCTCGCTGAGCGCACGGCCGCACGCCCCGGCGTCATCCGGCGGATCCGCCTCGCGATCGCCGACGGCCTGATCCTCACGCGGCGGAACCTCCTTCACTACGTGCGGGTCCCGACGCTCCTGGTCTTCTCGACCGTGCAGCCGGTGATGTTCGTGCTGCTCTTCAGATTCGTGTTCGGAGGATCGATCGGCCGGGCCCTTCCGCCGGGCCTCAACTACGTGAGCTACCTGATGCCCGGCATCTTCGTGCAGACCTCGATCTTCGGCGCCACCGCGACCGGCGTCGGCCTCGCGGAGGATCTCGGCAAGGGCATCATCGACCGATTCCGCTCGCTGCCGATGGCGCGTTCGGCCGTGCTCGCCGGCCGAACGACCGCCGACCTGTTCCGGAACCTCGTCGTGGTGCTGCTCATGACCTCGGTCGGCTACCTGGTGGGGTTCCGCTTCCAGGCAGGGATCCTGTTCGCGGTGCTCGCCGTGCTGCTCGCGATCGGCGTCGGGTGGACGTTCTCGTGGATCTCGGCCACGATCGGGCTCCTGCTGAAGGACGTGGAGTCGGTCCAGGCGGCGAGCTTCGTCTGGATCTTCCCGCTCACGTTCGCGAGCTCGGTCTTCGTGCCGGTCGACACGATGCCCGGTTGGCTCCAGGTCTGGGCCAAGGCGGACCCCGTCTCGGTCTGGGCGAACACCCTCCGGTCGTTCACGCTCCCCGGCGACCCGCAGACCCTGAACCTGGGCAGCAGCCGGCTGGCGCTCGCCCTCCAGTCTGGGCTCTGGGTGGCGGCGATCCTCGCGGTCTTCGTTCCCCTGGCGATCCGGGCCTACCGCCGCACGGGCTGACCCGAGGGGCTCAGCTCGGGCGCCCGAGCTGCCGACACCTCCGGTATGCAGGCGCGAGAGCTGGTCTGCGGGAAGTGCGGGGCGCTCAACCGCGACCCCGCGCTCGCGCGCCGGCTAGGCTCGTCGCGCGCTCCGCAACCTCCCGAGAGCGCGGGAACACATCTCCCGTACCCTTGGTTGAACGCGGCAACACCGAACTCACCGCCATACGCGCAAGGAGACCGATGGGCCTGTTCGGATTCGAGGGGGACGACGCGCGCGAGAAGGTCATCGTGCTGCTGACGATGTGCTTCGCGCTCGCGATGGCGATGCTCGACAACACCGTCGTGAACGTCGCGCTCCCGCGGATCAGCCGGGACCTGGGCGCGGGGGTCTCGGGGCTCCAGTGGATCGTGGACGGCTACGTCCTGGCCTTCGCGTCGCTGCTGCTCACGGGCGGGATCCTCGGAGACCGGTACGGCCGCAAGAAGATGTTCCTGGGAGGGCTGGCGCTGTTCACGCTGGCGTCGCTCGGGTGCGGGCTGTCGCCCTCCACCAACTGGCTGATCGTCTTCCGCGCGATCCAGGGCGTGGGCGGCGCCCTGCTGATGCCCGGCACCCTCTCGATCATCACCGTGACGTTCCCGCCGCACGAGCGGGCGAAGGCCATCGGGCTGTGGGCCGGCATGTCGGGCCTAGCGCTCGCCCTGGGACCTACCGTGGGCGGGCTGATGGTCGAGCGTCTCGGCTGGGAGTCCGTCTTCTTCCTGAACGTCCCTATCGGGATCGTGGCGTTCCTCGTGGCGACCTCGACGGTGCGCGACTCGATATCCGAGGTGACCCGGCGCCTGGACATCCCCGGTCTCCTGCTCGGGACGGGGACGCTCTTCAGCGCGACCTACGGCCTGATCGAGGCCAACCAGCTCGGCTGGAACGATCCGGTGATCGTCGGCTCGCTGGTGGGGGCGGCCGTCCTGCTGGCGGCGTTCCTGTCGTGGGAGCGCAGGAACCCGCACGCGATGATGCCGCTCCAGTTCTTCCGGATCCCCGCCTTCTCCGCCGGCAACGCGGTCGCGTTCGCGGTATCGCTGGGCATGTTCGCGACCTTCTTCTTCCTGTCCCTGTACATGCAGGGGATCCACGGCTTCACGCCGTTCCAGGCGGGCTACAAGTTCCTGCCGATGACGCTCATGATCGTCCTCACCGCGCCGAACGCGGGCCGCTACGCGCAGAAGCACGGATCGCGGGGGCCGATGACGTACGGTCTGCTCCTTGCCGGCGGCGGGCTGCTGCTGCTCGGGCTCACTCTCCAACCGCAGAGCCGTTACCTTTGGATGCTGCCGGTCTTCATGATGATGGGCCACGGCATGGGCTCGACGATGGCACCGATGACGGCCGCCGTGATGAACTCGGTCGGCCCCCAGCGCGCGGGGCTCGGGTCGGCCATGACGAACACGAGCCGCGAGGTCGGAGGCGTCCTCGGGATCGCCCTCCTGGGTACGATCCTCACGACCAGGATGAACGGCGCGATCAAGCCGGCGCTCGCCGCGCTGGGGCTTCCCGCACAGCAACGGGCCGCCATCGCCGCCGCGGCCGGGCACGGCCTCTTGGATCCGTCGCTCCTGGGAGGTCTGTCGCCGCTTCAGACGGCGGGCGTCTACCGCGCCTACTCGGACGCGTTCATGGCCGGGTTCCACACGTCGCTCATCGTCGGAGGGTGCGCGCTGCTCCTGGCCGCGATCGTCGCGAACCGGTTCATCCCGGGCCGTGCGACGGTGACCCACGCCCCAGCGATCGAGCACGGGGAGCCCGTCGGGGTGGAGGCCTAGGCGCCCGGGGCTGCTCCCGGGCGGCTCCCGGCGGCCCGTGCCCGGCTAGGGAGCCGGATGCCGGGCGTCGTACCGGCCGATCTGGGGAAGGAGCAGGCGGATCAGGCCCGCGCCCAGGACGCAGAGGATCCCGCCCGAGACCACCGAGAACTGCACGCTGGTGAGCGTCGCCACCACCCCCGACTCCACGTTGCCAAGGGCCGGACCCGTCGCCCACACGGCCATCGCGACCCCGTCGAGCCGACCCCGCATCGAGTCGTCCACCACGCTCTGGAGCATCGACATCCTGAAGATCCCGCTCACCATGTCCCCGGCCCCGGCGATCGCGAGCATCGCGAGAGCGAGCCACAGCGACGTCGTGAAGCCGAACGCCGCGATCGCCGCGCCCCATATCGCTACCGAGACCAGGATCGCGCGACCCTGCCTGCGCACGTGCTTCGCGCGGCCCGAGAGCATCGTCGCAAGGAACGATCCGGCGGCCGGGGCCGCGTAGAGGAGCCCCAGGGTCTGCGGTCCCCCGTGCATCCGGATCGCGATCGCGGGGAATAGCGCCATCGGGAACCCGAAGACCATCGCGTTGAGGTCGGCGGCGAACACCGACTGGATCACGCGCTTGCCCTTCAGGAAGCCGAGCCCGTCCCGGATGGCCTCGAACCCGAACGGCGGCGCCTCCTCGGAGGGCGGTGAGGGGCGCATCCTCGACACGCTCGCGATCACCACCAGGAAGGTGACCACGTCGAAGACGAAAACGCCCCCCGTGCGGATCGTCGCGAGCAGAACGCCGGCGACCACGGGACCGACGAGACCGGCCAGGGTTCCGAAGCTCGCCTCCAGCGCGAAGCCCGAGGGGAGGAGCTCACGGGGGAGCAACCGGGCGGGCCAGGTGGAGACGGCAGGCCGGTTGAACGTGTACAGGCCCGCAGAGATCGTCGCGAAGACGTAGAGCGGCCACAGCCTCGGGTGAGGCAGGAACGCGTTCACCGCCATCAACGCCGACATGAGCGCCATGACCGCGTGCGTGCGGATCACGAGCCGCCGGCGTTCGATCGCGTCGGCCGCCGCTCCGCCGATGATCGGCAGCACGAACACGGGCGCCAGCTCGCACAGGCCGAGCAGCCCCACCGCCAGCGTCGAGCGCGTGAGCGCGTACACCTGGAACGGCACCGCGACGGCCACGATCTCGTCGCCGAGGTCCGAGATCGCCTTGCTCGTGAACAGCAGCCTGAAGTCGCGGGATCCTCGGAGCGGCGTCAGGTCGACCAGATGGGAGCGGGCCCGCGCGAGCGGGCCTCGCCTGGGCGCGTCCTCGAAGGTGCTTCCCGGCTCGCCGTCGCTCATAGGGCGAAACGCTACCTGGCCAGGCGGGACAGACGCCTGCCCGCGAGAACCTTGCTGCCGGTCTGGAACGGCGGGAAGGGCTCGCCGGGGCTCGCGTGAAGACCCGGTCAGCGCCGATCTCGGACCCGCGTCGGCCAGAGCTGAGCCTCAGCCTGCCTCGCCTCGGCCGACAAGGGTTCGGGGGATCGCCGTCGCCTGAACGACCGGAAGAGCACCCACATCCCGACGACGAAGGCGACCGACAGGACCGCCAAGGCTGTCCACCAGACGGGGAACCCGTGTTGTCCCGCCGTGGCGACAGGTGACGGTGACGGCGGAGTCGCCGTCGCCTCGGCGGCCGTTGCCGGGAGACCCAGGCTGACCAACTCGCGCTCGAGGCGCGGGGGCGTGACGAACCACCCACCGCCTGTCCTCTGGTGCTGCAAGAACGTTTGGCGGGCGGGCATGTACGTGACCGGTTTCGGCTGCGCGTACGGGAACACGTATTGGACGACCTCGTGCGGCGTCACTTCGAGGTTCATGGTGTAGGTCAGGGTGTACTGAGGACCGAGATCCTGCGACGGCCGACGCGCCAGCCTCGATTTCGATTCGCATCGACCGTGACACAGCCCGAGGAAGAAACGGGAGTCGATCATCAGCGGCCACAGTTGGTCACTCGATGTCGAGTCACCAAGCTCCACCGTGATCGGGTGAGCCAGACCCGGTCCCTGGATCACGATCTTGGACGCCCCCTTGGCAAGCGCCGGAGCGGCGACGAAGTTCAGGGCGAGAGCAGCAACAACACCCACCGATCCAACCCACCCGAGGGCCCGTCGCATATTCGGATTAGACATCCGCCGAACGGTCTCCGCAAGTTCGAGCCGGACCGATCCCTCACCGGGGATTCTGCTTCGGCAATCCCGGTGGGTTCAGGCCCCGAGCGTGATGGAACGAGAAAGAAGCCCTTAAAGAGCGTCCCTGATTCGAAGGGGCAACCGTACTCAAGGGGTATCACCTATTGACGTTTGGGCCTCACCAGAGGCTACCCCCGTGGTCCTCATTGGCGCTTTCGGCGGAAAGCCATTTCCAGCGCCCGTTCCGATATCCTCGGTCAGCTTCCCGAGCCTGACCTCCGACGGTTCGGGGAGGGGGGCGGTGAGCCCGGTTCGAAAGAGCGCATGTCAGCGCACGATGCGGTCGAACCGCCTGTCCAACAATCGCCGACCATTGGTCTGGCAGGTCGGGAAGGGACCACTTGCGTCGACGGTCGCTTCCGTCACGAAGCGACATCCTGAGGTCGCCGGGCGACCCGGCGCATTCTTGCGTGTAGTTTTCAAAGGGAGACGGTTGGAGGGAGGTACGCAGCATGGAGGTGACGACGATCCCGTTCCTTATGCGCGGCTTGATCGGAGAGGTCACGGTCGAGTACGGGACGAACGACGATCCGGTTCACTGGGGGTATGGCTTGCTCGCCACTTACGCCCCCGAGCTAGCGAAGGGCTTCCCCGTCGTGCAGGCGAGCGTCTCTTCCTGCCCCGCTCACGGATACGGGGCGGAGATGGGGTGGGTTCAGGTGGTGCGCTACACGGTGTTCGATACGGACGAGAGCGTGATCGTGTTCGACGTGCCGCCTCAACTCAGCGACACGGACACTCCGTACATGGCCTTCGGCGTGCGCCCGACCATGTTCGACGCCCCGAGCTTCGTCGATGTGCAGAATGTCGCCTGGAGCGCCGACTCCTTCCTGGTGTACACGCCCGACGCCGTCTTGAGCCGGCATCTCGTAGCGACGTGCGGCTTCCGTTGGGGATACGACATCACCGACGGGATGGTGGGCGCGCGTGCGCTCGGTCTTGCGACCCAGGAAGACTGGGGACGGAATCTCGGCGACCTTCGTCCGCGCTTCGCTTCGTGGGATTTCGAACCTGCGTGGGACGGCGCGTAGCAGCGTCGTTTCCGGCGGGAAGCGATATCCAGCACCCCTCCCGATGTTCCCTGCTCAGCTTCCCGCGCCTGACCTCCGACGCATCGGGCGGCGGTGATCCGGCTCGCCCGGTCGCAGGTCTGCGGTCCAGCGGCCACCGTACAGTCGGCGCCCGCCCCTCTGGCAGGTCGGGCAGGCGCTCCGGCCTTGACTGTCGCCTCCGACGTCCAGACTGGACATTGAACTCCAACCGCCAAGGCCGAGTAAGGAACTTCAAAGCGTGACGGGGACCCGGCGCCAGAATCCGTATGGAGGGTCCAAGACCCAGGCCAGCGTCGCTGGTCCAGTCACTCCAGCCGGTACCCGCATCTGCATCGCGAAGCGCGCCGCGGTTCCTCCGGGGATCGGACCGGGCAGCGCTCCGCAGTTGAGGACGAAGCGCTCGCTCTCGATCACCTGATGATGCTTGATGAGCTGCTCCACGTACGAGGGGCAGTTCGACGGGAACTGGAACTCGTGCTTGGGCACGTTCATCAGCGTCACGACGTAGTCGAGGCTGGCGCCGGTCGCCGAGAGACGCGGCGCGTCCAGGATCATCGGCACGAGGGGCCACTTGTCGGGCCCTGGCGGTGGCTTGAACCCGCCGACAGAGAGCAGGGACGGACCTTGGGCTTCGATAACGCAGAGGCCCATGCTCCATCCGTGGGTCAGCGTGACGTCGCCGCCTCCGGGGAGTGATACGCGCCATCCGGCCACGTGCGGCCCGCACCAGTTCGAAGACACGATGAATGAGGTGACCTGGTCGTTCGGATGGAGCACGAAGACCGGCCACGTCGGGGGCCGTGGCTGTTCGCGTGAGAAGCCCGGTGGGGCGTGGGTCTCCTCGACCGGGAGGATCGCGCCCTTCGCGTCGATGAGCGTCACGTGCGGATGCCCTTGGAGCGTGCAGGTCTTGCTGCTGGTGTTGCGGAACAGAAGTGCGCCAGCCATCTACCCTCCCGTCGCGCCCCCCATCCCCGGGAGCGAGATCGATAGTTCTCGGGTGTCACACGGCCGCGCGCCCGGAGGGACCGGGTGGGCCGTCGGAGGGGCGGCGGGGGTAGGTATCCAGGGGACCGCGTCTCCAGCAAGGACGGGGAGCGTCTTCGGCCCACCGATCGGCGATAGCGTCACACTCGGCTGACCCACCGAAGCTGGAGGTGGCGACGTGCTATTGACGCTCGTTGATGTGGAGGTGCATGCACAGGCGAGAGCGACCAACAGCAGCGATGGACGTGTCTGCATCGCCCGCATGAGAAGCTCCTGCTTGGCCGAGCACGAGTGTAGCACCGCGATGTGCGACCGGGCTGCTCGAACAGCCCACGATGGGCAGAAGGGGCTCAGGTCACCGAACGCCGCGGAGGTCGAGGGTCCTCTCCTAGCCGCTGGTCAGCGCACGAGACGGTCCAAACGCCGGTCGGACAATCGGCGACCGCCGGTCTGGCAGGTCGGGCAGTACGTGACCTCGTGCGACTCGTAGTTCACACGGCGAAGGTCGTCGCCGCAGCGCGGGCAGGGCTTCCCGTACCTGCCGTGCACCTCGAAGTGGTTGCCGATCTTCGCCGGAAGGCCCCCGGCCCGCAGGCGCTCGACCCGGAGCGCCTCGTCCAGAACCTCGTGGATCGCGGCGACGAGCCGATCGCGCTCGCCGGCGGGTAGCTTGGCGAGCGCCGCGTACGGAGAGAGCCGGGCGTGGTGCAGCACGTCGTCCGAGTAGCCCCGGCCGATCCCCGCGACCGTCCGCTGATCGCGCAGGATCGTGTGCACCCTCCTCGCGTCGTCCGAGTCGCGGAGCCAGGCCGCGAAACCCTCGGACGTCGCCTCCGGCCCGAGCCTCGCGAGTGGCCCGTCGTCCCCCGCTGCCAGGACCCACCACCCGGCCTTCCGCTCGCGCCCGAACTCCTTCACGAGCACGCTCGGCCGCTCGGAGCAGCGGATCCGCAGGACCGCCCCGCGCGGCCTCGTGGACTTGGGCGGGTCCTCGACGTCGACGCGCCCGCCCTGCGAGAGGTGGAGGAGCAGCCTCGGCCCTGAGAGCTCCAGGACGACGAACTTCCCGCGACGGCCCACTCGTTCGATCGCGCGGCCGAGCACCTCCTGCGGCCTCGGCGCGTACGTCTTCAGCGACGAGAACTGGAGCACGTCGAGCGCATCGAGCCTTCCGCCGGCTAGGACCTCGTGCAGGCGCTCGGCCAGGGCCTGCACCTCCGGCATCTCCGGCACGGTTCAGGCTTCCGCGGCGGCCTTGCGGATGATCTCGATCGCCTCGTCGATCCGGTCGCCATGCGTGCGGTGGCTCAGGATGCACGCGCGGATCGTGAAGCGGCCGTCGAGCATCGTGCTTGAGCAGAACACGCGCTTCGAGGCGTTGATCCGCCCCAGGAACCGGCGGTTGGCATCGTCGTCGGCGCCCCGCAGCCGGAACGGCACCACGGTGAGCTGCGGACGCCAGGGGACCTCGAGCGCCGGCTCGGCAGCCAGCGCCCCGTCCAGATGGGCAGCCAGGTCGAGCTTCTCGTCCAGCAGATCGCGGAACGTGCTCACCCCGTACAGCTGAAGCGGCAGCCACACCCGCAGGCCGCGGAAGTCGCGTGACAGCTCGATCGAGTACTCGGAGAAGTTCGGCAGCTCGCCTTCGGACGAGACGTCCTGAAGGTAGGCGGCACCGGAGTAGTGGGCAGCGCGCAGCGCTGCCCCGTCGCGGACGACGAGCGACCCGATCCCGTACGGCAGGAACATGCCCTTGTGCGGATCGAGCGTGATCGAGTCCGCTCTATCTATGCCTCGCAGGCGTTCTCGACCCCGTTCGGTGAGGACGAAGAAGCCGCCGTAGGCGGCGTCCGCGTGCATCCACAGCCCCTCTTCCTCGGCCACGTCGGCTATGGCGTCCAACGGGTCGATCGCGCCCGTGTTGGTCGAGCCGGCGTTCGGAACGACCAGGAAAGGACGGAACCCCGCATCCCGATCCTCCCGAACCTGCCGGCGGAGCGCGTACACGCGCATCCGCAGATCCGGGTCCACCGCGATCGTGCGTAGGTTCCGCGTCGAGAAGCCCGCGATGGCGGCGGCCTTGGCCACCGAGGCGTGGGCCTGCTCGCTCACGTAGTACGTGCCGTCGAGGAAGTCCTCGCCCAGCCGCGCCCGCCGGGCCGTGACGATCGCGGACAGGTTCGCCATCGACCCGCCCGTCGCCAGGATCCCCCTGGCCTCTGCCGGGTAGCCGAACAGGTCGCAGATCCAGCGGATCACGTTCACCTCGATCTGCACCATGCCCGGCGCGGTCTCCCACAGGTTCGGGAACCGGTTGACGGCCTTGGCCATGAAGTCCCCGAGGGTGGAGGCGAAGACGCCGCCGCCCGGGACGAACGCCAGGTAGCCGGGTCCCGCCGGCTCGAAGCCGTTCGCGGCCGCGGCGGCGAACCCCTCGATCGCGCTTCGGAGGTCGCCGCCCTCCTCTGGAGGCACGGCGCGGAGCTCGTGGGCCACCTCCATGGCGCGGTCGACGTTCACAGCGGGCGCCTCGTCCAGCCCGGAGATGAAGTCGATCACGTAGTCGAGCGCGGCTTCGCCCATCGCGCGCCTCTGATCGGGCGAGGGGTCGCGCGGGTGCATGCGTCCCATCGTACCGGGGACTATGCGGGCGGGCGCACCGCGTCCAGCAGC
>JACQDK010000083.1 GCA_016201135.1 Actinomycetota bacterium
CGATGTAGTCGTCGCCGTCGTAGTAGAGGGCGCCCTCGGGCCCGTGCGAGCAGACTATCCCGAACGACTCCAGCTCCCTGATGCGGTCGCGGTCCACTCCCGTGGCCGCCGACATCTCCTCGATCGACATCTGGAGACCGGTCGGGGCGTCGGCCAGCTCCTCCGCGGCGGCCTGGCCGTCCTCGGAGCCTTCCCCTTCGCCGTACTCGTCCTCGCCGCCGTGCAGCAGCCGCTCCTTGATCACCTTCAGGGGCAGGTACTCGTCGCGCTGCATCCGCAGGATCGACTTCAGCCGCTCGACGTCCTGCGAGTAAAACTTGCGGTAGCCCGAAGGCGTGCGTTCCGGTTCGATCAGCCCTTCCGCCTCGAGGAAGCGGATCTTGGAGATCGTGATGTCCGGGAACTCGGCCTTCACCGACACCAACACCTCGCCGATCGATTGGTAGTTACGCGTGCCCGCCATCTCTCACTCCCCCGCCGCGAAGAAAACGAGTTTGAACCGTCCGATCTGCACCTCGTCGCCCGAGGCCAGCTTGGTCTCTTCCACCGACTCTCCATTCACGTAGGTGCCGTTCAGGCTCCCCACGTCCTTCACGAAGAAGGCCCCGCTCTGGCGGCGGAATTCAGCGTGGGCGCGGGACACGGTGACGTCGTCCAAGAAGACGTCGCTCTGCGGGCTGCGGCCGCAGCTCGTCAGATCGTGTTCGAGGAGGAAGGTCGAGCCGGCGTTGGGGCCACGCTTGACCAGAAGCAGACCCTGTCCGGGCTCCAGCTGGTCGTGAGGGAAGGGGAATTCCTCCGCACCCTCATCCTCGACCTCGGCCGGGGTCAGGGAGAGCGTGGCGTCCGCCTCCAGTGGACCGCCGCACTGCGCGCAGAATCGCGCGTCGTCATGGTTCGGATGTCCACATCGGGTGCAGTACAAGCTCGGGTCCCCCTCGAGTCGGGCTCCATGGAACGGTCGGGATCGAAGTGTCACCCTCAACCCTCGACGGCCGATCGACGTTATCGCAGCCGGTGCGGAGGGTCAACAAGGGGTGGGGGCCACCCTCGACCCTCTGATGGGTTCGGTGAGGGTCGAGGGTCAGGTGCGGGAGGGTGGACGGTTAGCCTTCGCGGAGGTCGAAGGCAGAGCTCAGGGAGATAGAGGTCAGGCTTGGGCGTCCAGGAACGCACGGTAGGTCGACGCGTCGAGGAGGCTCTTGAGCGCCTCTGGCTCCGATGGTTCGATGATCACGAGCCAGCCGTCAGCATACGGCTGCTCGTTGACGAGCTCGGGATGCTCCTCGAGCAGTGGGTTCCGCTCGACGACCGTCCCCGAAAGCGGGCTGAACACGTCCGACACAGACTTGGTGGACTCCACCTCGCCGAACGGCTGGTCGGCCTGTACCGGTGTGCCGATCTCGGGAAGGTCGACGTACACGACGTCGCCGAGTGCGTCCTGGGCGTAATCGGTGATCCCGACCCGGACACGGCCCTTGCCCTCATCGAACGCCCACTCGTGCTCCTTCGTGTACCGAAGCTCGTCGGGAAACTCCACCGTCTTCTCCTTCCTCACCCTCGCGCGCACACGGTACCTCAGGCCGCGAAGGCGCGTCGGAGATCGCCGACGTACGCGGCAGTCGCGACCGCGTACTCCAGGGCGCCTAGCCCGTACGCCACCCACCCGAGGGCGAGGAAGGCGTGCGGAAGCGGCATCCCGAGGTTCCCCCACGCCACGAAACCGATCGCCACCATCAACGAGAAGGTCGCCGCCTTGCCGACGAACCGCACGTCGACCCTCGCGCGCCTGCGCACGAGGAGCGCGGCGCCCGCCAGCACGATCGCCCCGTCCCGGAGCAGGATCGGCACGGCGGCCCACAGCGGGAACGCGCCTCGGACCACCAACGCGATCAGGCCGGCAGCGATCGCCAGACGGTCTGCCGTGGGGTCGAGCAGCTTACCGAGCTCCGACACCTGACCGGTGCGGCGCGCCACGTAGCCGTCGACCCAGTCGGTGGAAGAGACGAGGCCGTAGAGCACGAGGCCTGCGCGGGAAGTGTCGCGGTCCAGGATCAGCGCCACGAAGACCGGGGTGAGCGCGATGCGAAGGAACGAGATGACGTTGGGGAGGGTGAGGACCCTCGACGACACCCCTCCCCCGTCGTTCATCCGTCGGGCCGGCCGGATTCGAACCGGCGACCTTCTGACCCCCAGTCAGACGCGCTAACCAAGCTGCGCCACGGCCCGCGAACCGAGATTCTACGGGAGGCGGCCGGCGCTCAGCCCCGAGGCTTCCCGCGGCGCTCGCGGAAGATGAGCCGGAGCGGCACGCCCTCGAGGTGGAACTCGGCCCGCAGGCGGTTCTCGAGGTACCTCCGGTACCCGGCGTCGGGCGCCTTCCCGCCGAACAGCACGAACGCCGGCGGGCCCGAGGACACCTGGGTCGCGTAGTGGATCGTGCCGGCGCCCCTGGGTGTGGGTAGCTCTGCCTGCGCCTGCTGGATCACCTCGTTCACCTTCGCGGTGGGCGCGCGCGAGCCCCATCGGGCGTGCAGGTCCACGAGCGCGTGCGGCAGGCGATGGACGCCCTGGCCGCTCGCCGCCGAGGTGCGGACAGCCGAGGCGCGCGCCAGAGGGCGCACCTCCTCCTGCACGCCCTTGAAAGTGCGATCCTTGTCCCGCACCAGGTCCCACTTGTTCGCGGCTACGATCAGCCCTCGTCCCGCCTCGATGACCCGGGAGGCGATCTTCTTGTCCTCTGCGGTGAGCCCCTCGCCGGCATCGATCACGACCACGGCGACGTCGGCTCGCTCGATCGCCTTCGAAGCCCGCACGAAGCTGTAGTACTCGACTCCCTGCGCCTTCACGGCCCGCCTCATGCCGGCGGTGTCGATGAACCGCACCGGCCCGCCCGGCCAGGTCACCACCGCGTCGACCGCGT
The DNA here is from genome assembly GCA_016201135.1 of Actinomycetota bacterium. Classification (GTDB taxonomy): domain Bacteria; phylum Actinomycetota; class UBA4738; order UBA4738; family HRBIN12; genus JACQDK01. The sequence goes on from JACQDK010000083.1 coordinate 2,924, forward strand.
CGCGCGTGGTGCCGGCCTCCTCGAAGACGACCGAGCGCTCCTCGCCCACCAGCCGGTTGAAGAGGCTGGACTTGCCCACGTTCGGGCGGCCGACGAGGGCGAACCTAGGCTCGGGCGATCCCTCGACCTCCGGGGGAGACTGCGGCAACAACAGGATCAACCTGTCGAGGAGGTCGCCGGAGGCCCTGCCATGCAGCGCGGAAATCATGAGGGGCTCCCCGAGCCCTAGGGACAGGAACGCGAGGGCGTCCGTCTCCTCCTCCTCGGTGTCCACCTTGTTGGCCACCACGAGGACCGGCGCCGCCGCCCGGCGGAGCCGGCGCGCGAGGGACGCGTCCTCCTCTGTGACGCCCGCCTGCGCGTCCACCACGAGCAGGACCAGGTCCGCCTGAGCGGCGGCGCGCTCGGCTTGCTTGCCGGCAAGCGCCTCGACGCCGCCGGCGCGGAGCAGGTAGCCGGCGGTGTCGACGAGCCCGAACCGCCTGCCCCGCCAAACGGCCTCCACCTCGATACGGTCGCGCGTCACGCCCGGTAGGTCGTGCGCGATGGCCTCCCGGCGCCCGAACAGCCGGTTCACGAGCGTGGACTTGCCCACGTTCTGCCGGCCGACGACCGCGATGCGAGGGACGCGGCTCATCGCATCCGCCCCCGCACCACGGCAAGGGCCCGCGCGAGCGTCTCCTCGGGGCCCATGTCCGTCGTGTCGATCACGGCCGCGTCGGGCGCCGGGAAGAGAGGATTCACCTCTGAGTCCCGCGAATCCCTGGCGCGGAGCGAAGGGCCCAGCACGTCCTCGGGCAGGTCTCGCTGCTCGGCGCGGCGCACCTCACGCTCGCGCTGGTCGGCGGTGAGGAAGATCTTGACGGCCGCATCCGGGAAGACCGCGGTGCCTATGTCCCTGCCCTCCATCACGGCGCCCCCGCTCTCGCCGAACCCGCGCTGGAGTCCTCGCATCAGCTCGCGCACCCTGGGGTGTCGAGCCGCCTGGGAGACGTGCGCTTCGACCTCGGGCCTCGTGAGGGCTTCCTCCGTCCAACCCTCGACCTCGAGCTCGACGGTGGGGCCGGGCGTGAGGCGGAAGCGGAGCTCCAGCGTCAGGCCCGCAAGCGCGTCTCCGTCGTCCAGATCCACCCGCTCCCGGAGGGCGACCGCCGCAAGGGCTCGGTACATCAGACCGGTGTTCACGTAAGGGAGGCCCAGCTCCCGCGCGAGCGCCCGAGCGAGCGTGCTCTTCCCGGCGCCCGCCGCCCCGTCGATAGCGATCACGCGGGGCCCGCTCACGAGACGACCTCGATCGAGGCGCCCAGCGCGCGCAGGGCATCGACGAAGCCCGGGAACGACACCTCGGCCGCCTCCATGCCGTCGATCTCGCAGGGCTCCCCGGCCGCCAGGGACGCCACCGCGAACGCCATCGCGAGCCGGTGATCGCCCCGCGCGTCGGCGGTTCCTCCCCGAAGGCCGAACCCCGCGACGACCAGGTCGTCGCCCTCCGCACCGGAGTCGCCGCCCATCGCCCGGATCCCCTCCGCGAGGCCCGCGAGACGATCGCTCTCCTTCACACGCAGCTCGCCGGCTCCCAGGAACGACGTCTCGCCGCGCGCGTGGGCAGCCAGCAGGGCCAGCACGGGAACCTCGTCGATCACGAGCGGTAGCTCATCCGGCCCGACCCTCGTGCCTGCGAGATCGCCCGAGCCTCGCACTCGGATCGTGCCGACCGGCTCAGCCAGCTCCTCACCCTCGACCTCCATCTGCGTGCGAACCCCCATCCGCGACATCACCTCGAGGAACCGCGTGCGGCTCGGGTTCAACCCCACACGCTCGATCTCGAGGTCGGAACCTGTTAGCGCTGCCGCGGCGATCAGGAACGCCGCGGACGAGGGATCTCCCGGCACCGTGGCCTCGATCCCGCCGTGCTGGAAGCGGCCGACGGTCACGGCGTCGCCTTCCACCCGCACCGGCGCCCCCAGTGCTGCCAGCACCCGTTCGGTGTGGTCCCGAGTCGGCGCGGATTCCTCCACCGTCGTCTCCCCCTCGGCCGTGAGCCCGGCTAACAGCACCGCCCCTTTCACCTGGGCCGACGGGGTCCGCGTGGAGTAGCGGATGCCGCGGAGGGGGCCTCCCTCGACCACGAGGGGTGCGTGGTCGCCGGTCGTATGCACCGTCGCGCCCATCAGTCGGAGCGGCTCCGCGACCCGCTGCATCGGCCTGGCCGAGAGGCTCGCATCGCCCACGAGCTCGCACCTGAAAGGCGCCGCCGCAACGGTGCCGGCGAGGAGCCTCATCGCGGTCCCGGAGTTACCGCAGTCGAGCGCCCGGGAGGGAGCAGCCAGCTCGTCGCGCCCCTCACCCTCGACCTCAAGTCCTGGCGGAACCGCATCGGTCGAGGTGAGGTTCCACGTGGAACCGTGAGCCTTCTGCTGGGCGGCAACTTCCAGGGCCCAGGCGTCGAGTGCAGGTCGAGCCTTGGGTGAGAGTTGAGCCAGGCATCCCGCGGTCGATCTGATGTCGAGCGAGGACGGGAGGCCGGCGATCCTGGAGCGCCCTCGCGCAGTGGCGGCAAGGATCAGCCACCGGTGAGCGATCGACTTGTCGCCGGGGACGGACGTCGCGCCGGAAAGGGTAGGGCCTGGCTCGATCCGGACTCGCATGCGGGAAGACTACGCGAGCCGCGTCGGGTCGAAGCCGTGGCCGGCGAGCACCGCTGCCGCATCCTCGGCTTCGGGCGCTGCGACCGTCAGGTGGACCGCTCCTCGGCCCCCCTCGGGCGAGTGCACGATCTGCAGGTCCTCGATGTTCACGCTCGCCTCTGCCAGCGCCCCGGTAAGTTGAGCGAGCGCGCCGGGGAGGTCGGGGACCTGGATCTGGAGCACCGCGACTCCGGCGCGAACCTGAGGTTTGGCGGCGAGCGCGAGGCGCGCGGCCTTGGCCGCCGCGAAGGCGTCGCGGACCTCGGCCGCGTGCCCACCTGCCACCAGATCGCGCAGACGCTCGAGCCGCCCCACGTAAAGGTCGATGGCCTCCACGACCGCCTCGCGGTTCGCGAGCAGGATGTCGCTCCAAAGGAGCGGGTTCGACGCAGCCAGCCTCGTGAGGTCGCGGAACCCGCCGGCGGCAAGCAAGAGGATCTCGGGCTCGCTCGCCTCCTCGGTGGCGGCCAGGCCCATCAGCGCGGTGGACGCGACCTGGGGCAGGTGGCTCACGAAGGCCACGAGCCGATCGTGTCGCTCGGGGTCCATCCGCACTGGAACCGCCCCGAGCCGCTCCACGAACGACTCGAGCCGCTCCACGGCGGAAAGGTCGCTGCTAGGGCCGGGGGTGAGCACCCAGACGGCACCGTCCACGATGGAGGCCGAGGCGTGCTCGGGCCCCGAGCGCTCCGAGCCCCCCATCGGATGGCCGCCGACGAACCTCGGGAGCGCGGCCGGCGGCGCCAGGGCCTCGACCTCCCGGTGGATCGTGGCCTTGATGCTCCCCGCGTCCGTCACCACCGCGCCGGGCGCGGCCCGGAGCGCATCGACGGCCAGGGTGGGGATCGTCGGGATCGGGGTGCTAACGACGACGAGGTCCGCGCCCTGGGCCGCCTCTTGGAGGGAAGCCACCGCACGAAGGCCGGCGGCCTCGACCGCGCGCTCTGCGACGCCGGGGGCCGCATCCCAGCCGGTCACCTCGTATCCGGCGCGGATCGCCCCCATCGCGATGGAGGAGCCGATCAGCCCCGTGCCGACGATCGCGACCTTATCTGAGGTCATCGCGAAGCGACTCCGCGCCGTCCAGGTACACGTGAGCGATCTCGTCGATCCGCCGCTCGCTGTGGAAGTGCATGAGGACCCGCACGACCATCGGCATCGACCCGGCCACCGGGATCTCCCGGGCGCAGAGGAGCGGCACCCGGCCCAGGCCCATCCGGCGCGCGGCCTCCGCGGGGAAGGCCGAGCGGAGGTCGTCGGTGACCGTGAACAGGATGCTCACCAGATCCTCCGTATCGATCGCGTTGCGCTGGATCATGAGCGCGAGCAGGCGCTCAGTGGCCTCGAGCAGCGTCTCGGCCCGGTCCCCCGCCACCACGATCGCCCCGCGCGCCGCTCGAACCCTCATCCCCGGCTCCCTGCCCGCGGAGCCTCCCCGCGGGTGCGCACAGGCTACAGGCCCGCGGCCCGCGAGAGGGCCCGGACCTCCTCGGGGGTGAGCTCGCGGAGCTCGCCCGGTCCAAGCCGGCCCAGGCGGACCGGGCCCACGCGAACGCGGACCAGACGAGCGACGGGGAGGCCGACCGCCGCGAGCAGCCGGCGCACCTCGCGCTTGCGCCCCTCCGTCATGACGACCCTCACGGCCGCGCGTCCTCCGGCCGCGCCTACCGCGCGCGCCGACCGCGCGCTGGCCGGGCCGTCGTCCAGCATCACCCCCGTCCGGATCTGCGCCAGCTGGCGCGCGGTCGGCGCGCCCTCCACCTCGGCCAGGTATTCCTTCTCTACACCGTGCCGCGGATGCAGCAGCCGGTTCGCGAGCTCCCCATCGTTGGTCAGGAGGAGCAGCCCCTCGGAATCGCGGTCGAGCCGGCCCACTGCGAAGACCCGTGGCCCTTCGGCAGGCAGGTATGACCGCAGGTCCACGCGGCTCTGCGGATCCTTCATGGTGGTGACGACGCCTCGAGGCTTGTGGCACGCGTAGTACCTCGCGTTCGGGTCGAGGTTCGCGATGTGACCGTCGACCTCGACCCGATCGCTCGCTGGATCGACCTTGTCACCCAGGATCGCCGAGGTACCGTTCACGGTGACCCGGCCCTCGACGATCAGCTCCTCGCACCTTCGACGGGAGCCGAAGCCCGCGCGCGCGAGAGAGCGCTGAAGGCGCTCCATGCGGCTACTCGGCGTCGGGCTCGGCGAGCTCCGCGGGTTCCCCGAGCCCCTCCCCGGGCGAGGCCTCCGCCGGTTCCCCTTCTTCCTCCTCCTCTTCCGCGAGGCCGAGCAGCGGGGCGAGTGACGGGAGGGACGCGAGCGACGGCAGCCCGAGACGCTCCAAGAACTCCGGCGTGGTGCCGTAGAGCACCGGGCGGCCCGGCGTCTCCTCCCGACCTACCTCCTGGACGAGACCGCGGTCCTGCAGCGCCCTCAGGACGCCGTCGGAGTTCACCCCGCGGATCCCGGATATCTGATGGCGCGTGACCGGCTGCTTGTAGGTAACGATGGAGAGGGTCTCGAGCGCCGCCTTCGTGAGCCGCGCCTGCCTCGACGAGAGCACGAACTGCTCCACCACCGGGGCGGTGTCGGGGTGCGTGAAGAGGCGCCAGCCGCCGGCCACGTTGCGGAGCACGAGCCCCGAGCCCCGGTCCTCCAGGTCGGCTGCCAGAAGAGCGCAGAGGTCCTCGGCCCTGCGGCGATCGACCTCGAGCGCCTGAGCCAGAACGGCCGGGGTCAGCGGCTCGTCCGAGACGAAGAACAGAGCCTCCAGGGAGCGCTTCAGGTGCCCGTCATCCATCGGCTCATCCCCTCCACTCGACCTCGATCTCGCCGAACGTCAGCCCCTGCTGGAGCTCGACCTTCCCTTCACGGTACAGCTCAAGGAGGGCCAGGAACCGCACCACGACGTGGATCCGGTCCTCACAGTCGGCCACCAGCTCACGGAAGCTGGCAGGGCCGCCCCTGCCGGTCATGCGCGCGTGCACCTCCTGCATCGCGTCCGCAACGCTGAACCGGATCGGCGTGACGTGCGACAGATCCAGCATCGGCGGCGGCCGGAGCATCTGCGCGGCGACCCGGGTCAGGTCCTTGGCCGTGAGCTTCTCCAGCACGTCGGGGTAGAGGTGCGAGAGCTCTGGCCCGGGCCCGACGTCGCGCGCGAAGAAGCCGGCCTCGTCCTCCAGCCGGCGGGCGAGCTCCACCGCCACCTTTCGGAAGGCCGAGAGCTCGAGAGACCTCGCGTACGCCAGGTCGGGCGAGCCGCCGAGCAGATCCTCCTCGTCGAGCTTCTCGTGTCGGGGCATCAGCCGGCTCACCTTCAGCTCCAACAGCACCGCGCAGATCGCGAGGAACCACGTCGCCTCTTCGAGGTTCCATCCGTCGGCCTCCTTGGCGTGGGCGAGGAACCGCTCGGTCACCGTGGCCACCGGCACGTCGCAGACATCGACCTTCTGCTCCAAGATCAGATCGGCCAGCAGTCGGAAGGGGCCGGAGAAGACCGGGAGCTCGACGGCGAAGCCCCCCGAGGCCGGACGCTCGCCGCTCATCCGAACCGCATCGCGGCTCGCGCCGCCGCCAGGGTCGCCCGCGCGACGGGCCTCACCTTCTCGGCGCCCTCGCCCAGCACCTTCTCGACGAGGCCGCGGGTCTGCGCGAGCTCTGCGCGGCGCTCCCGGAACGCCCCGAGCTGCTCGATCAGCCGGTCGGCGAGGTTGGTCTTGCAGTCCACGCACCCGAGCGCGCCGGTGCGGCAATTCTCGTCGGTCCAGTCCGCGATGTCCGGCGAGAACCTGCGGTGCAGCGCGAAGATCGGACAGATCTCGGGCCGGCCCGCATCGCCCCGCCGCACCTTCTGCGGATCGGTGACGAACGAGCGGACCTTCGCCCGGATCGCCTCGGGCTCGTCCGCGAGGTCGATCGTGTTGTCGAGTGACTTCGACATCTTCCGACCGTCGCTGCCGGGAACGAGCGGGGTGTCCGAGAGCAGAGGCTGCGGCTCGACGAGCACATCGCCGTAGAGCCGGTTGAACCGGCGGACGATCTCGCGAGAGATCTCCAGGTGCGAGACCTGGTCCTCCCCCACCGGCACCAGCTCGCCCTTCACGATCGCGATGTCGACGGTCTGCAGGACCGGGTAGCCGAGCAACCCGTAGTTGGCGATGTCGCGTTCGGCCATGTCGCGCAGCCGCTCCTTGAAGGTCGGCACCCGCTCGAGCCAACCGAGCGGGACGATCATCCCCAGGAGCAGGGCCAGCTCCGCCACCTCCGGAAGATCCGACTGCCGGTAGACGACCGACCGCTCCGGATCGATCCCCGACGCGAGCAGGTCCAGCACGAGGCCCTCGACGCTCCCCGGAAGCTCGTCCACCCTGTCGTAATGGGTGGTGAGCATGTGCCAGTCGGCGACGAAGTAGAAGCACTCGTAGCCCTCGTCCTGGAGCCGGATCGCGTTACCCACGTTGCCGGCCAGGTGGCCGACGTGCAGCGGTCCCGTCGGACGGAAACCGGTGAGCACGCGCTTGCGGGTGGGGACGGCCTCGGCGGTCACGATGCCGGGGATGATAGCGCGGCCCTCCCGCGCGGCCTCGGAACGACGCTCACAGGAACGGCAGCGGCAGGCAGCGCACGCCGGAGGAGAGCGAGCAGGTGACGTTCGCGAACGAGTACACGATCGCAAGGATCGGCCCCGAGAACAGGAACAGCACGAGGATCACGAAGAGCGACAGGTACTGGTCGGCGTTCCGGTAGACCTCGCGTGGCCCCGGAGGCAGGAACAGCGCCACGACACGCGCCCCGTCCAGGCCCGGTATCGGCAGCAGGTGGAAGAAGGCCAGGGAGAAGTTCGCGAGCATGAAGCCGACCGCCGAGACGCCCGCCTGCCCCGACGCGCCGGCGCGGACGGCGAGCCCCCCGACGGCGCCCAGCAGGACGTTCGTCACGGGCCCTGCGAGCGAGACGATCACCGTGTCGCGCTCCCGCCTGCGGAAGTGACCGGGATCCACCGGGGCCGGCTTCGCCAGGGCCACGGGCGGGGGCAGGTAGGTGGAGCCGACCGCCCACAGCAAGAGGATCAGGCCCGGAAGCAGACCGCTCCCGAACGGATCGAACCAGGCTCGGGGGTTCAGCGTGAGGCGCCCCCACAGACGCGGGGTCGGGTCCTTCAGCCTCGCCGCCACCAGGGCTCGGACGTACTCGCGAAGGACCATCCCCGCCGCGAGCCCGACGAACAGGTACCCCGTGAAACGCAGGTGGTCCACCCTCGGCCCCTCTCAGTCGAGTCCGTCGAGCCAACCGTGCACGAGCGGCGGCGGCTCCACGGGCCCCTCCGTCACCGTCAGCGCCGCCAGCACGTCGGCCGCCGCCCCGGCCGCCGACGCCTCGGTGCCCGCGTGGATCTCCCCCACCCGGGCGCCGGCCTCGAGACGATCGCCGACCTTAGGGTGCAACACGATACCCACCGCGGGGTCGATTGCGTCGCCCTTCCTGATCCGTCCGGCGCCGAGGGCTCCGCTCGCGAGCCCGATCCGCTCGGCGTCCACCGACGCCAGCACACCGTCGCGGTCCGAGGTCAAGGGAAAGATGGCCTTGGCCCTCGGCAGGATCGCCCACGCGTCGTCCACGACCCGGCCGTCGCCACCCTGGGCCTCCACCATCCGCCGGAATCGCTCCAGGGCCTCGCCGGAATCGATCGCCCGGGCGGCGCGCGCGGCGGCTTCGCCCGGGGAGAGCCCCAGCAGCTCCCCCGCCGCGCGCGCCGCGAACGCGAGCGCCAGCTCCCGGAGTCGCCCCCCCACGTCCCCTCGCAGGACGGTCATCGCCTCGGCGACCTCCAGCGCGTTGCCGACCGCGTCCCCCAGAGGCTGCGACATGTCGGTCACGGCTGCGACCGCGCGCCGGTCCCATCCCCGGGCCAGGTCCAGGCAGGCACGGGCGAGCGCCGCGGCCTCCTCCGGAGTCTTCATGAACGCCCCCGAGCCCGCCTTCACGTCCAGGAGGATCAGGTCGGTCTCGACCGCGAGCTTCTTCGACATCACGCTGGCGGCGATCAGCGGGACCGAGGGCACCGTCGCCGTCGCGTCACGGAGCGCGTACAGGGCGCCGTCGGCTGGGACGAGGCTGGGTGACTGCGCCGCCACCGCGCAGCCGACGTCCGCCACCTGCCGCTCGATCTCCTGGGGCGACAGGTCGGTCCGAAGACCCGGGATCGACTCGAGCTTGTCCAGCGTGCCCCCCGTGTGGCCGAGGCCCCTCCCGGACAGCTTGGCCACCGCGAGCCCCATCGCAGCGGCGATCGGCGCGAACACGAGCGTGACCCCGTCGGACACACCGCCCGTCGAGTGTTTGTCGACGGTGGGCGCTCCAAGGTCAGCGAAGCGCACGGTGTCGCCCGACGCCACCATCGCGCGCGTGAGTGCCAGGGTCTCGTCGGGGTCCAGGCCCCGCAGCAGGCACGCCATCAGGAAGGCCGCGGCCAGGGCATCGGTCACCTCGCCCCGGGTGTAACCCTCGACGAAGGCAGCGACCTCCCCCGCATCGAGAGCCTTCCCATCGCGCTTGGTGGCTACGACCGCGCGCGGATCCCAGAGACTCACGCTGAGCCTGCACCCCCGCTGAACTGGGCAATCAGCAAACCCTCGATGTGATGGTTAGGTTTCTGCATGGGCCCATACGCCCAAACCCTAAGTCTCGACCTGGGAGACGCACCGACCTCGACCCTACGCATATCGACACCCGAGCTCTGTCGCGAAACTTTCTCCCACCGAACCATCGACCTGCACCCCCAGGAGCTCGGTTACGGTTGCGCCGAGGTCGCCGAAGCCGGCGCGAGTCCCGATCCGGAAGGGTCCCCCCTCGAGCCCCGCGGCCAGGAGCGGCGTCCGCTCGCGCGAGTGGTCCGTGGGTGGGGTCGTGGGATCGCATCCATGGTCCCCGGTGATCAGCAGGATCCCCCCGTCCAGGGACGCGATCAACTCGGGCAACCGGCGGTCGAGATCCTCGATCGCAGCCGCGTATCCGACCGGGTCGTTGCGGTGCCCGTACTTCGAGTCGAAGTCGACGAGGTTCGTGAATACGAAAGCCGGACCCGGGCGGCGGAGGTAATCGAGCGTGAGGTCCACGCCGTGGTCGTTCGAGTTCGAGTAGCGTCCCTCGCTGATCCCCTGCCCGCAGAAGACGTCCTGGATCTTCCCGACGCCGTACACGGCGACGCCCGCGCTCGCCAGATGGTCCAGCGTGGTCGGGCCCGGCGGCGGTAGGGAGAAGTCCCGACGCTCGGGGCCCCTCTCGAAGGAACCCGGCTCGCCCGAGAACGGGCGCGCTATCACGCGGCCGACCGCGTGCTCGCCCGTGAGCAGCCTGCGCGCCGCGCGGCACCACTCGTACAGGGTCTGCGGATCGGCGACCCTGCGGTGGCACGCGACCTGGAACACGGAGTCGCCGCTCGTGTACACGATCGGACGACCGGTGCGCAGATGCTCTTCCCCCAGCTCCGCGATGATCTCC
>JACQDK010000085.1 GCA_016201135.1 Actinomycetota bacterium
GTGCACGCCGGGGAGATCCTGGGGATCGCCGGAGTGGAGGGGAACGGCCAGCGCGAGCTTTCGGAGACCCTCATCGGGCTCCGCAGGCCCGACGCGGGTCGCGTCGCGCTGGACGGCAGGGACGTGACGGGCAAGACGGTCGACGAGATCCGCGACAGCGGCGTCGCCTACATCCCAGAGGACCGGCACGAACGGGGCCTCGTGCTCGCCATGACCCTGTGGGAGAACTCGATCCTGGGGCGCCAGGACGACGCACAGTTCTCAGGGCGTTTCGGCGTGCTCGCGATCAAGAAGATCAAGGTTCTCGCGAGCCGCATCATCAAGCTCTTCGACGTGCGCACCAGGAGCATCACGGTCACGGCGGGCACGCTGTCCGGCGGGAACCAGCAGAAGCTGATCCTCGCGCGCGAGCTGGAGACCGACCCTCGCCTCCTGATCGCGGCGCAGCCCACCCGCGGATTGGACGTGGGCGCGATCGAGTTCGTGTGGAGGCAGATCCTGGATCAGAAGGCGGCCGGCCGCGCCGTCCTGCTGATCTCGGCCGAGCTCGAGGAGATCTACGCGCTGTCGGACCGGATCCTGACCCTCTACGAGGGCCGCATCACGGGCGAGTACGCGCCCGACGCGCCCCCCGAGGAGATCGGAGTGGGCATGACCGGCGGACGGGCCAGGTAGGAGGCGAGCTGATGCCGGAGACGCGCGCGGGGAAGCGGCCTCAGTGGCTCGAGGACCTGGGCGCGCAGGCCGCGGCCCTGCTCGTTGCCCTGGCCATCGCGCTCGGGGCCGGCGCGGTGATCATCGTCGGGTACGGAGTGAGTCCCCTCGTGGTGTATCGGGCGGTGCTGCACTTCTCGTTCGGGTCGCCCGACGACTTCGGTCGGATGCTCGTGATCGCGACACCGCTGATCTTCTCGGCCCTCGCCGTGGCCGTGTGCTTCAAGGGCGGGATGTTCAACATCGGCGTCGAGGGTCAGTTCCTCGTGGGGATGGCGACGGCGTCGGTGGCCGCGCTGCACTTCGGGTTCCTGCCGGCGCCGCTGCACCTTGCGAGCGTGCTGCTCTTCGGGATGCTCGGAGGCATGGCGTGGGCCGCCATCCCGGCGATCCTGAAGGTGAAGACCGGAGCCCACGAGGTCGTGACGACGATCATGCTGAACGGGGTCGCCGTGAGCCTGGTCGCGTGGGCGCTGAACGGCCCGATCAAGTACACGCACGCGCCTCCCGGGTTCAGCATCGACCTGCGCACCGACTACTTCCCGCAGAGCGCCCTGGTGCCGCTCCTCAACAAGCCGCTCGGGATGAATCCGTCCGTGCACGTCTCGATGCTGCTCCCACTCGGGATCGTCGCGGCCGCGATCGTGTGGTTCCTCCTTCAGCGGATGCGCCTGGGGTACGAGGCACGTGCGGTGGGGTCCTCGGCCGGCTCCGCCCAGGCCGGCGGGATATCGATCGGCGCGGTCCAGTTGAAGCTGTTCCTGATCTCGGGCGCGCTCGCGGGTCTCGTGGGGATGCAGCAGATCCTCGCCGACCGGAACTACTTCCCGCAGAACTACGTGGCCCAGCTAGGGTTCACCGGCATCGCGGTCGCGTTCCTGGGGCAGAACAACCCGTTCGGGATCGTGGCGGCGGCGATCCTTTGGGCGGTCCTGTCCCGAGGAGAGGACGCGATACAGATCCAGACCAACGCGCCCCGGGAGATCATCATCATCCTTCAGGGGATCTTGATCCTCTCCGTCGTCGTCTCCTATCAGGTCGCCAAGCGTCGGATCGCGCGCGCCCGCCTGCGGGCGGCCGGCGCCGAGGGCCTCCTCGAGGACTCGGGTGCGGACGTGGCCGAGGAGGTGGCCTGATGCTCGCGATCAGCGGCACGCCGCTGCTGGACCTGGGCGCCGCCTTCGGGATCGCGTTCAACTACTTCACGATCATCTACCTGACCGGCTTGGGGGGACTGTTCAGCGAGCGGTCCGGGATCGTCAACATCGGCCTCGAGGGCATGATGACGATCGGGACCGTGGCCGGGGCCTGGGGCAGCGTGAGGTTCGGGCCGACCGAGGGGCTGATGATCGGGTTCACGGCCGGCGCGCTCTTCGCGCTGATCCACGCGGTCGCGACGGTCACGTTCCGCGTCGACCACATCGTGTCGGGCGTCGTGATCAACCTCGTGGCGGTGGGGCTCGCGCGGTTCCTGTCGCAGATCTTCTTCGGGCAGGCGACCCAGTCCGACCCGTGCGGATCCCCGTGCCAGTTCGGACGGCTGGACCTGCCGCTGCTCTCGAGCCTCCCCTGGGGGCTGGGCCGCGCGTTCCAGAACATGTCGCCGGTCGTGATCCTGGCGTTCCTGATCGTCTTTCCCGTCACCTTCGTGCTGCACCGGACCCGATTCGGGCTGCGGCTGCGCAGCGCGGGGGAGAACCCAGAGGCGACCCGGACGCTCGGCGTCCGGGTCGCCACGATCCGCTACACGGCCGTCATGCTCTCGGGAGCGCTCGCCGGCCTGTCCGGCGCGTTCCTGGCCTTCGAGGTGAACGACCACTGGCGCGAGGGGCAGACGGTGGGTCTGGGGTTCATCTCCCTGGCCGCACTGATCCTTTCGAACTGGAACCCGAAGCGGCTGATGGGCGCGGCGATGCTCTTCGGGTTCGCCCAGGCGATCCCGCTGCGACTGAACGACGCGCCGATCATCAACCTGCTTCCGCCGCAGTTCATCCGGATGATCCCCTACGCCGTCACGATCGTGGCGATCGCGGGGTTCGTGGGCCGCGTTCGGCCGCCGGCCGCGGCCGGCAAGGCGTACGAGGGGGGCGGCGGCTCGACCTGACGCCGGGGGCGCTCAGGTCGTGCCGTGCAGCCGGTCTCCGAAGTCGCCGAGGCCCGGCAGGATGAACCCCCGGTCGTTCAGCTGGCGATCGACCGCGGCCGCGACGATCGGCACGTCGGGGTGGTCGGACTGCATCTTCGCGATGCCCTCGGGGGCGGCCACCACGCAGACGAACACCACGGCGTCGGGGCCCGCAGCCTTCACGTAGCCGCAGGCGGCCGAGCCGGAGCCCCCCGTGGCGAGCATCGGGTCCAGCACGATCGCGGTGCACCCGGCCATCGGGGGGAGCTTCGCGTAGTAGTCGCGGGGCTCCAAGGTCGCCTCGTCGCGCTCCATCCCCAGGTACCCCACCACCGCCCACGGGTAGAGGTCGGTGACGGCATCGAGCAGCCCGAGGCCCGCCCTGAGCACGGGGATCGCGACGAGCCCGCCCAGGAGGGCTCGACCTTTCGCCTCCTCGAGAGGGGTCTCGATCGCCACGGGCTCGGTCGGGAGGCTCCTGGTGGCCTCCATCACGAGGAGGCCTCCCAGCCTTCGCGTGAGGGCCCGGAACTCCGCCGGGCCTGTCCGGCGGTCGCGCAGGCGCGTCACGATGTCTTCCGCGAGAGGGTGATCGAGGACCGTGACCGTCACGGCCGGATACTAGCCCCCCGGCCCATCCGGCGCGCGCCGCTTGCCACGGGCCCCGGGCCTCTGGCACGATGTGACGGACATGCAGAGGTTCTTCGGCTATCGGGTCTTCTTCGGCGGGGCGTGCCCGGCGTAGTCGCCTGTAGCATCGGAGACAGGGACCCCGGGAAGGAACCCCGGGGTCTTTCGTTCCTGGGGCCCACCGGGACGGATGGGAGGTCGGCGGATGGTCGTGGTGATGAGGGCAGACGCCACGGAGGCGGACATCGAGGCCGTCGCCGAGCGCGTGCGCTCGTACGGCGGAGAGGCGTTCGTCTCGCGCGGCACCGTGCACACGATCATCGGGTTGGTCGGCGACACCGAGCGCTTCCAGGAGATCGCGTGGAAGCAGATGTCCGGCGTCGACCACGTCATCCGCGTCGGCAAGCCGTACAAAATGGTGGCGCGCGACCTGCACCCCGAGACGACCACCGTGAAGGTCGGCACGACGCCCGTCGGACGCGAGCGGTTCACAATCATCGCGGGCCCGTGCGCGGTGGAGTCCGAGGACCAGGCGATGATCGCGACGAAGGCGGCCAAGGCGGCCGGGGCCACGATCCTGCGGGGCGACGTCTACAAGCCGAGGACCTCGCCCTACTCGTTCCAGGGGCTCGGCGAGCGCGGGCTCGAGATCCTCGCAGAGTGCCGGCGCGAGACCGGCCTTCCGATCATCGTCGAGGTCGTCGACGTATCGCAGGTGCCCCACGTGGCCGAGGTTGCCGACTGCATCCGGATCGGCACGCGCAACTCCCAGAACTTCGAGCTCCTGAAGGAGGTCGGGCTCGCGAACAAGCCGGTCATGCTGAAGCGCGGCCTGGCGATGACGGTGGAGGAGTGGCTCCAGGCGGCCGAGTACATCGCCCAGCGCGGGAACTCCGAGATCATCCTTTGCGAGCGCGGCATCCGCACGTTCGAGCCGTCCACCCGCAACACGCTCGACCTGGCCGGCATGGCCGCGGCGCAGGCCGAGACGCACCTGCCGGTGATCGTCGACCCCTCGCACGCGGTGGGCAAGCGGCATCTGGTGGCGCCGATGGCGCGTGCGGCCCTGGCCGCCGGCGCGGACGCCGTGATGATCGACGTGCACCACGATCCCGAGCACGCCCTCTGCGACGGCCCCCAGGCGCTCCTGCCCGAGGAGATGGCGGCGCTGGGCGAAGAGCTCGGGAGGCTGGCGGAGGCGCTCGGCCGCCCGATGAACCGGTAGCGAACGACCCGGAGCTCTAGCCCTACTCGGGGACGACCGGCGTGAGCTCCACGATGTCGCAGGTGCTCCGCCAGCGGGTGATCGACTCCTGAGGCGCCCCGGCGCGGCTCTTCCGCTTGTCGGCCAGGAGGACGGCCGCGGCCTCCCACTCTGCGCCCTCGAGCAGCCGCAAGCTCGCAGGGAACTCGCCGAGCGACGTGTCGCGGCCCTTGCGCCTGGTCACCAGCAGCAGCTCCTTGGCGCCGGGGACCCCCGGGAGGGTCTGCTCCTGGGGGCCGGGCTGCCGCTGCGACAGCGCGTAGATCTTCCCGTCCTTGTAGGAGAACCAGGAGGGGCTCGTGATCCGCTCGCCGCTTCGCTCCACGCCGATCCAGATCACGTCGGACTTCTTGAAGCCGTCCTCGACCTCTTTCGGGAACTTGGTTGGGGCGGCCTGCACGTACACCGGGACCTCGGTCTCGGCCACGATCACGCCGTCGATGATGAACGAGACGACGAACGTCCCGGTCTCGTCGAGTATGGCGTCCTCGATCGTGTCGACCTCGACGGTGAGGTCCATCATGCCGAGCATCCGGCGGGGGTTCGGTCCCCAGCGATGGAGCGTGCGGCCCGAGGGGCTGATCAGGCGGATCTCCTCGGCGACGAGCCCGTTCGGGACCTTCCAGGCGCGGTAGACCACGAACGGCAGGGCCCGCCCCTGCGGGCCCGGGAGGTAGATGCCGGGGGTCGAGGACTCCCCGTAGGCGTCCCAGACGCGCCGGTCGGCGACGTTCGCGGCGACGAGCTCCCCGACGGAGGTGGTCATGGCGCGCACAGGATAGCGGACGGCATGGCGGGCGGCGCCCCGTCCGTCCGGCGGTGTGGCGGCAGGTGCCATCGCGGTCGCGCGGCGCCGCAGCGCGGCCGCCGAGTCCTACATCCGCGCCTGGGTGGCGTCAGGCACCGCCACGATCACGACGTGCCGGCGCTCTGGACCACATTAGGATGCGGGCCTATACGAATCGACCTTGCATCGTCCCTGTAGAGATGTGGTGCAGGATGCGCCGGTGAGTACGGAACCAGGCGCCGAGCTGGAGCGCCTCTACCGGAGGGACGGCGCCCGGTTGTGGCGATCTCTCCTCGCGTTCACCGGCGATCCGGAAGTTGCGAAGGATGCCATGGCCGAGGCCTTCGCTCAAGCCCTCGGTCGCGGTGACGCGATCAGGGACCAGGAGAGATGGGTGTGGCGGTCCGCGTTCCGCATCGCGTCCGGGGAGATGAAGCAACGATCGCGCCAGCGGTTCCTGGAAGAGAACCTCTCCTACGAGATGTCCGAGCCGCCAACAGATCTCCTCCGTATCCTTGGCCAACTCTCGCCCAAGCAGCGAGCCGTCATCATCCTTCACTTCTACGCGGGACACTCGACCAGGGAGGTGGCGGCCATCCTCGGCTCCACGACAGGAACGGTCCGCGTGCACATCAGTCAAGGGAGGAAGCGGCTCCGCCGACTGCTGGAGGGAGAAGATGCCTGATTTCGTCGAACGGTTGCGCGAGCTGGATCGGATCGAACCTCCCGACGTGTGGTCGGACGTGGAGCGTCTGGGTCCAAGGACGCCGGCTGAGCAGGGTCCGTCGAAGCTTCGACGGACCGGCGTCGTGCTGTTGGCGCTCGGGATCGCGGCCGCGAGCTTCCTGTTGGTGAACCGGGCGTTCAGAGGCCGCGTTGTGGTGCAGCCTGGCGAGACGCCATCCCCGACGATCTCGGCTGTCGGCCCGGCGAGAAACGGGCTCATCGCGTTCAACTGCGGATTCCAAGTCTGCACCGTCTTTCCCGACGGCTCGCGATTGACCAACCTGATCGAGACCTACGACAAGAACCTCGTCGTCACCGCTCTGATGCCGGTGTTCTCGCCCGACGGCTCCGAGATCGCGTTCGTGGGATACCCGAAGGGGGCGACGAGGAATGGCGCCAACTACGACATCTATGTGATGAACGCCGACGGCACCGGGGTCACGAACCTCACGACAAGCCCGGCGGACGTTCAGGGGTGGTTCTCGCAGGACTCCCCGCGATGGTCGCCCGACGGCTCGATGATCGCATACAACAGCGACGGCGAGGGAAGCACCTCCGGGCTGTACGTGATGAACGCGGACGGCTCGGATCAGCGCAAGATCGCGGACGGCTGGGGGCCGACCTGGTCGCCTAATGGTTCTCGGATCACGTTCGTGCTGAGTAGCGGTCACGGGGGCGATCTGTGGACGATCCACCCGGACGGGACCGGACTAACCCAGCTGACCCAAAGTCCGAAGTGGGATGAGCTGCCGACCTGGTCGCCCGACGGCTCGCGGATCGCGTTCCTCCGCGAGGGCGCGATTTACGTGGTGAACGCGGATGGGACCGGCCTTGCGGACGTGGTCGACTTGAAGGGCATCGATCCCTTCCAGCCACAATGGTCTCCGGACGGGACGCGGCTGGCCTTCGAGGCGGACAATGGCCACGACTACGACATCTACGTGGTGAACGCGGATGGTTCCGGGCTCGCCGCCATCGCCAACGACCCGAGCCTGGACGAGAACTGGCCCGTGTGGTCCCCCGATGGAACCCTGATCGCCTACGGAGCCACGGATAACCTGAGTGCAGTGAACTCCGGCACCTACGATCTATACGTGATGCGCCTGGACGGAACGTACGTACAACGGCTGACGAAGGACGCGGGGCTCGGGGTCGAGTTCGACATCTCGTGGCAGGGGACATCCGGTTGAACAGGAAAGTTGAGGTGCTCGTCGCCGGCGCGCGAGGTGTGGACCCAGAGGATCGGCGAGGTCAACTCCGGTTTCGCGAGGGGTTAGCTTCAAGAAGGGCCCCCGGTACGCTCGCTCCAGCATGGCGACGCCGACTTTCGAGGAGTGCTGAAGCCGAACTCAGTTGGGCCTCTGCGCCAAGAGGACTCGGTTCGATCATCAGAAGTGCGACGGCGCGGAGCGCAAGCTCCTCGTCTCTCGTCAGTTACCGCTCGACGAAGCGCTGACTCCAAGGCTAAAGGTGTTGGTGGACATGTCGAAGGTTCCGCGACCCCCGGAGTAAGAAAAGCTCACGACGCTCCCACTGACGTCCGCAAGCGTAAGAGGACCGAGGTTTCCGCTCGGGAAGTAGACGCCGGTCTCGGAAAGTTCCGTTTGACCCTGGGACTCCAAGACCTGGATGCCTCCCCTGGAGGGGTCGTTGGGATCAGAGCCCGCCAACACCAAGGCGAGGAGGTCGCCATCGCCGTGTGTCCACTGGGTCGTCGGCGTGAAGATGCTGTCGTGGTCATTGCCGCACGCACCTTCACTCTGTGTACGGTCGACGATCCGATCTTGGAAGAGAGGCGTTTGTGGGCTGGGCGAGTCCGGGGGATTCTGACTCGCGATGCGTGCACGCGTGCGGGACGAAACGCTTGGTCGCCAGTCGAGACGCGAGTACTTCGTCTGAACACTCCGACTCTCTGCCGTTCCGCGACCCGCGTGGGCGAGAGAAAGGGCCAACCACGAGCCCGAAGGCGACCAGGAACGCCGAGACACCGATGCGAGTCCTTGCGCTCATCGTTGGTCATCTCCTCTAGAGATGGCTTCCTCAACAGAGGAATCTCGTGGCGAACAAGAACGTCGTTTGCCAGTTACTAACCGCCGCCTCCAGGTCATCGTACGCGTTGATAATCCAAGGCCGAGTGCGACGTGACCTCACGACTGACTACTTCCGTGGGCACCGGCGCGGCCCGTTGCCCGATGCTGTGGTTCTTGTGGCGACTCCGTCCGGCGCGATAGTCACGACCGTCAAGACCGACGAGGATGGACGGTTCACTGTCCGGGTGCCGGCTGGCGACTACTTCTTGTCACTTGATGCCGACTGCAACAGGCAGCCCCAACCGGAGCTGCGCGTGAACGCGCGCGGCGTGCAGTCGGAGGTTCTACTCGTGTGTCACATGTACTCGGGCGCGTAAAGGGGGACGCGCTTCGTCGCTCGAGAACACCGCCGTCGAGCGCCCACTCCTGCCAGCTTGACGAAGAGACCATCGCGCGAGACCGACTTGCCATCGAGTGGCGGTCAGATCGTGCGGGCGAGCCACAGGAGGGGTTCCTCGATCTCCGGCAGGGACGGCAGCGCGTCGGCCGACTCCCACATCCGCGCGAGGGTGGCTTCGTCCGACTGTTCCACCACCGCGTCGCAGAAGGCCCGTCCCTGCGCGTACTGCTCGCGCTTCATCTCGATCCCGAGCAGCCGCTCGAACACGGGGTCGGCGAGCTCCTCCTCGCGGTAGCGGCGCATCGCCTCGTCGATCCGCGCGTACGTGGGAAGGAGCCTGCGCCCCAGAGCGTGCGTGACGTGGTCGCCGAATCCCTCGGCGGCGGCCATGAACGCCTGGACCCGGCCGAGCTTGATCCGCTGCTCGTCGTCGAGGATCGCGCCGAAGAGGCCGTCCTCGGACTCCAGGAGCGATCGCATCGCCTCCGGGTCGGCCGCGTCGAGCGTCGCGATCTTGCCCTGGATCGCCTCGACGTCGATCCGCAGCGTGAAGAGGAAGTCGTCGAGCAGCTCCCGGAATCGCGGCTCCGCCCACGGCCGCGCGAACTCGAACCGGTGGGTCACCTCGTGCAGGGCGACGAACGTGCGGAAATCGGTGGGGTCCAGGCTCCAGTCGTGCTCGAACCGCGCGACGTTCGCTGCCACGAAGAGCATCCGCCCGTGGCCGGAGCGCGGCACGGCCACGTCGTACTGGCCGAGGACGTGCTGCCCGAGGTATCCGAGCACCGTGCCGGCCTGGGCGCCGAGCAGCAGCGGGGAGATCTGCTGCAAGATGCCGCCCATCCCGGCTGCCTCCGCCGGCACGTCGGGGGTCATCGAGGCCGCCGACATCTCCCCGATCGCGGCCGCCACCTTGGCCGCCGCCGGTTCCAGCAGCTCCCGCAGCCCCTCGGTGCTCGCGTTCACCCACTCCGCGATGCGCACGACCTCGACGGGCGCGAGCTCGGCGGGCGGCTCCAGGCCCGTGAGATCCGCCACGTGGAGCTCGGCGACGCGAACCGCCTCTTCGAACGAATGGAGGTCGGCCTCGGAGGGCGCGGGGTCCTCTCGCCCCTCCTGCGCTGAGGCGATCCCGATCTGCCGCGCCAGCTCCCAGTTGATCGGGCCCGACGAGGACGAGATCACCCGCTGGATCTCGCGGAAGAGCGGCGTATCCGCGAACGCGTTCGGGTCGATCGGGCCGAAGGGCGTGTCCATGCATCCCATCGTACGGCGGGGGCCGCGTTCCGGGTCCGGCGCGGGCCGCGTGCCGCCGTCCGGCGGAGCCGCGTTCCACGGTCCGGCCACCGGGGCTGCCCGGCCCGGGCTGCCCGGCCGCTGCGCTCCCTAGAATGGCCTGGTGCGCGACGGTCTCGCGGTTCGGATCACCTCCGAGCCCCTCTCCCCAGATGACGCCCTCTCGCTCGTCGCCGACCCGGCAGCGGGCGCCACGTGCGTGTTCGTGGGCACCGTCCGCGATCGGTCGCCGGCCGGCGAGGTGACCGGCCTCACCTACGAGGCGTGGGAGGGCCTGGCGCTCGCCCGGCTGGAGGAGATCGGCGGCGAGATGCTCGAGCGGTGGCCTGCGCGCAAGGTCGCCCTGCTCCACCGGACGGGCGCGCTCGCGATCGGCGAGGCGAGCGTCGTGGTCGCGTGCAGCGCCCCGCACCGCGCCGACGCGTTCGAGGCCTGCCGCCACGGCATCGAGCGCCTCAAGCAGGACGTGCCGATCTGGAAGAAGGAGGCGCTCGTCTCCGGCGAGGCCCACTGGGTGATGGGCAGCTGATGGGCCGCGACCTCGCGATCGACCTCGGCACCGCGAACACGCTCGTCTACCGTCAGGGCGAGGGCGTCGTCTTCTCTCAGCCGGCGGTGGTGGCCCTCCACAGGGGCACCGGCGATGTCGTCGCGATGGGCGAGGAGGCCTGGGAGGCGATCGGAGGGCAGTCGGGCAACGTGGTGGCCGTCCGGCCGCTGCGGTCGGGCACGATCACCGAGTTCGACATGACCGAGCGGATGCTCGAGGGGGTGCTGCGGAAGATCGGGGCCCCGCGGTTCCCGCGCCCGAAGGTGCTGGTGGCGATCCCCTCGCAGAGCTCCGATGTCGAGCGACGCGCGATCGAGGAGGCGGTCGAGCACGCCGGCGGGCGCGGGGTCGTGCTCGTGGAGGAGCCACTCGCCGCCGCGATCGGCGCCGGCCTGCCGATCCACGAGCCGATCGGGAACCTGATCGTCGACATAGGCGGCGGCCGGTCTGAGATGGCCGTGGTCTCGATGGGCGGGGTGGTCTCGGGCACGGCGGTGAACATGGGCGGGTTCGACCTCGACGCCGCCATCCAGGAGCACTTCCGCGTCAGGTACGGGGTCGCGATCGGCGAGAAGGCGGCCGAGGAGATCAAGATCGCGATCGGCTCGGCGTTCCCGGCGCCAGGAGGGCGGGCCGCGCTGGTTCAGGGCCGGGAGCTCGCGACCGGCAACACCTTGGAGGTGAAGGTGACCGGGGACGAGATCCGCCAGGCGATGTCGCCGGCCATCGCCGCCATCGTCGACACCGCTCGCCGCTGCCTCGCCGAGGCGCCTCCCGAGCTCACCCACGACGTCCTTGAGACCGGGATGTTCCTCACCGGAGGCGGCAGCCTGCTCCGAGGCATGGACCTGCTGCTGGCCCAGGAGTGCGAGGTGCCGGTGCGAATGACCGAGCGGCCGCTCGAGACGGTCGCGATCGGCGCGGGCTACATGCTGGAGCACCTCGCCGACTACCGGTCCGCGTTCCAGCTCGTGCGAAGGAGGTGACCTGATGACGTTCTCGATCGTGGCGGCCGACCCGGAGAAGGGTGACTGGGGGGTCGCGGTTGCGTCGAAGTTCCCTGCGGTGGGCGCCGTCGTGCCCTCCGCCAAGGCGGGGGTCGGCGCGGTCGCCACCCAGGCTTGGGCCAACACCTCATTCGGGCCGGACGGGCTCGCGCTGATGGGCTCGGGCGCCGGTGCGCAGGAGGCGCTCGATCAGCTGGTCGCGGCCGACGAGGGTAGCGAGGACCGCCAGGTCGGCTTCGTGGACGCGACCGGGCGCGCCGCCACTTTCACCGGGTCGAAGTGCATGGACTGGGCGGGAGGCCTCGCCGGCGAGCGCTTCGCGGCGCAGGGCAACATCCTCGTCGGCGCCGGGGTCGTCGGCGAGCTCGCGCGCGCGTTCACCGAGGCCGAGGGGGACCTGTGCGACCGGCTCCTCGCGGCGCTGCTCGCCGGCGACGCGGCCGGCGGCGACCGCCGCGGGCGCCAGTCGGCCGCGCTCCTCGTGGTGCGCGAGGGCGGCGGGTACGAGGGTCGCAACGACCGGTACGTCGACGTGAGGGTCGACGACCATCCCGATGCCCCGAAGGAGCTCGCGCGCCTGTTCCAGGTGTGGGACGACACGATGCTCGTGCGGAACGACCCACTCCTTGCCGCCACGCCCGAGCTGGTGCTGGACCTTCAGCGCCGCCTTGCTGCACTGGGCGTCTTCGCCGGGGCGCAGTCCGGGGCGCTGGATCTCGCCACTCGCGCTGCGCTGGAGGAGTGGGCGGGGGAGTACAACCTCGAGGGACGGCTCCGCGACGACGACCAGCTCTCACAGCTGCTCGTGCGGGAGATCCGCGACGTCACGCCCGAGGTGCGGTGACCTAGGGCGAAGGCGTCGGGCTGCCGACGAGGCTGTCGAGCGTCACCCGCACGGCGTGCGAGGCGGCGTAGACCCCGATCGCAAGGAGCAGCGCCGCCGCCACCACGACCAGGAAGATCCCCAAGAGCCCGAACGCGCGGGTCTCCCACGACCGGTATCCGGGAACGAGCACCGCGTAGCGGTACCCCGGGGGAAGGCTCCCCTGGCGCCCGGCAAGCATCTGCTCCTCCGGCAGGAAGCCGGCGCCGTTCGCCTCGTCCTCGTCCCCGGTGAGGCGTAGCGAGACGTTATAGACGGCCAACCCGGCGCCGATCGCCAGCGCGAGCACCAACAGGAACTGTCCCATGCACCCCCTCGGCGACCGGAGCCTACCGCCTCGCAGCCCCATTCGCGGGGAGTTGCTCCACCGTAGGATGACGGGGCCCACCCATGAGACGCCTACTCAAGTACGCCACCTACGCGGCCCTCTTCGTGTCCTTCGGGACCGTGCTCGCCGCCGTCTCGATCCCGCTTCCCTACTACGCGGTCGGACCGGGCCCGGCCCGGGAGGTCGAACCGCTGATCCACGTCGAGGGCCCCACCGTGTACGCGTCGGCGGGCAGGCTGATCATGACCACGGTGGAGTTCCGGCAGGTCACCGCCGCCGAGGCGTTCCTGGCATGGCTCGATCCGCACCGATCGGTGGTTTCCCGCGATTCCCTGTACGCCCCAGGGGAGACGCAGGCCCAGGAGCAGAGCCGCTCGATCTCGCAGATGGACACGAGCAAGATCGATGCCGCGTTCGTGGCCCTTCAGCGCACCGACGGCTATCCGAAGGACCACGGCGCGGGCGCCCTGATCGAGGGAGTCGCGCCGGGCTGCCCGGCTGAGGGGAAGCTCTTCGCGGGCGACGTGATCACGTCGATCGACGGAACGCCCGTCGCCTCCCAGGGTCGGGCGCAGGGGCTGCTGGACGCGGTCCCCACCGGCTCCCCGGTGACGTTCGGGGTCCGGGCTTCCGGCAAGACGCAGGACGTCGTCATCACCCGGCGGGTCTGCGTCGACGGGCGGCCGCCGCTCTTCGGCATCTCGATGATCCCCAACTTCCCCTTCCCGGTCTCGATCGAGAGCGGCGACGTCGGCGGCCCCTCTGCCGGCCTGATGTGGGCCCTGGGCCTGTACGACCTGCTCACGCCGGGCGACCTGACCGGAGGGCGGACGATCGCCGGCACCGGCACGATCGAGGTCGACGGCCGCGTGGGACCGATCGGCGGCATCCAGGACAAGGTCGTCGCGGCAGAGTCCGCCGGCGCCCAGGTCTTCCTGTGCCCGCAGGGGAACCTCAAGGCGGCGAAGGCGGCCTCGGACGGCTCGATGCAGATCGTGCCGGTCGCCACGTTCGGGAACGCGCTGACGCTGCTCGGCGCCGGCTGACCCGGGCCTTCGGCCGGCTGTGCGTTAGGCTGGCGGGGTCGCAGGCGCGGATGCCCCCGCCGGCGCACCGTCGAGGAGGGATCCGTGGCACGCGTGGGGATGGGGACGCAGCGGCGATGGCCGCTCTTCGTCGTCGCCGCAGCCATCCTCGCAGCCCTCGCGCTAACGATCATGTCCCAGTTCTACGTGGACCTCCTTTGGTACCGGGAGGTCGGCTTCAGCGCCGTGTTCTGGCGGGTGCTCCGCACGAAGTCGGTCCTGGGGCTCTTCGGTGCGGTCTTCTTCTTCGCTCTCTTGTACCTGAACCTGCTCGTCGCGCGGCGCCTCTCCTCGCGGACCGTCGTGCTCGCTCCGGACCAGGAGCCCGTGGAGCGGATCCGGCAGAACCTCGAGCCGTACCTGTGGTTCCTGCTGCCCGGGGTCGCGGTGGTGCTGGCGCTCTTCACCGGCGGAACCTTCGCGCGGCAGTGGCAGACGTTCCTCCTGTGGCGGAACTCTTCGGGGCTCGCGTTCGGCCATCCCGAGCCTCTCTTCCACCGAGACCCTGCGTTCTACGTGTTCGACCTGCCGGTGCTGCGGTTCCTCCAGGGCGAGCTGTACTCGTCGCTGGCGACCGTGACGATCCTGACGGCGGGCGCGCACGTGCTCTGGGGCGGCATCCGTCCGCAGGCGCCGCTCCTGGCCGACAAGGTGGCGCCGGCCGTGCGCGCGCACCTGTCGGTGCTGCTCGGCGCGATCATGCTGGTCAAGGCCTGGGGCTACTTCCTGGGCCGCTTCATGCTCCTGACCTCGGCGCGAGGGGTCGTGGAGGGGGCCTCCTACACGGACGTGAAGGCGCAGCTCCCCGCCTTGAACTTCCTGGTGATCGCGGCGGTGATCTGCGCGATCTTGTTCCTCGCGAACATCCGGCTGCGCAACTGGGCCCTGCCCGTGATCGCCGTCGTGATCCTGGCCGGCGTCTCGGTGCTGCTCGGCACCGCGTACCCCGCCTTCGTGCAGCAGTTCAGCGTGAAGCCCCAGGAGCAGCAGCGCGAGGCGCCCTACATCGTGGACAACATCGCCGGCACCAGGGCGGCGTTCGGCCTCGAGGCGATCCAGACCACGCAGCGGCCCGTGAGCGGGACGCCGACCCCGAAGGACCTGGCCGAGAACGACGCCACGATCTCGAACGTGCGCCTTTGGCGGCCGGAGATCCTGAAGGAGAACTTCCAGTCGCTCCAGCGGATCAAGACGTACTACGACTTCACCGACGTCGACGTGGACCGGTACGTGGTTGGCGGCCAGCGCCGCGTGCTGATGGTCTCAGGGCGCGAGGTGAGCCAGAGCCAGATCCTTCAGGGCGGCGTGACCTGGCAGAACCAGCACCTCGTTTACACGCACGGGTTCGGCGTGGTGGCGACCCAGGTGAACACGGCGACCCCCGAGGGCCAGCCCGTGTTCACGCTCCAGGACATCCCGCCCACAGGCCAGCCGGCGCTCACCCAGCCCAGGATCTACTACGGCGAGTCGAGCGACGTTCCGTTCGTCGTCGTCAACACGAAGACCCAGGAGCTGGACTACGAGGGGGCTACGAGTCCCCAGTCCTACCAGGGCAAGGGCGGCATCCAGATGGGGAGCATCCTTCAGCGCGCGCTCTTCGCGTGGCGGTTCCGGGACGTGAACCTCCTCATCTCCGGACAGATCGACAGCTCCAGTCGGATCCTGATCCGGCGCGACATCGGGAGCCGGGTGCAGACGCCCGCCCCGTTCCTGACCTTCGACCACGATCCCTACCTCGCCGTCGTCGACGGCCGGCCCACATGGATCTGGGACGCGTACACGACCACCGATCAGTACCCGTACTCGCAGTCGGTGAGCCTCGCGCAGGTGACCGGGTCCGGCCCGAACGTGAACTACATCCGCAACTCGGTGAAGGTCACGGTGGACGCCTACGACGGGACCGTCCACTACTACGTCGTCGACCCCACCGACCCGATCGCCCAGGCGTGGGCCCGGGCGTTCCCCGAGCTGTTCACCTCCGGCGATCAGGCCTCACCCGATCTACAGGCGCACTACCGCTACCCCGAGGACCTGTTCACGACCCAGGCCTTCCAGTTCGCGAACTACCACGTGCTCGATCCCTCGGTCTTCTACCGGAAGACGGACCGCTGGCAGATCCCGCAGGATCCCACCTACTGCGCGAACAAGCCGACCTCGATCGAGTGCGACCCGCGGAACCCGAACGCGGCGGCCCCTCCCATCCACCCGAACTACATGCTGATGCGCCTTCCCGGCGAGGACCAGGAGAACTTCGTCCTCACGATGCCGTTCGTGCCGCAGGGCAGGCAGAACATGATCGGATACATGGCCGCGAAGTCCGATCCGGGCTCCTACGGCCAGATCGTGTCGTACACGTTCCCGTCGGGGGAGAACATCCTCGGTCCGTCCCAGGTGTTCTCGGCGATCAACCAGGACCGGACGTTCTCCCAGGAGCGGACGCTGCTCGGCCAGGGGGGATCGAACGTCCTCTTCGGCGACTTCCTCGCGATACCGATCAACGACACCTTCCTGTACGTGCAGCCGGTGTACGTGCGCTCGAGCGGGGGTCAGGCGATCCCGGAGCTGAAGAGGGTCGTCGTCGTGACCGGCGCCGGGACCGTGGCCGTGGCCGACAACCTCCCCGACGCGCTGGACCTGGCGGTCGGCTCAGGCGCAGGGGCCCCACCTCCGCCGACCGGCTCGGTGGCGCAGCAGATCCAGGACCTGCTCTCGCAGGCGCTGGACCACTTCCAGAGCGCGAACGACGCTCTGAAGTCGGGCGACCTGGCCACGTACCAGCGGGAGCTTCAGCTCGCGCAGGGCCTGGTGCAGGAGGCGAGCGACCTGGCGAAGCAGGCGCAGGGCCAGGGTTCGGGCGGGACGGGGACCTCCCCGTCGCCGAGCCCGTCGCCCTAGGGTTCCAACCGGAAGCCCGGGTCGGCCTTGAGGTCGGCCACGTCCATCTGCGCCTTCTGGAGCCGGCCCGAGTAGTCCCAGTTCATCGCCTGCCAGCGCGTGAACTGATCCAGCACCCACATGCCCGACTGCCGGCTGCCGTTGCCGCTGCGCCCGTTGCCGCCGAACGGCAGGTGCGCCTCGGCGCCGCTCGTGGAGTTGTTGATCGACACCATCCCCGCCGACACGCGCTCGCGGAAGCGGAAGGCGTGCAGCGGATCGCGGGTGTAGATGCTCGACGAGAGCCCGTAGCCGTGGCCGTTCGCGAGTGAGATCGCCTCGTCGAAGGTGTCGAACGTCGCGACGCCGACGATCGGGCCGAAGGTCTCCGTGCGATACAGGTCGTCCTCGATAGTCACGCCGTCGACGATCGCCGGGTGGTAGTAGAGCCCGGCGTCCGGGTCGCCTGCGAACCCCTCGCGCGGGTTCGCGGAGGTGATGCGCCCCGTTCTGCTCGATCCAGAGACCCGGTGGTGCGGCCGGATCAGCCCGAGCCATCCCTCGAACCGGTCGCAGAACCTCTTCGAGATCATCGGGCCGTAGAGCACGTCACGAGTCGGGGTGCCGATCGGCGCCGTTCGGACGGCCGCCTCGAAGAGCGCGAGGAAGTCGTCGTGGACCTCGCCGTGCACGATCGCGGTTCCGAGCGAGGTGCAGCGCTGGCCGGCGGTGCCGAACCCGCTGAAGAGCGCGCCCTCGACGGCCAGGTCAAGGTCCGCGTCGGGCATCACGACGAGAGGGTTCTTCCCTCCGAGCTCCAGGCAGGGCGACTGGAGGTGCCGGCCGCAGAGCTCGCCGATCCTGCGGCCGACCTCCGTCGAGCCGGTGAACCCGACCTTGTCGATGACCTGCTCCTCGAGCCCGGCCTCCAGGCCGGCGAAGGTCTGCGGCCCGTCCGCGAGCACGAGGTTGAAGGTGCCCTCCGGGAGTCCGGCGTGCAGGAAGAGTTGCGCGAACGCCTCGGCGGTCGCCGGGGTGTACTCGGCCGGCTTCCAGACGACCGCGTTGCCGCAGAGCAGCGCGGGCACGAGGTACCAGGAGGGGACCGCGACCGGGAAGTTGCCGGCCGTCACGATCAGGCACGCGCCGACCGGCGTGCGGAACGTGAACAGCTGCTTGTCGGGCATCTCGGAGGGGACGGTCTGGCCGTAGAGCCGCCGCCCCTCCCCGAGGAAGAAGTTGCAGGTGTCGATCACCTCCTGCACCTCGCCGCGTGATTCCTTGATCGGCTTGCCGATCTCGCGGGTGAGGAGGCGGGAGAGGGTCTCCTTGTTCTCCTCCACCAGCCGGCCCAGGTGCTGGATCGCGCGGCCGCGGACCGGGGCGGGCACGCGCGCCCACTCGGGCTGCGCGGCCTTCGCGGTGCGGCAGGCCGCGAGGAGCGTGCCGGCGTCCCCGAGTGCCGCCTCCGCGACGATCTCGTCGAGGTGCGCCGGGTTGGGGATCGTGAGAGTGCCGCCGGGCGCGCCCTCCACGGGCTTGCCGGCGACGAGCGAGCGCACGGTGCGCGTGGTCACGCGTTGGATGCTACTGCCGGGGCGCTGCCCGGCGCGTTTGGGGCGGCGACGTCCGAGGGATCCGGCCGGGCGCACCGGAGCGCCGAAGGCAGGCGCGCTGCCTATCGCCGGCGTCGAGGAAGGAAACGCCGACCAGGCGCGCTCGCGCCCGACGGAGATGTCCCGGCCATGGGATCCTCGAGGCCACCCTACGCCGGTCGGCAAAGGCCGGACTAGGGGCTCGGGGTTTCTTGTCGCTCTTCTTCGGGGTCTTGCCTCTGCCTTCGGCTCGCGCAGGCCCGTCGGTTCAGAGCAGATTCGCAGGTGGCCTTGCGCAGAAGGGCGCGAGCCGGGGCATACGATGCGCGGAACTAGCGGTTTCCCGAAGACAAGGAGCCGATCGTCATGCGTCGTCTCGCCGTAGCGATCCTCGTGGCCACCCTGCTCCCGTTGCTGATCGAGTCTCCCGCCTTGGCCGCCGCCGGCGACCTGGACGCAACCTTCGGGTCGTCCGGCACCGTGACGACCTCGGTGGGGTCGGGGGACGACGTGCTCGTCGCCGTCACCGTCCAGCCGTCGGACCAGGCGATCGTGGCCGTGGGGTACACCGCGACGGGGTCGGGGGACGACTGGCTGATCATGCGCTACAACCCCAACGGCACGCTGGACGCGACGTTCGGCAGCGGCGGCATCGTGACCACCAGCTTCGGCTCCGGCACCGACCACGCGCACGCGGTCGCGATCGACGCCAACGGCAAGATCGTCGTGGCCGGCTACTCCGACAACATCACCAGTCATGACTTCTCGATAGCCCGGTACACGTCCAGCGGGGCGCTCGACGGGACCTTCGGCAGCGGCGGCACGACCACGACGTCGCTCGGCACCGGCGACGACGAGATCAACGGGATGGCGATCGACGCCAACGGCAAGATCGTCGTGGCCGGTCAGACCGTCGTGAGCCTGAAGAACGAGTTCGCGTTGGCGCGCTACACGACCTCCGGGAGCCTGGACACGACGTTCGGCTCGTCCGGCTCCGTGAAGACGGACGTCGGTGCCGGCTCCGACGCCGCGAACGCCGTCGCGATCCAGGGGAACGGGAAGATCGTCGCCGCAGGCCGTTCGAACAACGGCACCGACCGCGACTTCGCACTGGTCCGGTACACGACCGACGGGTCGATCGACACGAGCTACGGAACGGGCGGCATTCAGACCACGGCGATCGGGCCCGCCGACGACGAGATCCAGGCGATCGCGCTGGACGGCAGCGGCGACGTGGTGGCTGCCGGCTACTCCGACAGCGGCGTCGACCTCGACTTCGCGCTCGCTCGCTACGACACGTCTGGATCGCTCGACGGGACCTTCGGCAGCGGTGGCACGACGACGACCAACATAGGCCACAACGACACGGCGTACGGGGTCGCGATCCAGGGCGATGGGATGATCGTGGTGTCGGGCACCGCGGGCTCCTCGTACTTCGGCGTTGCCCGCTACACGACCGGCGGCGTGCTCGATGGGGGGTTCGGCACGGGCGGGGTCGTCTACACGCAGATCAGCCCGTTCGGGAACAACGGCTTCGGGACCGCGCTCCAGGCCGACGGCAGCATCGTCGTCGTCGGCGACGCCTACGGCACCCGCTACGACGCGGCCGCCGCGCGCTATCTCGTGGCGCCGCCGGTCCCGTACTACCAGCCGGACGGCGCGATCCGCCTGGGCAAGGGCAAGTACGTCGGCGACAACGCGTACAACACCACCGCAGCCAAGCAGACCGTCACGGCTAAGGCCCTCCGCGGCTCCAAGAAGACGTTCACGGTCCGCGTCGAGAACGACGGCAATTCGACCGACACGTTCACGGTGAAGGGCAAGGGCGCGCAGACGGGCTTCGCGGTGAAGTACTTCCAGGGGACGACCGACGTCACGTCGTCGGTGGTCGCCGGGACCTTCACGACCTCGAGCATCGCGTCCGGCGGGTCCATCACCCTGAAGCTCGTGATCACCGTGAAGAAGACGGCGAAGGTCGGCGTCACGCGATCCTGGCTCGTGAGCGCCACGTCGGTCACGGACGCGACCAAGAAGGATGCCGTGAAGGCGAAGGTGCGGGTCAAGGGGTAGGGTTTGGCGCTTGCGGGCCACGTTGTTAGCATCCTCGTGCGGGGTGGAGCAGTCCGGTAGCTCGCTGGGCTCATAACCCAGAGGTCACAGGTTCAAATCCTGTCCCCGCGACCAGAACACGCAGGGCGTCTGCCTGCATGAACGCCGCGTTCCCCTCGGAAAGTTCGCTCGCCGGACCCCGTTTCGACGCTTGCCACGGGGTTGACGCATCTCGCGGTGTCGGGCAGGGTCGAGGGAACGAGGAAAGGGAGGGGGCATGGCGAAGTCGCTCGCTTGCGCGGACATGGGGATGGCCGGCTGTCCCGGATCGTTCACGGTGGAGACCGAAGAGGAGCTCATGCAGCACGTCCAGATCCACGCGGGAGTCGCGCACCCGGACCTGGAGATCACGCCCGAGATGGGCGAGCAGATGCAGGCTGTGATCAAGACCGTCTGACGCGAGCGCGTCAAGGACGACCGGCGCCCGAGCGGCGAGCCGCTCGGGCGCCGCCGCGTGCATGCGTGAGGCGCTCCGATCGCCCGGCGACGGCCGAAACACCCGCGGGTGCGCGCCCCGGCGGGTTCCCGACTAGAATCCGGCGGAGCCTCGCCGACAGCCGACCAGAGCCTCGCCGACCAAGGGGGACCGCCGTGGCGACGAACGTCGCGAACCTGCTCCGCAACGTGCCGATCTTCTCCGACTGCACGCCCAAGGACCTGGCCGCCGTCGCTCGCGGCCTGAAGGAGGTTCGCCACCGGGCCGGTGCCCAGATCGCGCGCGAGGGCGACCCCGGCGTGGGGCTCTTCGTCATCGTCGAGGGGACCGCGACCGTGTCGATCGGGGGCAAGACCAGGGCCAAGCTGGGCACCGGTGACTTCTTCGGAGAGATCGCCCTGCTGGACGGCGGTCCCCGGACCGCGACCGTGACCGCGGACGGCGACGTCGTGCTGCTCGGCCTCACCGAATGGGTCTTCCGGGGCCTGCTCCAGGAGCACCCGGCGATCGCCGTGAAGACGCTCCAGGCGCTCGCCGGGCGCCTGCGGAACGCGTCGAAGGCCGCCACGGCCTGAGCTGCGGCCGTCCGTCCGGATGCCGGAGCTCGTTCGCCCCGACGGCTGCCGGATCCACTTCGAGCTGTTCGGATCGCCGGGCGCCCCGCCGCTGATCCTGCTGGAGGGCATGGGCGGAGACATACCGGGCTGGCGCAGGAACATCCCGCACCTGGCCTCGGAGCTGCGGGTCTGCGCGTACGACTTCAGGGGGAACGGCGCTTCGGACGACCCGCCGGGACCGTGCACGATGACGACCTTCGTGCAGGACACCGTGGCCCTGCTCGACGAGCTCGGTATCGACCGCGCGCACGTGTACGGCCAATCGTTCGGTGCGATGGTGGCCCAGGAGCTCGCGCTCGCCCATCCGGGGCGCGTGCGGACGCTGATCCTGGCCGCCACGCACTGCGGCGGCCCGGACGTCGCTCCCGCCCCGCACGCGAAGGCCCCGATCGACCAGCCGTGGCGCGCGCTCTACGCGCCGGGCTTCCCTGAGGAGCACCCCGAGCATGTTGCAGAGGACCTGCGGATCTCCTCCGAACAACCGAAACATCCGAGGGGCGAGCGGAGACAGTGGGAGGCGATGCAGGGGTTCGACGCCCACGACCGGCTGCCGGAGATCGGCCTGCCCACCCTCGTGCTCCACGGCACCCTCGACCGGCTGGTGGCCCCCGCGAACGCCGAGGTGCTCGCCTCGCGGATCCCGGGCGCCGAGCTCGCGTGGATCGAGGGCGCCGGCCACCTGTACCACTCGGAGCGCGCGGAGGAGTCCGACGCCCTGGTGCTGGACTTCATCCGGCGGAGGGGCGGCCATGCCTAACGTGCCGGAGGACGTCGCCCGCAAGGCGGCCGAACGCGCGGGCGCCCGCGCCGCCAAGGACTTCGCGCGGGCCGATGCCCTGCGCGACGAGATCGCTGCCGCCGGGTGGACGGTGGTGGACGGGCCAGCCGGGTTCCGCCTGGAGCCGGCGACCGTGCCGGAGCCTCCGGCGGCTCCAGCACGGGTGCGCGCCCCGGACGTCGCCTCGGCGCTCGAGGAGCCCTCGACCGCCGACGTGAGCGTGCACTGGGTCCTGGAGGGCTGGCCCGAGGACGTCGAGCGCGCCCTCGCGGCCTTCCGCGCTCATGCCGGAGGCCGCCGGGTCCAGTACGTCGTGGCCGACGTCACGGGAGCGGACCCCTCTCGCTGGGGGGAGGACGTGGAGGTCCTCAACCTCGAGGAGGGCACCGGCTGGGGCGCCGCCCGCAACGCCGGCCTGAAGCGCTCGACCGGGAAGGCGGTGTTCGTGATGGACGGGAGCGTCGAGCCGGCGGGCGACGTCTTCGGCCCGCTCGAGGACGCGCTCGCCGATCCCACCGTGGGGGTCGCCGGACCCTTCGGCATCGTCACGAAGGACCTCCGCGAGTTCGACGAGGCGCCCGGTCCGGGCGACTGTGACGCGATCGAGGGCTACTTCATGGCGCTGCGGCGCGATGTGCTCGCCACCGCGGGCTTGTTCGACGAGAGGTTCAGGTGGTACCGCACGGCCGACATCGAGTACTCGTTCCGAGTCAAGGACCGCGGGCTCCGCGCGGTGGTCGTCCCCGTGCCGGTCGACAAGCACGAGCACCGGATGTGGTTCAACACGTCGCCCGAAGAGCGCGCGAAATGGTCGAAGCGGAACTACTACCGCTTCCTGGAACGCTGGCGCGATCGCTGGGACCTGTGCGTGGCGCCCGAGCCGACGGCGCCGAGCCACCACCGTCACGATCACGACGATCACGATCACGACCACGGGGACCAC
>JACQDK010000088.1 GCA_016201135.1 Actinomycetota bacterium
CACGTCGGGCTGCCGGTCGAGCTGATCCGGACGCTGGGCGCGATCCCCTCGTACTACCTGCACTACTACTACGAGACGGCCAGGGTCGTGGCCGAGCAGCGCGACGGTCACACCCGGGCCCAGGACGTCATCGACATCGAGGCGAGCCTCCTCGAGCTCTACCGCGACCAGGGGCTGGCCGAGAAGCCCGCACTGCTCGCGGAACGCGGCGGCGCCTACTACA
Organism: Actinomycetota bacterium; assembly: GCA_016201135.1. Lineage (GTDB taxonomy): Bacteria > Actinomycetota > UBA4738 > UBA4738 > HRBIN12 > JACQDK01. The sequence continues at coordinate 224 of JACQDK010000088.1, forward strand.
GCGAGGCGGCGGCGCAGCTGATCGCGTCGCTCCACGACGGCAGGGGCGACGTGCAGGTCGTCGACATGCGCAACGACGGGGCCCTGCCGGACCTGCCCGACCATGCGATCGTCGAGATCCCGGCGCGGATCGATCGCGACGGCGCGCACGCACTACCGCTCGCACCGCTCGCACCGGAGATGCGGGGCCTGGTCCAGGCGGCCAAGGCCTACGAGGAGCTGACGGTCGAGGCAGCCTGCTCCGGTGATCGGCGAACCGCCCTGCGCGCGCTCATCGCCAACCCGCTCGTCGGTCAGTGGGCGATTGCCGAGCCGCTGCTGGCCGCACTGCTCGAGGCGAACCGGGCTCTCCTGCCGCGCTTCTTCCGCTAACGGATCTGCCACGGTCCGCGCGGCCGGTGTTGCGCAATCGAAACGTCCCGGACAAACCGACCCGGGTGCCCCTGGCGTAGTCCTCTCTGCCGGGGTGAACCGCGGCCCATCCCCTACCCGTGGGCCGCCAAACCAGACGGAGGACCTGCCAATGCGTCGATTCCTGGTCTTCACCGCCGCCTTCGGCCTCGCGCTGACAGCGGTGGCACCCGTAGCGGCCAAGTCGCCGCACAGCGCCTATGACCCGACCGTGCTCGTGTCCGACACGGGCGTCGACGGCAGCCTGATGGACCCGAACCTCGTGAACGGCTGGGGTCTCAGCCGCACGAGCGGAAGCCCGTGGTGGGTGGCTGACAACGGGATGAACGTCTCGATGCTGTACACCGGCGCGGGCGCCCGGGTGCCGCTCGTCGTGAGTGTCCCGAACAAGCCAACCGGGACGGTTGCCAACCTGGCGCCGGTCGGATTCCAGGTCGTCAACGCGGCCGGGGCCACCGTCCGAGCGCCGTTCCTGTTCGACACCGAGGAAGGCAAGATCCTTGGCTGGCCCGGCAACGGGGCCCCGGCCGCGGTCGTCGGGCTCGATCGATCCGGTGCCGGAGCGATCTACAAGGGTCTCGCGATCGCCCTCGTGAACGGCACCCCGACGCTCTACGCGGCCGACTTCCACAACGCCCGTGTTGACGTCGTGACGCCCGATCCGGTGACAGCGACGACCTGGGATGTCACGACACCGGCCGGAGCGTTCGTCGATCCGAACCTCCCCGCCGGCTACGCGCCGTTCGGGATCCAGAACCTCAACGACATGATCTTCGTGACCTACGCAAAGCAGGACGCCGACGCGGAGGACGAGATCGCCGGCGAAGGGTTCGGCTTCGTGGACGCCTACGGACTCGACGGGTCGCTCCTCGGCCGGGTCGCCTCGGGCGATTCACTGAACGCGCCGTGGGGCCTGGCCCTCGCACCGGATGGCTTTGGCGAGTTCGGCGGCCAGCTCCTGGTCGGCAACTTCGGGGACGGGCGGATCAACGCATTCCGCTGGGGCAGCTGGGAGCCGGACGGCCACCTCAAGCTCGACAATCACCGGCCGCTGGCGATCGACGGCCTGTGGGCGATCGCCTTCGGTGGCGACAACGCGAACTCGGGCCCGGCGACCACCTTGTTCTTCGCGGCCGGGCCTGGCGACGAAACGCACGGCGAATTCGGGACGATCACGGTGCGCTGAACCGCGGCGTCCGACGCCATCGAGAACGGGCCGACCAACCGGTCGGCCCGTTCGCCATGTCAGGGGCCGGTCGCCGGTCGAAAGAGCTCGGTGACCAGCAGGTGCCTTGCGCTGGAGGGCCAGGACCTCTCGGTCGAGGTCACCGTCGCAATCGATCGGCAGCAAGTCCCGGCGGCGGTCCGACCCGCGCGGCGCCTCCGTCACGCCGCCGCTTCAGAGAACCGCGCGACGACGGCCCTGGTCAGCGCCCAGCTCTTGGCCGGATCGCGTGGCAGCCGGATCCGGACCTGGTTGCTGGCGAACGTGACGTCGCTCGGCCGGGCGCCCGGCAGGCTCGGGCCGGCCAGCAGCCGCATCGCGGTCGCGCGGGTGAGGCCCGCCCCGAACCGGAACACCAGCCAGCCCTCCTCGCGCGAGATCGAGGCCACGCCGGCCGCCTCGGCCGCGAGCCGCAGCTCGACGACCTCCACGAGCCGGAGCACCGGCGCCGGCATCGGCCCGAACCGGTCCTGGACCTCCTGGCGGAAGGCGGCCAGGTCGGCGGCGGTCCGGGCGCGGGCGAGCCGTCGGTACAGCTCGAGCTTCTGGGCCTCGTCGGGCACGTAGTCGGTCGGCAGATGCGCCTCGACCGGCAGGTCCACGACGGCCTGCGGCGGCTCGACGACCGGCACGCGGCCCTCGAGCGCGGCCTTGCGCGCTTCGACCGCCTCGGCCAGCAGCCGCGAGTAGAGATCGAACCCGACCGCCGCCATGTGCCCCGATTGCTCGGCGCCCAGGATGTTGCCGGCGCCGCGGATCTCGAGGTCGGACAGGGCGATCTGGAACCCCGCCCCGAGCTCGGACGCGTTGAAGATCGCCTGGAGCCGCTTGCGCGCCTCGTCGCTCAGCCGCTCGCGGCGCCGATAGAGCAGGTACGCGTAGGCGCGCCGGCTGCTCCGGCCGACCCGGCCACGAAGCTGGTAGAGCTGGGCGAGCCCGAGCGTGTCGGCGCGGTCGATGATGATCGTGTTGGCATTCGGGATGTCGAGGCCCGACTCGATGATCGTGGTGCACACGAGGACGTCAGCCGCGCCATCGGCGAACGCGATCATCACCTTCTCGAGCGCACCCTCGGCCATCTGCCCGTGACCGACCACGAACCGGGCATCGGGCAGCATCCGGCGGAGCTGCTCAGCCTGCGCCTCGATGGTCTCCACCCGGTTGTGAACGTAGAAGACCTGCCCGCCGCGATCGAGCTCGCGGACGATCGCGTCGCGGACCAGCCCGGCCGACGCCTCGGCGACGCGGGTCTGGATCGGCAGCCGGTCCTCCGGCGGCGTCTCGATCACGCTCAGGTCGCGGATCCCGGCGAGCGCGAGGTTGAGCGTCCGCGGGATCGGCGTCGCCGACAGGGTCAGCACGTCGACCTCACGCCGGAGCTGCTTGAGGCGTTCCTTGGCGGCGACGCCGAAGCGCTGCTCCTCGTCGACCACGACCAGCCCGAGGTCCTTGAACCGGATGTCCCTGGACAGCAGCCGGTGCGTGCCGATCACCAGGTCCACCGTCCCGTCCGTCAGTCCGGCCACGGTGGCCGCCTGCGCCGCAGGCGACACGAACCGCGACAGCAGCCGGACCTCCAACGGGAACGCCGCGAACCGCTGCGAGAACGTGGCGTGATGCTGGGCGGCGAGCACGGTGGTCGGCACGAGAACGGCGACCTGCTTGCCGTCCTGGATCGCCTTGAACGCGGCCCGCAGGGCGACCTCGGTCTTGCCGTAGCCGACATCGCCGACCACCAGCCGGTCCATCGGCCGGACCTGCTCCATGTCGGCCTTGACCTCGAGCGCGGCGCGGAGCTGGTCGATCGTCTCCTCGTACGGGAACGAGGCCTCCATCTCGGCCTGCCACGGCGTGTCGTCGGCAAAGGCGTGGCCGCGCGCCTGGGCCCGGGTCGCGTACAGCTGGAGCAGGTCTTCGGCCAGGTCGTCGACGGCCTTGCGGACGCGCTGCTTGGCGCGCAGCCAGTCCGTCCCGCCGAGCTTCGACAGGGCGGGACGCTCACCGCCCGAGTAGCGGCTGATCCGGGCGATCTGTTCGACCGGCACGAAGATCCGGTCGCCGCCGGCGAATGACAGCTCCAGGTAGTCGCGATCCTCGCCCGCTCCCCCGCGGCGGAGCATCTGCTCGTAGCGGGCGACGCCGTGATCGATGTGGACCACCAGGTCGCCTGGCGTCAGCCGCTCCAGGATGTCGCGCGGGACGACGCGCCGGAGCGCCTTCGGCCGTCGGATTCGGACGGTCCCGAACAGCTCGCGATCGGTGACGAACGTGAGCCCGTCCGGTCCGCCGCTGAAGCCGCCGTTGAGGCTGCGCTCGACGAGCACCACGGCGCCGGGCGGCGGCGCCTCCCCCACCCGGCTGACGACGGCGGCTGGGTGGCCGGAATCGGACAGCAGCTCGGCGAGGCGCGGCGCCTGGTCCGATGCCATGACGACCCTGGCGTCATCGCGGCGCCACGTGTCGACGGCCTCGAGCAGGCGGGTGGCCCGGCCTTGCGGCAGGGCCGGCTCGCGCCAGCCGAACGGATCGCCCGACGACAGCGCGCCCCTTGCCAGGGACGACCCCTCGGGCGGCACGGACTCCCAGGTCAGCTCGAGCGTTCGCGAGGCCACGAGCCGGCCCTTCCACTCGCGCGACCCGAGATACCCGGATGGCCAGTCGGCCGGCAGCTCGCCCGCCTCGACGAGCTCGGCCCGGCGCTCCTCGGCCTGGCGCCACAGAAACGCCGCCGACTCGGCGAGATCGCCCGGCTCGTCGAGCACGAGCAACGTTCCGGCGTCGACATGGTCGAGACCCGTGGCCGGAGCGATGTGCGCGGCCCAGACCTCGGCCGCGTCGCCGACGGCCAGGGCGCGGGTCTCGCCGGTGATCGCATGCGCGTCGAGCGGCGGCGCGTCGAACCGCTCGAGGTCGGCGGCCAGGCGTTCCGGGAGTCGTCCGGCCCGACGGCCAAGCCGCTCGCGGATGCCGGCCGCCCCGCCCACCGGCAGCAGGAACTCGGAAGCCGGGAGGAGCGCCGCGGTCTCCACCGGGCCGACGGTGCGCTGGTCGGTCGGGTCGAACGCGCGCAGCGAGTCGATCTCGTCGCCGAAGAACTCGATCCGGATCGGCAGGTCGAGCGAGGGGGGGAAGACGTCGACGATCCCGCCGCGCCTGGCGAACTCACCGCGGCCGGCGACCTCGGTGACTGGCACGTATCCGAGATCGAACAACTCGCGCAGCAAGCCGTCGAGATGCATCCGGGCGCCCGGGCGGAGCTCGCGCGGGCTGGCCGGCAGGTCACCCGGAGCGATCGTGTGCTGCAGCAGCGCCTGGACGCTGGCGACCATGACCCTCGCGCGGCCGGTTCGCCACGCCGCCAGCGCGGCGACCCGCGCCGCGGTCTCGTCCGCGATCAGCTCGCTTCGCTCGTAGGCCAGCGAGGTACGCGGCTCGAGCGTCGACACGGCCACGGGATCACCGAGCCACGCGCCCAGCTCCTCGGCCACGCGGTCGCCGATCTCGGCGTCGCGAGCGACCCAGACGAGCCGCTCGCCGGTCGAGCCGAGCGCCAGGGCCGCCGCGAGGTAGCTCTTGGCCCCGTGCGGCACCGCCACCAGCCCGAAGTGCCGGCCGACCCGGCGTGGATCGTCGGCCGCATGCCCCAGCCGCTCGCGGAGGGCGGCGAACGTGCCGGTCCCGGCAAGCAACGGCGGCAGCGCGGAGAGGTCCGGCAGCCGGTGCGCGCTGACCCTGGCCGAGGCCGTGGGGCGGCCCGCCGCCGGGCGCCGTGGCGGCCGGGTGGCGGGCTCGGTCGGGCGGCGCTCCTCGGCCCGCCGCGCCGCGTCCTCGACCTCGCGGTCGACGTCCGCGACGTCGAAGTCGAGCGCCTCGCGGGTCGGCGGCGCGTGCCGCGTCGCGAAGTCGGTGGCGACCCGTTCGGCGATCCGCCGATCCCGGCCGCGGCGACCCCGGAGCGGGGGTGGGGGTGGCGGCATCGATCAGCCGTCCGCCGATCCGGGCCGGATCCGCCGCCAGCCGGTCCGCGTTCGCCGGATCCCGTCGGGGCCCGCTGGCCCGCCCACCTCCCCGGGCGCGGCGAGCAGCGTCGTGTCCGCCGGGCGGAGCTCGAACATGTTGAAGCGGTTGGCGGCCTTGTTCGTGCCCTCGTGTGCCCAGGCCTCGACTGCGTCGGCTGCCGCGCCGATCAGCTCGTCGAGGCGGGCGACCTCGTCGGCCGTGAACGTGGAGAGGACGTGGTCGATCGCGCCCCGGTCGGGGACGCCGATCCCGATCCGGAGACGGCTGAACTTCTCCGTGCCGAGCTCGTCGACGATGGAGCGGAGCCCGTTGTGGCCGCCATGGCTCCCGCCCTCGCGAAACCGGAGCTTGCCGAACGGCAGCGCGAAGTCGTCGGCGACCACGAGCAGGTCCGTGAGCGGTGCGTTGGCGCGGGCCAATACCTTGCGGACGGCGAGGCCGGAATCGTTCATGTAGGTCAGCGGCTTGACCAGCGTCAGGTCGAGGCCGTCGTAGCGGCCCATGACGACGCTCGAGGCGTCGCGCTGGCGCCCGCGTCCTGCCCAGCCGGCACGGTCGGCCAGGCGGTCGACGACCTGCCAACCGATGTTGTGCCTCGTCCTGGCGTACTGCGACCCGGGATTCCCCAGGCCGACGACCACCTTCACGCGATCCTCCGGACAGCCGAACAGGGCCCGATCCCGATCTGGGAGGGCCTCGTGCGATGGTACTCGACGCGAGCGCGTGCGGCTGTCGGCCGTGGCCCGTGCCGGCGGCCGGGCTCCCGCGACCGCGCCGGCGGCCGGGCCCCGCGGGCGGCCCGGCGGCCAGCCCGGCGGCGCCCGGATCGATTGCGTCTAATGCAGCTACGGTCGGCGCCGGGTGACTCGCCGAGCAGATCC